>JBJEQH010000177.1:0-1971 GCA_051881655.1 Candidatus Heritagella sp. | reverse complement strand
CCTTCGCACCGATCACCAGCATATACGGCACACGGCCCACCTGCTGGGCCTCGCGGATCTTATAGCCGATCTTCTCGTCGCGCTCGTCCAGCTCCACACGGACTTTGGCATCCCGCAGCTTCTGGTACACCCCTTTGGCGTATTCCATGCTCTTCTCCGAAACAGGCAGCACCTTCACCTGTACCGGTGCCAGCCAGGTGGGGAATTTACCCGCATAATGCTCGGTGAGGATACCGATAAAGCGTTCGATCGAGCCAAAGCACACACGGTGAATCATGATCGGGCGCTGACGGCTGCCGTCCTCGGCGGTGTACTCCAGGTGGAAGTTCAGCGGCATCTGGAAATCCAGCTGAATGGTGCCGCACTGCCAGGTGCGTCCCAGACTGTCTTTCAGATGGAAGTCAATTTTCGGGCCATAGAAGGCACCGTCGCCCTCGTTGATGATATAATCCAGACCCAGCTCTTCCAGCGCGCCCTTCAGGCCGTTGGTCGCTGCCTCCCAGTCCTCATCACTGCCCATGCTGTCCTCGGGCCGGGTGGAGAGCTCCACAAAATAGGAGAAGCCGAACTTCTCATAAACCTCGTTGATCAGATGCACCACGTTCTTGATTTCGCCGGTGATCTGATCCGGCCGCATGAAGATATGGGCATCGTCCTGGGTAAAGCAGCGCACACGGAACAGGCCGTGCAGCGCTCCCCGCATTTCATGGCGGTGAACCAGACCCAGCTCGCCCACGCGCAGGGGCAGCTCACGGTAGGAGTGCAGGGCACTGCGGTATACCATCACGCCGCCGGGGCAGTTCATGGGCTTGATGCAGTAGTCCTCCCCGTCGATCTGGGTGCTGTACATGTTATCCTTATAGTGATCCCAGTGGCCGCTGGTCTCCCACAGGTGGCGGTTCATAATCAGGGGCGTCGAGACCTCCACATAATTTTCCCGGGTGTGAATCTCGCGCCAATAATCGATCAGCGCATTTTTCAGCAGCATACCCTTGGGCAAGAAGAACGGGAAACCGGGGCCCTCGTCGCACATCATGAACAGATTCATTTCCTTGCCGATGCGGCGGTGGTCGCGCTTCTCCGCCTCCTCCAGAAGCTTCAGATGCTCGTCCAGCTCGGCCTGCGTGGCAAACGCAATGCCGTTGATGCGGGTCAACTGCTTATTGTTCTTATCCCCGCGCCAGTATGCACCGGACTGCTGGGTGATCTTGAACGCCTTGAGCGCTTTGGTATACGTCAGGTGCGGGCCGACGCACATATCAATGTACTCGCCCTGCTGATAGAAGCTGATCACCGCATCCTCCGGCAGATCGCCGATATGCTCGACCTTGTACTTCTCGCCGCGTTCTTCCATCAGCTTGACCGCTTCCTCCCGGGGCAGGATGAAAGGCTTAATCGGCAGGTTTTCCTTTACGATCTTGCGCATTTCCTTTTCAATAGCCGCCAGATCCTCGTCCGACAGCTTGGTGTCGCCCAGATCCACATCGTAATAAAAGCCGTTTTCCGTGGCGGGGCCAAATGCAAAATCCGCATGGGGATACAGGCGCTTGATCGCCTGGGCCATCACATGCGCTGCCGTATGGCGGATAATATGCAGCTGTTCCTGCTCCTCGGCCTCCCGTACGGTCCCGTCATTCATAATTACTTTCATGATTTTTCTGACTTCCTTTCCCTATACAATGGTATTAGACAAAAAAAGGCACCCTTGAAACGGGTACCTGCCCGCTTCAAGGGTGCCGAAAAATCAGCACGGTTCCACCTTGATGATTCGCTCATTTCAGCCGATAACGCCGGCCAGCCGTCAGCCATTTGGGGGACCCCTTTCTCTGGCCGCTGCTCCCGGGTGGTCTTCACACTTTTCCGCTGTTTTAAGCACTTTCAGCCACGGTGCTTCTCTCTTTTTAAACCGCTGAAAAAGGCTACTTTCCCGTTCCACGCATTTCCTTTTATATAGTTTGATTATACCGTTCC
>JBJEQH010000176.1:0-8761 GCA_051881655.1 Candidatus Heritagella sp. | reverse complement strand
TGCACCGGATAATCACCGGCGGCCGTTTCTCCTGAGAGCATGATGGCACTCGTCCCGTCATAAATCGCATTGGCAACGTCCGTGGATTCCGCACGGGTGGGCCGGGGATTGTGGATCATGGAATCGAGCATCTGGGTAGCGGTGACGACCTGCTTACCGGCACTGCGGGTTTTGTCGATCAGTTTTTTCTGGATAACGGGGATTTCCTCCAGGGGAATTTCCACGCCCAGATCGCCGCGGGCCACCATGACGCCGTCGGCGGCCTGCAGAATGGAGTCGATGTTCTCCACACCCTCGGCGTTCTCAATCTTGGCGATGATCCGGATGTGCTCGCCACCCAGCTTTTTCAGAAGGGTGCGCATTTTATGGATATCGTTGGCAGAACGGGTAAAGGAGGCGGCCACATAATCAAACCCCTGCTCCACGCCGAAAGCCAGGTCCTCGCGGTCCCGCTCACTGATAAAGGGGAGGGAGAGGGTGACCCCCGGAACATTGATTCCCTTGTGGGCGGAAACCGGCCCGCCGTTTACCACCGTACAGGTGATATCCGTTTTTGTGCAGAATTCCACGCGCAATTCGATCAGGCCATCGTCAATCAGAATCCGCGTTCCGGGGGAGACATCCGCCGGAAGCCCGGCAAAGGTGATGCCGGCGGTGGTTTCATCACCGATCACATCCCGGGTGGTCAGAACAAACTGGTCCCCGGCTTTCAGGTGGACCTGCTTTTTTTCAAATTCTGTCAGGCGGATCTCCGGCCCCTTGGTGTCCAACAGGAGGGCAATGGGCAAATTCAGCTCCTCCCGGATGGCCTTTACCGCATCAACCCGTTTCTTTTGCTGTTCGTGGGTGCCGTGGGAAAAGTTCAGCCGCGCCACATTCATACCCGCTTCTGCCAAAAGGCGCAGGATGCCGTCCTGATCGGTTGCGGGGCCCAGTGTACAGATGATTTTTGTTTTTCGCATAAAAAGCATTCCTTTCTGTTTTTTATCGAATAGGGCGGTATTTTCTATGATTGTGCTGACAGAATCGCACAAGATTGGATTATAGAATAAGTATATCGAACTTTACGGATTCCTGCAAGAAGGGAAAAAAGTTTTCTGTAAAAACAGAAATTCGGTACAGGTCTCCAAAGGAGCTTACTGTATGAAAGGAAAAGCGGGATTTTATGAAGAAAAAGGAAAACGGGTTGAATTAGCGGCGAAATCGTACTAAAATAAACAAAAAGTACCGGGAAAAGGTCCCGGAAGAAAAAGGAGGGAAAACTGTGCCGGGAAAGAAAAGGAAAAACCGGATTGAACACGCCAAGCCCAGTTGGCACGCCGATGAGCAGATTAAGCATATCCGTCTGCTGATGATTTTGGTTTTTGCCCTGCTGGTTCTGGTAACCGGCGTGGGGGTGTGGTATGCCTACTCGCAGATTCATCAGCTCTCACAGGGCGGAAGCGTACTGGAGAGCTCCGGCGGGGAAGAGAGCAGCAGTACCGAACCGGAGGAGGGACTTCCCGTCTATCCGGACAGCTTCTGCTTAAAGCTGTGTGCGCCGGAGGATCCTCTGGAAGAGGAAGAACAGCCCCAGCTGGTGGAATATGAGGGCGTAAAGCTGGAGGAAAAAATGATCCCTGCCCTGACAGAACTGCTGCAGGCGGCAGAGGAAGCGGGCTGCCCGCTGCAGATAACCGGCGGTTATATCAGTCCACAGGAGCAGGATGCCCTGTACCAGCAGGAAGTGGAGCGTCTGGTGAAGGATAAGGGATATTCCCGTGTGATGGCCGAACGCCAGGCGGAAAAGACCGTACCCAAGGGGGGCTGCAGTGAAATGCAGACGGGCCTTTCTTTCCAGGTGGGAGAGGCCGGCGGCGAAGAAGAGAGTTTTCAAAAGACAAAGGCCTACAGTTTTCTGGTTCGGAATGCGGCGGATTACGGATTTGTTTTCCGCTATCCCGAGGGAAGCGAGGTTATCACCAACCATGAGTTTGACCCCACCTGCCTGCGGTATGTGGGTGTGAAGAATGCCCAGCGTATGCGGGAACTGTCCATGTGTCTGGAAGAATATGTAACCTATCGGGAAAACGGATCGGATTGACCGGAAAAATATCTGATTTTGCTATTGCTTTTCCCAAAGCGGTATGATATAATCCATTTGTTAATCTTGCAGTACTGCTGAAAGAGGTGACCAGACATGAAAGAGAATCTGCATCCTAAGTACGAGAAGACCACCATCACCTGTGCCTGCGGCAATGTGATCGAGACGTCTTCCACGAAAAAGGATATTCACGTGGAAATTTGTTCCAAGTGCCATCCGTTCTTTACCGGCAAACAGAAGCTGGTTGATACGAGCGGACGCGTTGATATGTTCAAAAAGCGTTACGGCCTCGGTAAGTAATCCACAAAGCATAAATACAGGCGGCGCATGCAGAAAAATGCGCCGCCTATATTTTTATCCGGCGCATTTTTTGCCGGATGCCCGGTGAAAAGGGGGAACGGAAATGACAGAGTACCGGACAGTGAGGGCCTTTGCCAGCGCTGAATTTACGGAAAAACGGTCGCGCTTTATTGGGTGGTGCCAGCCGGTTCAAACCCAGGAGGAAGCCGTGGCCTTTGTGGAGAACATTCGCTCCCGCCACTGGGATGCCACCCATAACGTGTATGCCTATCGCCTGCGGGATGGGCAGCTGCAGCGCTACAGTGATGACGGCGAGCCCCAGGGGACAGCGGGAATGCCGGTGCTGGATGTGCTGCAGAAGAGCAATCTGGTGGATGTGGTTGTGGTGGCCACCCGTTATTTCGGCGGGATCCTGCTGGGTGGGGGCGGACTGGTGCGTGCGTATTCCCATACCTCGAGCATCGCCGTGCAGGCGGCGGGTATTGTGCGTATGTGCCCCTGCGATCTGATGACGGTCTCCTGCGACTACAGCCGGTATGGGCGGTTAGCTTCGCTGATTCCGGAATGCGGCGGTGTGATTGACGATACGCGCTTTACCGAGGAGGTCTCTCTGGATTTCCACATGCCGCCGGCCTGCGTGCCGCTTTTTGAGAAAAAGCTGGCGGATGCCGCCAATGGGCAGCTGCACGCGAGGAAGACCGGGGAAAAATATTTTGAAGAAGCGGTAACCGGTGAAGAGAAATAAAGAGGAAAATCCTTTTTTTCTGCGTATTAAGAAAACAGGGAGAAGACGGTTTCAAATCAAGGGGGTGGCTGCCATGCCGTTGCCGGATTCCTTTTTGGACGAGCTGAAGGCTCGCAGCGATATTACCGAGATTGTGTCGGGCTATGTTTCTCTGAAGCGCCGGGGAAAGAATATGGTGGGGCTGTGCCCCTTTCACAACGAAAAAACGCCGTCGTTCAACATTTATCCCGAAAACGGCTCGTTTTACTGTTTTGGATGCGGAACGGGTGGGGATGTGATCACATTTATCCGCCGCATCGAGAACCTGGATTATATGGAAGCGGTCCGCTTTCTGGCGCAGCGGGCGGGGTTGAATGTGCCGGAGGATCAGGTGGATGACGGGATGGCACGGCTGCGTTCGCGTATCCTGGAGATCAACCGGGAGACAGCCCGGTTTTATCACCGGATCCTGATGGGGGAGGAGGGAAAGGCCGGCCTCTCTTATTTAACGGGGCGGGGGCTTTCCCTGCGGACAATCCGCCATTTTGGATTGGGCTTCTCACCGGCCGGCCGGTTTCAGCTGTGCGATCACCTGCGGGGGATGGGATACAGCGATGAAGAGATGATCACCGCCAATGTGGCCTTTAAAAGCCGCAGCGGCCGGGCGATGGACCGGTTCAATAACCGGGTGATGTATCCGATTATTGATCTGCGCGGGAATGTGATCGCTTTTGGCGGGCGGATCTTAACCGATGAAAAGCCCAAGTACATCAATACCAATGATACCCCGGTGTATCACAAGAGCAATGGCCTGTTCGCCATGAACTTTGCAAAAAATACCGATTCCGGTCAGCTGATTCTGGCCGAGGGCTATATGGATGTGATCTCCCTGCACCAGGCGGGCTTTACCCAGGCCATTGCATCCCTGGGAACCTCGCTGACCACCGAGCAGGCGCGGCTGATCAGCCGGTATGCCAAGGAAGTGGTGATCTGCTACGATTCCGACAGCGCCGGACAGAAAGCAACCGCCCGCGCCATTCCCATCCTGCGGGAAGCCGGACTGCTGGTGCGTGTGATGTCGGTACCCGATGGGAAAGATCCGGATGAATTCATCCGTTCCCACGGGGAAGAGGGGAGAATCCGCTTTCAAAAGCTGCTGGATGCCTGCGGAAACGATGTGGAATACCAGCTGCAAAAGCTGAAAAGCCAGCAGAATATCCAGACAGAAAGCGGGCGGGTTCAATATTTGAACGCGGCAGCCGAGGTTCTGGCCGGTATTCAGAACCCGATTGAGCGGGATGTGTACGCCGGGCGCCTGGCTGAGGAAGCCGGGGTGGAGCGCAGCTCGGTGCTGCTGCTGATCCGCCAGCTGGACCGAAAGCGGGAGAAAATCCGCCGCAAGCAGGAACTGCGCACGGCTCAGCAGGAGGTCGGCGCCGTGAAGGACCGGGTGAATCCCGAGAAAAAGGATCATCTGCGGGCGGCCGCTGCGGAGGAGGGGCTGATTGCGCACCTGTTCAGCCATCCGGACGATGCAGAGAATTTGCGGGCAAAAATCCCGCCCGAAAAATTTTGTACCGCCTTTAACCGCCGTGTATATGGCCTTTTGTTGGAAAAGATAGGGAAGGATCGGGTTTTAACTCTTTCGGATTTAAGCCATGATCTGACTGTGGAGGAAATTTCGTCGGTCGCGCGGATTCTGGCGCGGCGGAATGATACGCCGGCCATCCGGCAGGACGTGGAGGAGTATATCCGTGTGATCCTGCAGGAGGGAGAAAAAATGGGCCGGGAGGACATACAAAAAGCATCCGATGAGGAGCTGGTTCTCCAGCTTCAGCGGATCCGGGAACAGAAAAACAGGAGGAACTGACCCATGGAAGTACAGAACAAGAAGACCGTTGTCCATGATCTGCTGGAAAATGGCAAGGCCAAGGGCTCGCTCTCGACCAAAGAGATCAGCGATGCGTTCGGCGATATGGATATCGAACCGGAGCAGTTTGAGAAGCTCTACGATATTATCGAGAGCCAGGGCATCGAGATTGTCGATGATATGGCCGATCTGCAGATGGAGGATATCATTCTGGACGAGCCGGAAGTGGAGCCCGAAGAGATGGAAAATGCCCTTTCCACCGAGGGAATTGCCATTGACGATCCGGTAAAGGTCTATTTAAAAGAGATCGGCCGTGTTCCGCTTTTGTCCCCGGATGAGGAAATCGAGCTGGCCAAGCGGATTAAGGAAGGGGACGAGGCGGCCAAAAAGCGCCTCTCCGAAGCGAACCTGCGCCTGGTGGTCAGTATTGCCAAGCGGTACCTGGGCCGCGGCATGCAGTTTTTGGATTTGATTCAGGAGGGGAACCTGGGCCTGATTAAGGCGGTGGAAAAATTCGATTACACCAAGGGCTTCAAATTCTCCACCTATGCGACCTGGTGGATCCGGCAGGCGATCACCCGCGCCATTGCCGACCAGGCCCGTACCATCCGGATTCCCGTCCACATGGTCGAGACCATCAATAAGGTGAAAAAGGTATCCAGCCAGCTTCTCCATCAGAACGGCCACGAGCCGTCGGCTGAGGATATCGCCTATGTGTTGGACATGCCGGAGGATAAAGTGCGCGAGATTATGCGGGTGGCGCAGGAACCGGTTTCTCTGGAAACGCCGATCGGCGAAGAAGAGGACAGCCATCTGGGCGATTTTATCCCAGATGATGATGCCCCGGCCCCCCAGGATGCGGCTTCGCACACGCTTTTGAAAGAACAGCTGACCGAGGTTCTCAGCACCCTGACCGATCGGGAAGCAAAGGTGCTGAAACTGCGCTTTGGTCTGGAGGACGGCCGCAGCCGTACCTTGGAAGAAGTGGGGAAGGAATTCAATGTAACCCGTGAGCGTATTCGCCAGATTGAGGCGAAGGCCCTGCGCAAGCTGCGCCATCCCAGCCGCAGCAAGCGCCTGAAGGATTTCCTGGATTGAGAAAAAGGGGGGCTCCGCTTTGCAGATTACACAGGAGACGGACTATGCGGTGCGCCTTGTGGATGTGCTGGCCCGCAGCGGTGTGCACATGGAGGCGGCAGTCCTCAGCGAGCAGGCCCATGTACCGCTTCGCTTTTCGGTGAAAATTCTGCGCAGCCTGGTGAAAAGCGGAATTGTGTGCTCGCGCAAGGGAGCGCACGGAGGATACCGGTTGGCACGGCCCGCCGGGGATATTACGCTGTTAGAGGTGCTGGAGGCCGTGGAAGGACCGTACAGGATCTGCCGGTGCCAGGGGGAAAACTACCAGTGCAGCCATACGGCATGCCGGTTTTCGGCCATCTATGAAGAGATCACCGGTATCGTGCGGGAAAAACTGGCGTTATATACCTTTGCCGTTTCTGAACAGAATCGAGATACATAAAAAGGGAGACCCGGAAAAAGTTCCGGGTCTCTTTTTTGTGCGGAGGAAAACGGTTCCCCGGTATAAAAGGGCCGCTGGAGAGAAGAAGAGAAAGTTAACACGCATCCGGGTGTTTTCTCATAAAACGAGGAAGAAAAGAAAGAACCTGTTCGTTTTTCAAAAAGAAGAACGAGCAGGCTTTTCGGTAAATATAGGGGGTAAAACAAAAAAAGTGGGCAAAAACCCACAAAATGTCCGCAAATAACTTGACAATAACAGAAATATACAGTATACTATTATACTGCATCATCATGGATATGTATGTTCTGGTTATCTGCAAATACCATAACACATTTCTCTGAAAAATGCAAGAGTTTGTTTAACTTGCCATTTGTTCTCCGGGGGCTTTCCCGGGAACAGAAAAGGTTCCCCCAATCGCTTTTCTTCGGGTGCGGAGGAGGGCGAAATACATGGATATGGAGTGATTGAGCCAATGGTGAATGTCAAACCGGTGCAGTTGGGCCGCACAGAACGCATGAGCTTTTCGCGCATCAATGAAGTACTGGGCATGCCGAACCTGATCGAGATCCAGAAGAACTCGTATGCGTGGTTCCTCAACGAGGGCCTCAAAGAGGTATTCAACGATGTCTCTGGCATTACGGATTTTACGGGTAATCTGGTACTGGATTTTGTCGACTATAAGCTCGACGACAAACCCAACTACAGTGTGGAAGAGTGCAAAGAGCGCGATGCCACCTATGCAGCGGCTCTTCGGGTCAAAGCCCGTCTTCACAATCGTGAAACCGGCGAAGTAAAAGAATCCGAAGTGTTCATGGGCGATTTTCCCCTGATGACGGACAGCGGTACGTTTGTGATCAACGGGGCGGAACGTGTGATCGTCTCTCAGTTGGTTCGTTCTCCGGGTGTCTACTACAAAATGGAGTACGACAAAACCGGAAAAGAGCTGTTCAGCTCCACCGTAATTCCGAACCGCGGCGCCTGGCTGGAATATGAAAACGACGCGAACGACGTGTTCTACGTCCGCATTGATAAAAACCGCAAGCTGCCGGTGACGGTGTTCCTGCGTGCCCTGGGTCTGGGAACGGATGAACAGCTGCGGGATTATTTCGGCACGGATGACCGGATCGAAGCGACCATCGAAAAGGACACCACCAAAACACAGGAGGAGGCCCTGTTTGAGGTCTACCGCCGCCTGCGTCCCAGCGAGCCGCCGACCATTGAGAGTGCCCAGTCCCATATCAACGGCCTGTTCTTCGACGAAAGGCGCTATGACCTTTCCCGCGTGGGCCGGTATAAATACAACAAAAAGCTGAACCTGGCCGGCCGTCTGACCGGGCAGCAGCTGAGCCAGCCGGTTGCCAATCCCAATACGGGCGAGATTATGGCCGAAGCCGGCACGGTGGTTTCCCGTGAACTGGCGGCCGAGATGGATGATGCCGGTGTGACGGTTGCCTATGTGCAGGTCGGTGACCGGGAGGTAAAGGTAATCTCCAACGGCATGGTCGATATTCAGAAATACGTCTCCTTCAATGCGAAGGAGGAGTGCGGCATCAACGAGCGCGTTCGTTATGCCGTCCTCAGCGAAATTCTGGAGAAGTGCGGCAATGATGAGGAAGAACTGAAAGAGGAAATCCGCATCCGCCACGACGAACTGATCCCCAAGCACATTATCATTGATGATATTTTCTCCAGTGTGAACTATATGAACTGCCTGGCTATGGGCCTGGGCACCACGGACGACATTGACCATCTGGGCAACCGCCGGATCCGTTCGGTGGGCGAACTGCTGCAGAACCAGTTCCGCATCGGTTTCTCCCGTTTGGAGCGTGTGATCCGCGAGCGCATGACCCTGCAGGCTCAGGAAGTCGATCAGCTGACGCCCCATACCCTGATCAACATCCGCCCGGTGGTGGCAGCAATCAAGGAATTCTTCGGTTCCTCGCCGCTGTCCCAGTTCATGGACCAGACAAACCCGCTGGCCGAACTGACCCACAAGCGCCGTCTGTCCGCTCTGGGCCCCGGCGGCCTGTCCCGTGACCGCGCCGGATTCGAGGTGCGTGACGTACACTACACCCATTACGGCCGCATGTGCCCCATTGAAACGCCTGAAGGCCCGAACATCGGTTTGATTTCCTATCTGGCGACCTTTGCCCGCATCAATGAATACGGCTTTATCGAGACGCCGTATCGCCGCGTGGACAAGGGTACCGGCCATGTAACGGACGAGGTTATTTATATGACCGCCGACATGGAGGACGAATATAT
>JBJEQH010000175.1:0-35070 GCA_051881655.1 Candidatus Heritagella sp. | reverse complement strand
CGGTTGTCGATCTCCTGGGCATAGGTTCCAATGGTCAGCATGCCGTAGCCGGTATCGTACTGGCAGTAGTGGCGCTTTCCCTCCTCTAAAATCAGGCGGGTGGCCGATCCGCTGTGCAAGAGCGTAGCCGAGCGGTTGCCCTCCACCTTTAAAATCGACGTGCGGTAAACGGAGGGATTGCCCTCGTCGTAATACTCGCGGTAGGTGATGTAGTGGTGCCCGCCGCGCAGGGCGAACGACCCCACGGTGGAGAGGGAGATCTCATCCTTTTCCCCGCCGGATTCCTGCTGGCCGAGAATGTGAATCAGGTAATCTTCCCGCATGGCGCCCTCCTCAGACGGCCAGGGCACAGGCGATCAGGCGGTCCAGCAGTTCGCGCCCGTCCACCCCGGCATGGGCCCAGAGCTTCGGGTACATGCTGATGGCCGTAAATCCGGGCAGGGTGTTGATCTCGTTGAGCAGCACGCTGCCGTCCTTCTCCCGCACGAAGAAGTCCACCCGCGAAAGCCCCCGGCAGCCCAGCATACGATAGGCGCGCACCGCAATGCGGCGGATTTCCTCAATGGTCTTTTCCGGCAGGCGGGCGGGGATGAACAGCTGCGAGGTGCCGTTTTTGTACTTGTCGTCGTAATCGTAGAATTCGGCCGAAGTGCCGATCTCCCCCACGGTGGAGGCGACCGGGTCCTCGTTGCCCATCACGGCGCACTCCACCTCGCGGCCGACGATGCCCTCTTCCACCACGATCTTGCTGTCCTCGCGGGCGGCTTTCTCCACGGCGGCATCCAGCTCGTCAAGGGAGTGAACTTTACTGATGCCCACCGAGGAACCGGCGTTGGCCGGCTTGACAAACACGGGGAAATCCAGCCGTGCGGCGATCTTGTTCCTGATGATGTCCGCGCCGGTGCGGTAGCGGTCGGCGTAGAACCACAGGTAATGGGCCTGCTCGATATTGGCGGCGGTCAGCAGCGAGTGGGTGACGGCTTTATCCATGCACACCGCCGAGCTGAGGGTGCGGCAGCCCACAAACGGGATGCCCGCCAGCTGCAGCAGCCCCTGCATGGTGCCGTCCTCGCCGTTTTTGCCGTGCAGAACGGGGAACACCACGTCGATCCGGATGGTCCGGGTGCCGTCGCCGGCCAGCACCAGCAGCCCGTGGGTGCTTCGGTCCGGGCTGAGCAGGCAGGGAAGATTGCCGGGATCCTGCTCCCAGCTGCCATCGGCCATCTGCTCGGTGCTGCCCGAAAACAGCAGCCACCGGCCGTCCTTTGTGATGCCGACGGTATAAACGGTATATTTTTCACGGTCCAGTTCGCGCACAACGTACCCGGCCGATACCCGGGAGACCTCGTGTTCCGAGGAGACGCCGCCGAACAAAACGGCCACATTCATCTTTTCCATGGTTCTCTTCCTTTCTCCGCTTTGGCGGAAGAACGCCCGCCGTGTAATCAAAGGGGGCGCAGAATAAGGGGGAAACCGGCCGGAATTTTTCCGCTGTTCCCCGCAGCCGGTGGCAGAATCAGGCGGTACAAAAGGCCTGTACCGCAGCCCATACCGATACCATATTATCATAGCACATGTTGGCTCCCTCCGCAATGGGGCAAAGAGAAAGAAAAAACACAGGCAAAGCGGGAAAATTTTCGTGACAAACCCGCCTGCATCGTGTATAATAAACGGTATCTGTAAGGATCAGAGAGTGACCGGCGCCGTTTTGGCGGCCGATTTCAGGATAGGAGTGATGTTTCTTGAGTTTTCCCGCGATGGATTTGATTGCTGAAAAACTGGGTGAGGTACTGAAAGCGCAGAACTTTTCTGCGGCGAAGGAATATACGGATGAAAAAGGGCCGTGTGTGATTTTTACCGGGGAAGAATTTGCCTACAGCATTTTGTATGATGAGAAGAAAAAGCTGTTCCAGTTGCGCTCGGCGGAAATGGACGAGAACAGTCCCGGCGAGTGGCAGGTGGCCGCCAGCTGGCTGTTTGACCCCGAAACGGACGGGAACGGCGATGCCGAGAGCATTGCCAACGACTTCTGCGATACGGTGCAGGGCCCGAAGAGCATGGCCCTGATGACCCAGAAGAAAAAGCGCAAAAAAAACGAGGACGGCACCCAGAATGCGGATCCCGTGTTCCTGTTCAACCGTTTTGTCAATATTTTTCCCGATCTGCGCGAGGATATGACGAAAGAGCGCATCCGCTATGGCAAGGTGCGTGCCTTTACCTTTGCCAAGACCCAGGTGGCCCCCCGGTGCGAAGCGCTGGCCGAGAAGTACCCGGATACGGATGCATTTGACCGGATGTGCACGGTACTGAACGATATGTATGCAAACGGCGATCTGGATGCCCGCTCCTGCATTACCATGGCCATTCTGAACAACGTCAGCGATACCGCGTTCGGAGTGATGAAGGAAAAGCTGAGCGAGGACCTGATGAAGAACTATAAGTACGGCCGCCGGTACATCGGGAAGGAAGTAAAGCCGGAGAAGAAGAAAAAGAGAAGCAAGATTGTGGCCCGCGCGCTGGACGACAGCAAGCACTGAGCGAAAGTACCGTCATCGACAAAATCTGCTGCTCCATCATTTTGAAAAAAGGGGTCCGCCGGAAACAAACCGGCGGGCCCTTTCTGCTGCGGAAAAAACTGCGGCAGAAGGGGAGGCCCGGGGCGCGAAAAAGGAAAAAAACGGGATAAAACCGGGGCTTTTCATGCAGAATCCATAGATTCTCCCGTGTAAAATTCATAGGAATGTCTATAGGTTTTTTTGTAAAGACGATCTATAATATATATAAGTATATTTGATCTTTTCATCTTTTGGAAAGGCACTTAAAAAGGAGGAAAAGTGAATGAAAAACGGAAGATGGAAAAAGCTGGCCGCTGCTTTGCTGGCGGGTATGATGGCAGTTTCCGTAACGATGACGGCATCGGCGGTCAATCTGCAGGAAACCGAGTGGGACATCTCCAAGTCCAAGACGGCGACCAACCTGGACGAAAATTTTGAGTCGGAAGTCACTCTGTCCCTCCCCGCGGCGGAAGAGCAGCTGGTTACGGATGTGGTGTTCGTACTGGATAAATCCACCAGCGCGGATCTGACAGATCAGGCGCTTCTCATGCTGGAAAACCTGAAGGAACAGGTAGAGGGCACCGGCGCCAAGGTACAGGTGGGCGTGGTCATCTTTAATAGAGTGGCCAATGTCACGCCTCTGACCGACCTGGTTACCGGCTATGAAGAGATCGAGAAGGCGATTACTGCGGCAGACGGCAGCGGCACCAATGTCCATGCGGGACTGCTGGCCGGCAAAAAGATGCTGGATGAGGACACCGCCGTGGAGGCTTCCCGCAAGTACCTGGTCCTCGTCAGTGACGGCCTCACCTATATGTACAACGAAGAGCCCACCGTGACGGCGTGGTCGTTCAGGAATGATGGTGTTGTGTCGAACTGGGCCGGCCCGGATAACTGGAAGAGCAAGTACGGCAGTGTTGATCCTCCGGAAGAGGGATGGGCCAAGTGGCTGGAGACGATCGGCGCTCAGGTGGAGAGTCAGGGAACCCAGTATGAGTATCCCTATAAAGGCACCGTGGTGGAG
Organism: Candidatus Heritagella sp.; assembly: GCA_051881655.1. GTDB lineage: Bacteria > Bacillota > Clostridia > Oscillospirales > Acutalibacteraceae > Heritagella. Next base: position 31,491 of record JBJEQH010000175.1, on the reverse strand, counting down.
TCCACCCCGGTAGATGAATACAAGGTATACGCCAACTCCATCGACAAGGCCCTGTATCTGACCTATGAGCTCTATCAGGATTGCAAAGAGGCCGGATATCACTGCTACGCCATGACTGCAAATACGAATTCCGGAAAAAGTATGTATTGGGGCCCCAGCTTTATGGAATATCTGGCCGGCGGAGAGGAATACAGCTTTGCCGATATCCAGAATGACATCTATTACCTGCTGGATGCCGGCAGCAAAGTGGTCGATACCATGGGCAAGACCGACGATTACGATTTTGACTTTGTCAACGACCTTTCGAAGATCACCCTGACCGTGGACGGCCAGGAGCAGGCCAAGGTGGAAGTGAGCGAGAATGTATACGGCTTTGGCGGGTACAGCGAGAACCTCGACCTGTATGATTATCTGCTGGAATACGATCCCAAGGCCGATGCCTTTACCCTCTCCATCAATATGCCGGTGGAGATCACCAAGCCGGTACAGCTGACCTACCGCGTAAAGCTTGCGAACCCGAAGACCGAAGCGGGCGTATACGGCAAGTACGATGCGGACGGCAGCCAGGGATATGAGGGGCTGTATACCAACAACAGCGCCATCCTGTACCCGGTAGCGACCGGTGGCCTGCCGGGAGCCGCCGAAGAGTTCCCGATGCCGACGGTCTCCTATGAAGTGAAGGCTCCGGAACCGGGACCGGCTGCGGGCGATAACGGCAGCGCACTGCCCTTTGCGCTGGTGATGGCGGCGGCCGGACTGGGTGTGGTTATTACCGTATTCGGCCTGAGAAGAGCACGCGCTTCCAAATAAAGAGAGATTTCCCGTAAAAGAGCAGCAGGGGTCCCCCGGTGAAAAGAAAGCCGGGGGACCCTTTTTATGGGAAAGCTGCCGGTTTTCGGAGCGGAAAAGCCGCCCTCTTTTTCCCGCAAAAAGGGCTTGACACCGGGGATACCCTGTGATAAAATATTGTTACCTCGTGAAAAGAGGTTCTTTTTTTGCGCTCTTTTTAATCGAGGGAGGCCGGGTTCCTAACTGTAGAACAGATTTACAGAAACCCAATTTTTTTCCGTTAAACGGGAGGTGCCGATAATGAGAGTGAAAGTCGTTCTGGCGTGCACAGAGTGCAAGCAGCGCAACTACAACACCATGAAGAACAAGAAGAACGATCCGGACAGACTGGAAATGAAGAAGTATTGCCGGTTCTGCAAGAAACACACGCTTCACAGAGAGACCAAGTAAGGGCGCGGAGGAAGAATCATCATGGCAGAGAAGAAACCCAATGCACTGGTTCGGTTTGCCAAGAAAACGACGAAATTTTTCCGCGACTGCAAAGGCGAAGTGAAGAAGATTGTCTGGCCGGCGCCGAAGTCTGTTTTCAAAAACATGGGCGTGGTTCTGGTTACGATGCTGATCGTGGGCCTGTTTGTGTTTGGCCTGGACACCCTGTTCATGAAACTGCTCAGCCTGGTTATGGCGGTAGCGGGTTAAGAACGTTTTTGAAAGCGAACCGCCTGCGGCGAGCGGTGCAGAAAACGGAGGGAATAACGGCAAATGGCAGATGAATCCAGGTGGTATGTAGTTCATACCTATTCCGGGTATGAGAACAAAGTGGCATCCAACCTCGAGACCACCGTGCAGAACCGCCAGCTTCAGGATTTAATCCAGGAAGTGCGCGTACCCACGGAGACCGTCACCGAGGTAAAGGACAACAAACGGCGCGATGTGGAGCGCAAAATTTTCCCCGGCTATGTGCTGGTGAAAATGATTCTCACCGACGAATCCTGGTATGTCGTTCGCAATATTCGCGGCTGCACCGGTTTCGTTGGCCCCTCGAGCAAGCCGATTCCTCTTTCCGAGGAAGAGGTGCTTCGTCTGGGGATTGAGAAGCGGGAGATCAAGGTCTCCTATCAGGTCGGTGACAGCGTTCAGATCATCGACGGGCCGCTGGACGGCTTTGTGGGAACCGTGGACGAAATGGACCTGGAGAAAAACATGGTCCGCGTGACGGTCTCTATGTTTGGACGCGAAACCCCGGTGGAACTGGAACTCGACCAGGTGGAACCGGTGGAATAATGGTTTGGTAATAAGCGCCCCGGCGCTTGTTATAGGGGCCCTGCCCCTGTGGGAGGAACGGGAAAATTCTGTGTCTGTCCCGCTCCGCCATCTACCACGAATTTTGGAGGTGCAAGTAAATGGCTCAAAAGGTAACGGGCTACATTAAGCTCCAGATACCCGCTGGCAAAGCAACCCCGGCACCGCCTGTCGGCCCTGCTCTGGGTCAGCACGGTGTCAACATCATGGCGTTCACGAAGGAATTCAACGAGCGCACCAAGAACGACGTGGGTCTGATTATCCCCGTCATTATCACGGTCTATGCCGACCGTTCGTTCACGTTTGTTACGAAAACTCCCCCTGCGGCTGTTCTGATTAAGAAGGCCTGTGGGATCGAGAGTGGTTCGGGCGCGCCGAACAAGACGAAGGTCGCAAAAATTACCCGCGAACAGCTGCAGAAGATCGCCGAGCAGAAAATGCCCGATCTCAACGCTGCCAGCCTCGAGGCTGCCATGAGCATGGTGGCCGGTACCTGCCGCAGCATGGGCGTCGAGGTCGTTGACTGAGACCCCAGGGTGGGAGGAACTTCGTTCTAAGGACATCCGATATTTACCACTCATTCAGGGAGGAATACCTAAACATGAAACACGGCAAGAAATATGTCGAAGCCCAAAAGGTTTTCGACCGTGCAAAATTGTATGATGCTGAAGAAGCCCTCGCGCTGTGCGTGAAGACGGGTACCGCCAAGTTTGACGAGACCGTTGAAGTGCATGTAAAGCTGGGCGTTGACGGCCGTCACGCGGATCAGCAGGTTCGCGGCGCGATCGTTCTGCCGAACGGCACGGGCAAAAACGTGCGTGTTCTGGCGATCTGCAAGCCCGAGAGAATCGAAGAAGCCCAGAATGCCGGCGCCGATTTTGTCGGTGGCCAGGATATGATCGAGAAGATCCAGGGCGGCTGGATGGATTTTGACGTGGTGATCACCACGCCCGATATGATGGGTATGGTTGGCCGTCTGGGCCGCGTGCTGGGCCCCCGTGGCCTGATGCCGAACCCCAAGGCCGGCACCGTTTCCATGGATATCGCCAAGGCCATCACCGATGCCAAGGCCGGTAAGATTGAGTATCGTCTGGACAAGACGAACATCATCCACTGCGTTATCGGCAAGATTTCTTTTGGCCCCGAAAAGCTGCAGCAGAACTTTGACGCTCTGATGGGCGCCATTATCAAGGCCAAGCCCGCTGCTGCCAAGGGCAAGTACGTCCGTTCCTGCGTGGTTGCGGCCACCATGGGCCCCGGCGTGCGCATCAACAGCGCGAAGTTCATCTGATTTTTTGATCTTCAGCGCGGCGGGACGTTTGTTTTAGGAAAGAAAAACCTTGACAAAATGCCCCTTTTATGCTATTCTATATAAGCTGTCCAAAGACAGCAGGTGCGTTTGCATAACGGGGAATTCCCGGCCTGCCGAGGAGAGAGAAAAACGACGGTTCCTTTTGCGAAAGGAAAACCCGCTTCTGATTTTTCGCCCTTTCCGCGGTAAGCGGAAAGGGCTTTTCTTTTCCCGCATACAGCGCGTACCGCATTCGAATCACGGAGGTGAAATCATTTGCCTAGCGAGAAAACTCTGGAACTGAAAAAGCAGCAGGTTGCTGCTCTTTCTGAAGCTCTGAAATCTTCCTGTGCCGGTATTATTGTCGACTACAAGGGCATCAGCGTAGCGGACGACACCGCTCTGCGTAAGAAGCTGCGTGAAGGCGGCAACACCTACTCGGTTGTGAAGAACACCATGCTCTCCCGCGCCCTGAAGGACGCCGGAATCGAGGGCCTGGATTCTTACCTGGAGGGTTCCACGGCGATTGCCTACTCGGAGAACGACTATACGTCGGCTGCCAAAGCTCTCTTCGAGTATGCGGACAAGCACAAGAACTTCACGGTGAAGGCCGGCTTTATCGACGGTGCTGCCATTGACGCAGCCGGTGCGAAGAGCCTGGCGGACCTGCCGCCGAAGGAAGTGCTGATTGCACAGGTTCTGGGCGGCCTGAATGGCCCCATCTCCGGTCTGGCCAACGTGCTCAACGGCACGATCCGCGGCCTGGCCATCGTACTCAACGCGATTGCCGAAAAGCAGAGCGCCTGATGTACGCGTTCCCACAGTGAAAAGGCCGGCGGGAATTACCCGCAGGGCCCTGTATGGTAAACCAAAATATCATTCCTTTTTATGGAGGTAACAACAATGTCTGAGAAGGTTGTCAATCTGATTGAAGAAATCAAAACCCTGTCCGTTCTCGAGCTGTCCGAAATGGTAAAGGCTCTGGAAGAAGAATTCGGCGTATCCGCTGCTGCTCCCGTAGCTGTTGCTGCTGCTCCCGTAGCTGCCGCTCCCGCTGCTGAAGAGAAGACCGAGTTCGACGTCGTGCTGAAGTCCTTCGGCGCCAACAAGATCAACGTGATCAAGGTTGTCCGTGAGATCACCGGCCTGGGCCTGAAGGAAGCCAAGGAACTGGTTGACGGCGCTCCCAAGAACGTCAAGGAAGGCGTGTCCAAGGACGAGGCTGAGTCCATCAAGACCAAGCTGACCGAGGCTGGCGCTGAAGTCGAAGTGAAATAAGTTTCGCTTCCCCATTGTTTCGAATGAGAAAAGGACCTGTACCGTTTGGTACAGGTCCTTTTTGCATAAGCACTTGGACACCCGAAAAGCAGAGGTTACCGGTCCGGGTTTTCCTCTTCCGCGGGGAACAGCCGCCCGAATACATAGCGGTTAAAAAGCCCGGCGACCGGCCCCAGTGCAAGGGCCGAAATCAGGGTGGCCAGCCCGATCACCCCGAAGCCCCAGCCGCCCAGCAGCAGGCAGATCACCAGCATCAGCACGTCCATCAGCAGCCGGCAGGCGAAAAACGGCCAGTGGGTGCGGTCGGACAAAATCAGGGCCAGGCTGTCGGCCGGGGCAATGCCCAGATCGGCCAGCTGGTACAGTGAAACGCCCATGCCCAGCAGAACGGTGCCCGCCGCGGAGAAGACCAGCTGCCACCCAAAGCCCTGGGGGCAGGGCAGGAAGGACAGCCCCCACACGAACAGATCCACCAGATAGCCGCAGAAAAACCAGTTGAAAAAGGTGCCCAGGTGGATGTACTTCCGGCCGAGGAAGAACTCGATGACAAACAGCACGCATCCCAGCAGCAGAACAATGGTGCCATAGGAGAGCGGCAGATAGTGGGTCAGGGCCAGATTGACCGCCGGAAAGGGGAGATTCCCCACACCGGCCCAGGTGAACAGGGCGATGCCCAACGACAGGGGGATGTGCCCCAGCAGCATGCCGAGAAGGCGCCGCGCCCGGATCGGGGCCAGAAAACGTTTCAGCATGGGCGGTCTCCTCTCTTTTTGCGGCGGTGTTTCCGCCAGAGCAGCAGGACGGCCCCGGCAGCCAGCACCCCGAGGGGACTGACCCGGTGTTTCTCCGTTTTTTCTTTTTTGGAAAAATAAATGGCGGTGGGACCATCGGCCCCGCCGATCACCATTATGTCGCGCATGGTTTTCCTCCTTTATTTGCGTGTATCATCGGTCGTCAGGCGCATAAAGTCATCGAACAGCGCCTGGTGGCGCCCGGTGTAGCTGCGGTTGATATGCAGGCTGCCAAAGCACCACAGCTGATAGCGCACATTCTTTTCCACTTCCTGCAGATAGATGGTCAGGGCGTTGCCCTCCACCCACGGGGGCAGCTGGGTGGAAATGCTGGGATAGGGAGAATGGGTGATGATATAATCCACCTTCTGTCCCACCCGGCGCAGGTTGTCCACCCCTTCCCGCATTTCCTCAATATTGGGCATACTGCGGGGCCAGTAGGTACCGGCCTCTTTGCGCAGCAGGGTGTCCTCGGCTTCCCCGCCACCGAAGGTAAAGAAGGTTTTCCCCTCCATGGTGTACACTTGGCCGCGCATCAGGTGGAAAATGTTGTCCCGGATCCGCCGGGCCTTTCCGCCGCAGAAGTTCTCCACAGGAAACGACTCCAGCAAATCAAAATTCTCGTGGGTTCCTTCCACGAACAGAATGTTGTACTTTTTTCGGCTGAGTTTATCGAGGACTTTTTTCTCCTCCTCGCTTCCATTCCACAGAAAACCAAAGTCCCCGCAGATGATCAGACTGTCGCCCCGTTTCATCCGGCGCATGGGCGGCGCCTGAAAACGGCGCAGATCTCCGTGGACGTCACCGGTTACCCAGATCATGGGATTCCTCCTTTTTCGCTGCTGTGCCGCCAAACAGGCGGCGGAGTGATGCAAAATTTTTGCAAAGGCCCCCAAAGCCCCCGCAATTTTTCCCGGTTCACCCTTTCTCTTTTCCGGGAAAACTGGTATACTATAACGGAAAAAGGAGAGAAGGGGGACCCTTATCCTCTATCATACCATACGGAAAGGAAAAAAGCCATGCGAAAAAGAATAAAACGGTGGATCAGCGGACTTTTGGCGGCGGTTTTTCTGGCGGCCGGTTTTCCCGTGGCCGCACAGGCGGCCTCTTTTGAGGTGGATTTCTCCACATACTGCGAAGCGCTGCTGCTGATCAATCAGGATACGGGGATCACCGTGTACGAGAAAAATGCGGACAAACGGCTGGAACCCGCCTCGATGACGAAGATCATGACTTACCTGGTCGTGTGCGACGAGGTGGAGGATCTGGAGAATACGTATACCACCATCAGCCGGAATGTGATCACCGAGCTGCTGGGAACGGGGAGCTCGGTGTCCGGGGTGATCGCCGGGGAGGAGTTGTCCATTTACGAGCTGCTGAATCTGATGATGGTCCCCAGCGGAAACGATGCGGCGCTGGCCCTGGCCGAATATGTGGGCGATGGGGACGTACAGAAGTTTGTGGATTTGATGAATGAAAAGGCACAGGAGCTGGGGTGCCAGGATACCCACTTTATGAATCCCCACGGCCTGCACGACGAAGAGCACTACACCACGGCCCGGGATATGGCGATCATCACCCAGGCCGCCATGAAGGAGCCCTATTTCATGGAGATCACCAATCAGGTGTATTATACCCTGCGGGCGACCAACAAATCCAGCGAGCCCCGCACGGTGTACACCACCAACCGCATGATTAACCAGAATGCCGACGGCGGGCAGTATTACTACCGGTACTGCCGGGGGATCAAGACCGGCTCGCACGATGAGGCGGGGTACTGTGTGGTGACCACCGCCGTGCGCGAGGATTTGGGATACAGCTATCTGTGCGTGGCCATGCACTGCCCGGAGTACACCGAGAGCGGTGAATACAATGTGCACGGCGAGATGATTGATTCGAAGAATCTGTACCAGTGGGCGTTTAATAATCTGTCGCTGAAGACGATTCTGGAGAGCGGCAGTGTGGTCGGAGAAGTGGGGCTGGAGTATGCCTGGGAGAAGGATACGGTGCAGGTGCTGGCCTCCGAGAGCTTTTCCACGATTTTGCCCGATTCCGTGGATGCGAGCAGCATTGTGGTGAAAACCGAACTGCCCGAGACCATCGAGGCCCCGGTGAAAAAGGGAACCGTGCTGGGGACCGCCACCCTGAGCTATGCGGGGGAGGAGCTGACCACGGTGGACCTGGTGGCGGCCGAGACGGTGGAGCGCAGCGAACTGCTGTATACCATGGATCAGGCCAGGGCGGTACTGACCAGCCAGTGGTTTTTGATCACGGCGGCGGTGATCGGCACACTGTTTTTGATCTATTTATTTCTGCTGATTTTGTACCGGCGCAAGAAAAAGAAGCTGCGGCGCGTCAAGGGAATGCGGCGCATGTGACAGGCCATATAAAAAGGGAAATCCCCGGCTGTGGAGCGGCAGCCGGGGATTTTTGCGGGAAAGAAAAATACACAAATGGGATAATTTTTAAAAAATAAACAGATCGGAAGAAACAGGAGCCAAAAGAGAAAATACAATTTGTATAAAATCATCAGAAATATCAATTTGTACTATCATTCCGCCGAAATCGAGGACAGAAAGGAGGCCGCATGGCGCTCCAATTGGGGAAGATACGCCTGCTCCGTGTCGTAGTTTTCGTACAGGGCGTGAAAAATCCGGCGCTGCCACAGCTTTTCCCACAGGGGCGGGTGATGAGGGGAGCCCTGCCGCAGAGCCTGAGACAGGGAGAGGCAGACCTGGGCCCAGCGGATATCTATGGGTTCCCGCTCCAAAATTCCCGAGGCCGTGAGGAAATCCCCGAGGACGGCGGTGGGGCCGCCCGGTTCCTGGCAGGGGGCCTGCTGGCTGAAATAGCGGGCGGAAAGGCTCCCGTCCCTTTCTTCCAGCAAACTCTGCCCCAAGGGGAACAGCGCGCAGGCCAGCGGGCGCGCCGTGTGGATGCTGCAGCGGTTTTCCGCCGTTAAAAACACACAGGCGCCCTCGTTCTCCCTTTGGGTGCGCATACGCAGAAGCGGCAGCCGGCTCTCTTCCCCCACATAGCGGCGGCAAAAGGACGCGGCGGCCACAGCCGGGGGTAGAGCGAGCCGGCGGCTGATGCGGAACAGGTCATAGCCGGACAGCAGCAGATCCTGCCGGTGGCGGCAGCAGCCCCCGCATCCGCGGCAGGCAAGGGACAGGCGGGCATCCAAGGGCAAAAACGGGGAATCCGGACAGACATCCGGCCGGCCCGCATCCGGTGCGTGGGCGTTCATAAAGGGCGGCCTCCTCTTTTTTTTCAGGCCATGGCCGTTTCCTGCCGGGCGAACAGCTGGCGCACCTGGGCCCGCAGGGTGCGGTGCTCCGGCATGGACAGATCGGCGTCCTCCCGGACCAGGCGGCCGGCCTCCTGCTGGGCCAGGCGCAGCAGGTCCGTGTCCTCGCCCAGCTGGGCAATGCGCAGGGCCGGCAGGCCGTGCTGCTTGTGCCCGAAGAAGTCGCCCGGGCCCCGCAGGCGCAGGTCCTCGTCGGCGATGACAAAGCCGCTCTGGGTGGAGGTGAATACGTGCAGGCGGTGGAGCGTTTGGTCATTCTGGGCATCGCTGACCAGAATACAGGTGGATTTCTCGCGCCCGCGCCCCACCCGTCCGCGCAGCTGGTGCAGCTGGGACAGGCCGAACCGCTCGGCGTTTTCGATGAGCATGATGGTCGCGTTGGGCACATCCACCCCCACCTCGACCACCGTGGTGGATACCAGAATCTGCGTGTGTCCGGCGGAGAAATCGGCCATCACCCGGTCCTTTTCCGCCGGCTTCATCCGGCCATGCAGCATCCCGATGGTGTAATTCCGGAACGGGCCGGCTTTCAGCTCTTCACAGTAGTGGGTGACGGACTGCATATCACTGTCGTTATCCTCCACCAGCGGGCAGATCAGATAGGCCTGCCGTCCCGCATCCAGATGGCGGCGGATAAAGGCAAAAGCCCGCTCCCGCTTGGGGCTGTCGATGAGGAAGGTGTCGATGGGCTGCCGCCCGGGGGGCAGCTCGTCCAGCAGCGACAGGTCCAGATCGCCGTAGATCATCAGCGCCAGGGTGCGGGGAATGGGGGTGGCGCTCATGACCAGCAGATGGGGGTGGTCCCCCTTCTGGGCCAGGGCGGCCCGCTGGGCCACACCGAAGCGGTGCTGTTCATCGGTGACCACCAGCCCCAGCTTTTGGAAGACCACGTCCCCGGTCAGCAGGGCGTGGGTGCCGATGAGCAGGTGGATATCGCCGTTTTTCAGTTCCTGCAGCAGCTGTTTCCGCTCGGCCGCTTTGGTCGAGCCGGTCAGCAGCGCACAGCGCACCGACAGGGGCTGCAGAAGCGGCTGCAGCGAGAGAAAATGCTGCCGGGCCAGGATCTCGGTGGGGGCCATAAACGCCGCCTGCAGGCCATTTTTCGCGGCCTGACAGCACAGCGCGGCGGCCACCACGGTTTTGCCGCTGCCCACGTCCCCCTGTACCAGGCGGTTCATGGGGTGGGGGCCCGCCATATCGGCCGTCCCCTCCTTTACGCAGCGCACCTGGGCCCCCGTGGGGGAAAAGGGGAGGGAGGCGAAAAATTCCCCGATCCCGTCCATGGGGCAGCGCAGCCGGTTTTCCACCCGCGCCCGGCGCTTCAGCTGCAGCATCCCCACCTGCAGCAAAAAGAACTCCTCAAAAATCAGCCGCCGCCGGGCAATGGCCAGCTCCTCTTCACTTTGGGGGAAGTGGATTTTTTCCAGGGCGTACCGCAGGGTACACAGGTCGCACCGCTGGCGGAGCGCCGGGGACAGCGGATCCGACAGGGGATCGGGCAGAAGCTGCAGGGCCGTTTTGACCACCCGGGCGATCTGCCGGGAGGCAAGGCCCTCGGTCTGGGGATAAACGGGCAGAAGGCCCGCGGCGCTCCCGTCGGCGGGGTAGAACTCCGGCGAGCTCATGGCCCGGTGGAGGAGACTGCCGGTTATTTTCCCCCGGAACAGAAACTCGCGGCCCTCGGGCAGCAGGTGGGGGATGTACCGGTTATTGAAAAAGGTCAGCTCCAGATCGCTCTCCCCGTCAGTCACGGTCAGCTTATACAGGGTCATGCCCTTGCGGATATAGGCAGTGCGCGCCGGCGTGGCCACCCGGGCCCGGATGACCGCCGTTTCACCCAGCGGGGCCTCCCGGATGGAGAGCGGCTGGCTCAGATCGATATAGGTGCGCGGGTACAGCATCAGCAGATCCCCCACGGTGGGGGCGCCGATTTTCTCGAACAGGGCGGCCCGCGTTTCCCCGACCCCCCGGAGCGTTTGAATTTTTTGCGAGAAGAGAGAGGGCAAAACCGAACACCGCCTTTCTGTAAAAACAGCCGCTGCAAAGAAAAAGAGAGGGGGCAGGGGGCTTTCGCCCGGGTCTGCACCCCTCTTTTGGCTGTGAGTTTTCGCTTATTCCACCGAGATCACATAGGAATAAACCGGCTGGCCGCCGTTTACCAGCGTGATCTCCACATCGTCGTGCAGCTTGGAGCGCAGGCGGCGGACCGCTTCCTGGGCCTCGTCTTCCGTGACATCCACGCCGTAGAGGATGGTGATAAACGAGGTGCGGCGGTTGGACATAGTGCGCACCAGCTTGACGCAGACATCCGTGGGATTGTCGTCCACCACCTCGAGCTTGCCGTTGATCAGGCCCATGATGTCGCCCTCGTTGATTTTATAGCCGCCGAATTCCGAATCCCGGGCCGCATAGGTGACCTGGCCGGTGGACACGTGCGAAGCCGCGTCCATCATGGCGTTCTGGTTCTCCTCCAGGGAGGAGTCCGGATCGAAGGCCAGCATGGCCGCCATGCCCTGGGGTACGGTGCGGGTGGGCAGAACAATCACATCGCGGTCCGTGACCAGCGGAATGACCTGCTCGGCCGCCATGATAATGTTCTTGTTATTGGGCAGAACGATGACCGTTTTGGCCGGGGTGGCCCGTACGGCCTGCAGAATGGTCTCGGTGCTGGGGTTCATGGTCTGTCCGCCGCTGACAATCTGGGAGCAGCCCAGGTCGGTGAACAGGGTGGCCATGCCCTCACCGGCGGCCACGGCGACAAAGCCCAGCTCTTCCACCGGCTCGGCGGGTTCCAGAACCACCTCGGGCACAGGAGCGGGAGCCGCAGCCTTGGCCGCCGCATTTTCCTCCGCCGCCTTGCGGTGCTGTTCCTTCATGTTCTCCACTTTCACGCTCAGCAGCTGGCCAAAGCGCAGGCCGGCCTGCAGGGCGGTGCCGGGTTCCTCGGTGTGCACATGCACCTTGATGATCTCCTCATCGTCAACCACCACCACGCAGTCGCCGATGGCCTCCAGCGCCGAGCGCAGCGCCAGCGGATCCGTTTCGCACGCGGGATCCCGCCCGACGATAAACTCGGTGCAGTAGGTAAAGGTGATTTCCTGGTCAAATTCGGCGGCCACGTTGCGGAAGAATTCGGCGGTTTCCTCCGCCTTTTCCGCGGCATTTTTCTCCTCGGGAACAATCACTCCGTCGCGCAGGACGCTGAGCATACCGTCAAAAATCAGGCACAGCCCCTTGCCGCCGGCATCCACCACGCCGGCCTTTTTCAAAACGGGCAATAGCTGGGGGGTATTCTCCAGCGCTTCACTGGCCCCCAGACAGGCGGCAGCCCACATATACACGGGGTCGCTGTCGCTCTCGCTGGCGGCGGCCGCCTTTTCCGCGGCAACACGCGCCACGGTCAGAATCGTGCCCTCGGTGGGATTCATAACCGCCTTATAAGCGGCGTCCACACCCATCTGCAGAGCGGCGGCCAGATCGCGCGCGTCGGCCTCCTCTTTTCCCTCCAGCCCTTTGGCAAAGCCCCGGAACAAAAGGGAGAGAATGACGCCCGAATTGCCCCGCGCCCCGCGCAGCATCAGCGAAGCCGCCGTTTTGGCGACTTCCGCCGCCGAAGCCGAAGAGACATCCATCTTCTGCAGTTCGCTGGCAGCGGCCGTAATGGTCATGGACATATTGGTGCCGGTATCCCCATCGGGTACCGGGAAAATGTTCAGATCGTTGATTTCTGTTTTATGGTTCCCAATATTATGGGCGCCGGAGAGGATAGCGTCCCGCAGGACAGAACTGTTAAGCACAATACAACACTTCCTTATCCTTTTATATTCCCATACAGGGCGGACCCTGTGATTTTTAACCCAACCCAGGGGTGTACAAGGGCATTATAGCATAGCCCACCGCCAAATTCAACGCACAAGCAAAGATTTCCCTCTTCCTGCCGCGCTTTTTGGCGGAATTTACAAAATTGACAGCCGCTGTATGGTGATGCAGCGCCCCGTCTTTTCGTCGATGGTAAATAAAGCGGTATCCATCCGGCAGTCCCCGTCCGCCAGATCGAAGCGCGCCGGCATATGGGTGCGCAGTTTCTGGATGATGATCTCGGGTTTTACCCCCAGCACGGACTGCTGAACGCCCGTCATACCCAGATCGGTGATATAGCCGGTCCCCCGGGGCAGAATCTGCTCGTCGGCGGTGGGCACATGGGTGTGGGTGCCGAATACGGCGGACACCCGGCCGTCAAGGAAGAAGCCCATGGCCCGCTTTTCGCTGGTGGCCTCGCAGTGAAAGTCGATCAGCGTGATTTTCGGCAGGGTCCCGCTTTTCAGAAGGGTATCCACGGCCTCAAACGGGCAGGGCATGCTCTCCATATAGGTGGTCCCGATCAGATTGACAACCCCCACCTGAAGGCGCCCCATGTCGTAAAGGCAATAGCCGTTTCCCGGGGCGGCGCCCGCGGGGTAATTCAGCGGCCGCAGCAGGGTTTCGTCCTCGTCAAAACGGGCGAAAGCCTCCCGGCGCCGGAAGCTGTGGTTGCCCCCGGTAATTACATCCACGCCGCTTTGGTACAGGTATTCGGCCGAAACCGGGGTGATGCCGTTGCCGTCGGCCGAGTTTTCACCGTTGGCAATGACCAGGTCGATGCCGTATGTCTTTTTCAGGGCCGGAAGGCGGCTGCGCAGAAAACGGCAGCCCACGCTGCCCACCACGTCGCCGATGGCGAGAATATTCATGCACAAGTTCCTCTCTTTGCGGAAAAAAGAGGGAGCACAAAGGGGCATTCCCCTTGTACTCCCTTTTTCTGTCCTTTTTATTTGGCGAATCCGGTCGCACGGCTCTCACGGATCAGGGTTACCTTAATCTGGCCGGGATATTCCAGATCACTCTCAATTTTCTGGCAGATATCGCGGGACAGCAGGGCCATTTTGTCATCCGAGACAACCTCAGGTTTGACCATAATGCGCACTTCGCGGCCGGCCTGAATGGCATAGCAGCGATCCACGCCCTCGAACGAAGAGGCCACTTCCTCCAGTTTCTCCAGGCGCTTGATATAGTTCTCCAGGTTCTCGCGGCGGGCACCGGGACGGGCTGCCGAGATGGCGTCGGCCGCCTGCACCAGGCAGGCAATGACCGTGCGGGCCTCGACGTCGCCGTGATGGGCGGCGATGGCGTGGATAACCGTTTCGCTCTCTTTGTACTTGCGCGCCACGTCCACGCCGATATCCACGTGCGAGCCCTCGATTTCGTGATCCAGGGCCTTGCCGATATCATGCAGCAGGCCGGCGCGGCGGGCGACGGTGGGGTCCAGCCCCAGCTCGCTGGCCATAATACCGGCCAGGTACGCCACTTCCAGCGAATGATTCAGCACGTTCTGACCGTAGCTGGTGCGGTAACGCAGCCGGCCCAGCAGCTTGATCAGTTCGGGGTGAATGCCGTTGACACCGGCCTCGATGACGGCGCGCTCGCCCTCCTGCTTGATGGTCTGGTCCACCTCGCGGCGGGCCTTCTCCACCATTTCCTCGATGCGGGCGGGGTGGATGCGCCCGTCCGTGATCAGGCGCTCCAGCGCAATACGGGCCACCTCGCGGCGGACCGGCTCGAAACTGGACAGCGTGATCGCCTCGGGGGTGTCGTCGATAATCAGGTCAACCCCGGTCAGGGTCTCGATGGTGCGGATGTTGCGGCCCTCGCGGCCGATAATACGGCCCTTCATCTCGTCGTTGGGCAGCGGCACCACCGAGATGGCCGCTTCGGCCACATGGTCAGCCGCACAGCGCTGAATGGCCAGCGAGATGATTTCCCGGGCATTTTTTTCGCTCTCTTCGCGGGTTTGCTGTTCCATTTCGCGGATTTTTACGGCCTTCTCATGGGTCAGCTCATCCTGCAGGTTTTTCAGCAGATATTCCTTGGCCTGATCCAGCGTAAACCCGCTGATGCGCTCCAGCTCTTCAAACTGCTTCTGCTTGAGCTGCTCGGCCTCGTTCAGGCGCTCATCGGCCTTGCGGTTCTTTTTGGCAATGGCTTCTTCCTTCTGTTCCGCACTCTCCAGCTTGCGGTCCAGATTCTCCTCCTTTTGCTGCAGGCGGCGCTCCTGGCGCTGCACTTCCCGCCGGCGGTCGGCGATTTCACGGTCGGCCTCGCTGCGCAGGCGGTGAACCTCCTCGCGGCCTTCCAGAATGGCGTCTTTCTTCTTGGCTTCCGATGTCTTGATCGCGTCACTGACAATTCTCTTGGCTTCCTGTTCGGCCGAGCCAATGGTAGACTCCGCCTGCTTTTTCCGGTGCTGTATGCCCAAAAAGACACCCAGTGCCCCAAAAACCACAGCCGACAGAACCGCAATGAGGATCGACAGCCAAATGGGCATGTCGTTCATGCGGACCTCCTCCAATTTGATAGGAATACGCGGCAAAAAGGCCGCGTGATAATAGTATAGATGCTATATCAGTAAAGCGGGTGCGTCACTCCCGTGATGCAGATACTGCATATGTATTCTATTTTAAAGGAAAGGCGGCAAACTGTCAAGAAATTTACGAAAGGGGGGTGGGGCAAAACCGCCGCCGTCAAAAAGCGGAGGAAAACAGGGGGAAAAGAAAAAAGTGAAGCGCAATGCGGTTTTTTTCCCCAGGGAACAGGGGAAAAAAACGGATTTCCGGGGAATAAGTAAAAATTACTAAATTTGGAGGAGAAATTTCTACACGGACGGTGTACCGGCCGGAAAGCGGGGAGGGGAGGAATTCTGCGGAAGCACGCCATGTGGGAAAAAAGATACCGGGTTTCGCCGGTTTTCTCTTGGCAGAAGGGAAAAAAACTGGTAGACTATTTATATGTATCGTTTTTTCGATTATGACAGACGTTGCTTTTCCTTTTGGAGAGCAAAAAAGAAGGGGCAGTATGAAAGAATTTCAGATATTGGACATCAAGCGCAGTATTTTTGACGACAACGACCGCCAGGCCCGGCAGCTGCGGGAAAGGCTGAAAAAGGAGCAGGTGTTCCTGCTGAATCTGATGAGCGCACCCGGCTCGGGGAAAACCACCCTGCTGCGGCGCACGGCGGCGGCCCTGCGGGAAGAGCTGCAGATGGGCGTGATGGAGGCCGACATTGATTCGGATGTGGATGCGGCGGCCATGAGTGAAGAGGGCGTGCGGGTCATTCAGCTGCACACCGGCGGGATGTGCCATCTCGATGCCGATATGACGGCCCAGGGCCTTGCGGGGCTCTCCTGTGAGGGGCTGGACCTGGTGGTGCTGGAAAACGTGGGCAATCTGGTGTGCCCGGCCGAGTTTGACACCGGGGCCTCGAAAAACGCCATGATCCTCAGCGTGCCGGAGGGGGACGACAAGCCCCTGAAATATCCGCTGATGTTCACGGTGTGCGATGCGCTGGTGATCAATAAGATGGATACCCTGCCGTACTTTGATTTTGACCTGCAGGCCTGTGTGGAGCGGGCCCGGCGGCTGAACCCCCGGCTTCAGGTGTTCCCGGTTTCGGCCAGAACCGGAGAGGGCGTGGAGGATTTTGTGGATTGGCTGCGCCGGGAAGTAAAGGCCTGGAAAGAGCCGGCCGGCGCTGACGGAAACGGAGAGAACCGGGAATAAACGGGTCGAACAGGGGTCTGAAAAAATCCCTTATGTGATAGACAGGCCGTTTTCCCAGGAGCGGAAAACGGTACTTTGCGAAATGTGAGGAGTGAAATCTTATGATTTGTCTTCATTGCGGCAAACCGATCCCCCCGGGCAGGCGCTTCTGCCCCGGGTGCGGCGCTTCGGTGCCCGATGCGGCGCAGGCAGTTCCCCCAACGGGAATGCCCCCGGTACCGCCTCCTGCCCCGGCGCCCGCTGCGCCGGAGAAGAGAAAACCGGTGGCCGGCCCCATTGCGGTGGCGGCTGCAGCTGTTCTGGCGGGGGTGCTTTTCTTCCTGCTGGGGGGCCAGAACTGGACACGCGGCCTGGACTGGCTGCCCATGCTGGCGCTGTGCGGGGTGTTTGCCCTGTTCTTTGCCATTGACCTGCTGGGACACCGGCTGCTGCATATCGTGCGCAGTGCGGGGCACTGGTGCGTACTGGCGCTGGTGACCGCCGGGCTGGTGTGCGCCGGGGCCGGGACCGTTTCGACCCTGACCGTGAGCGAGGAGAGCCGTACCAACCTGGATTTTGCGTACCGCTATCTGCTGGACGGCGACGGCGCGGCGGCCCTGCAGAAGGCCGCTCTGTGCCCGGAGGAGGACAGCGAGATCATCACGCTGCTGGCCGATGCGGTCAAGCGCGATTATGTTTCCACCTATTTTGAGGCCAACCGCCTTCTGAAAGAAGCGGCGCTCAAGCCTGAGACGGAAACCCGGGTCCGTGAAATCCGGTCGCTGGCGGCCAGCGCATTGGGGCTGAGCATCAGCGAGGATACCGGAGAGCTGATTACGGGCGGCGAGAATCTGCCGCTGGTGGGGATCACCCAGGAGGCAGCCACGCCCACCATGACGGAAGCCGAGCGCGGCGCACGCATCGAGCAGCTGGTATACGAGATCTGTGACGAGCAGGGCGCCGGCGATGTGATGGACAGCCGCACCGACGAGCTGTATAAGCTGGACAAGGCCCTGACCCAGGAGGACCTGAGCGCCCTGGATTCGGCGACGATTCAGCAGCTGCTGCTCCAGTACCCCGGGGACGAGGACGTTCTGCTGGTAGCGGTGAAATACTATACCCGCATGGGGGATTACACCCAGTCAAGGGAGTACGCCCGCCAGCTGCTGGATGTGAACAACAGCGAGAGCAACCTGGTCATTTACACCGATCTGATTGCCCAGCAGGTGAAGGACGGGCAGAGCAGTACGGATCCCGCGACGGACCCCGAGGCCCAGTCCCTGCTGCAGCAGGCCGAACAGAAGGAGCTGGAGGCTTCCCAGCTGAACACCCAGCTGCCCTCGGAACTGGAAAAATATGACCAGCTGATCACCGAAGCGCAGGATCTGCGCGATCAGGCGGCCAATCTGGATATCACCCGGGCGATCAACTATCTGATGTCGAAAAAAACGCTGACCGGCGACGACAGCGGCATGATCGACCTGCAGATTGCCAAGCTGTACCTGGCGGCAGACGAGCGCGACCAGGCCAAGGAGTACATCTGGAAAGTGGTGGACAACTGCGGCATTCTGCGCGAGGATTCCCCCATCCGGGAGCCCCTGCAGGAAGTGGTGGACGCCTATAACAAGCTGGAGGCCGCCGAGAGCGATCCCAACCTGACGGCGGCGGTGCAGCGCCTGGTGAGCGCCCAGAGCCAGAACGTGGTGGGGGCGGTTCAGGGCCAGAATTCGATCAACGGAACCATGGCCAATTTTGTCACCTCCACCCTGAAGTATGACCGGCTGTCCGTTCTGATCGGAAAAATTGATACGGAGAATTACCCCACGGTGCGGGCCTATGTGAATATCAGCGGCGAGAAGGACAACAACTTCGGCGCGGCGGGGGATTTCTCCGAGAGTGACTTTGAACTGTTTGATACCCAGTATCAGATTAAGGATTTCCAGCTGATCAAGGATCAGGAGAGTGAAAAGGTCTCGATCGCGCTGGTCATGGACTGCAGCGGCAGTATGGAAGGCTCTCCCATTGAGGAGGCACGGCTGGCGGCCGAAGCCTGCGCCGATAACATGGATACCACCACCCAGCGCATGGCGCTGATCCCCTATGAATCGGGTTCCTCGGTGGCGGTTCCCCTGACCAATTCCCCCTCGACGCTGATCAGCGGGATCCGCAGCCTGCGAAGCGGCGGCGGCACCTACATTTCCGGCGCCATCCGCACCGCCCTGGGTGAGCTGCAGGGGGCCGGCGGCACCCGCGCGATCATCCTGCTGACCGACGGCCAGGACGGCGGCACCACCGAAGAAATGGCCGAGGTGCTGCTGGAGGCCAAAGCGCAGGGCGTGGCGATTTTCACCGTGGGATTGGGCGACGTGAACGAGTCGTACCTGCGCAATATCGCCCAGAGCACCGGCGGCAAGTTTATCGCGGCGGAATCCTCGACGGAGCTGTCGGACATTTACCTGCTGCTGCAGCGCTATATTGTCAATAACTACTGCTTTGAATACACGGTGACCGAAAACCCGGAGACCGATCCCCGCAGCCTGACGGTGGCGGTGCCGGCCTATGCGGCGGACGACGTGAAGGCCTATCGGATTTCGGGCGAAGAGGTCACGCAGGTGGATGAGGACACCGGCATTTACCCGGTCAGTGAAGATCATCTGGCCGTGTATGCCGTCACGCCGGGCAGCGCCTCCCAGGGGGATCTGCAGAACGGTGTTCCGGTGACGGTGCGCGGTTCCGGCTTCCAGGACGGCATGACCGTGAGCATCGGCGGAATTGCCCTTACCAATGTAAAGGTCAAGGACGCCGGGGAGCTGACCGGCACCCTCAAGGGCAGCCTGACGGCCGGCGGCTATGATGTGCGGGCCCAGCTGCCCGACAACCGGGTGGATACGCTGTACAGCGGCTTCCGAGTCTTCCGGGCCGGTACCGTCACCTCGGTGCAGATGGGCAACGTGCTGATTATGGCCGACAACATCGGCGTGACCAGCGAGAGCGGCAGCCGCACCCAGCTGACCGCCTCGGGCAATGTCTCGATCAACGGATTTTTGTACAGCACCGGCGAGCTGACCATCACCCCCGATAATCAGCTGAGTGATGAGAATCTGTCCGCCGTCGGGCAGGAGGCCCTGTATCTGGGGGCCAGCGGCTCGGTGGAGGGCAGCGGAAAGCTGTATGCAAGTTACGCCCAGGCCGTTGCGGCCGCGGAAAACGGGAACACCCTGCAGCAGATGGTGGGCCACACCTTTACGGAGAACCTCTTCGGCGGGAAGGACCTGGTGGTGCGCACCGGGGCGTTCTCCATGAGCGTGGGCGAGTCGGATACCGATTTTGGAACCGGCGGCTATACCCAGGCCATCAGCGACGAGCTGCGCGACTACTCGATTAAATTCCCGGGCTTTACGGAAATCGGCGCGGCCAAGGTGACGCTGTACACCGACCGGCTGCAGCTGGACGCCGAGGCCCTGGATTTTGGGGATATCGAGGATAACCTGATTTCGGCCCTGACCGGCGGGGTGAAATCCACCAAGAAGGACCGCGAAGCCATGGAGAAGAGCTTTGAGGATAAGCTGGGGGATTGGACCAAATTCCCGATCACCGGCTCTCTGTCGGTGGCGCTGGGCGCGACCGATGTGCGCTTTGGCGGCGAGGTACAGCTGACGCTGCCGGATAAGAAGACCTTCTTCATGTTCCCCATCAAGGCATTGGGGCTGAAGATCAATTCGCTGGACCCCGACTATGAATACTGGAGCGCCAACACGTCCATTCTGCTGCCCGGTGTGAAGAACATCCTGGGCAATGCCCAGAAGGAAAACAGCATCGAGATAAAGATCGCCTCGTATTTCTGGTATCCCGACAGCCTGGAGGTGGCGGTTTCCATGGATCCCGGCATCCCGCTGTTCAAGGTATTCAACCTGACGAAGGTGGGCGGCGGCCTGTCCGGCGCCAGCGGGCTGTTTATCAGTGACGAGACCATCACCCAAAAGGACGTGGTGCTGAAGGTTCTGGCCGAAGCGGACATCAATGTCTTTAAGATGCTGGGCTGGAAGGAGACCGGGGCCTCCCGCAGCATTACCCGCTGGGGCGAGCTGGGCAAGATCAGCGATGCCGAGGTGGTCGTGAACTTCAGCGATCTGTCGCTGGATATCAGCGCGGACCTGGAACTGCTGCAGCAGAAGATGGCCAGTGCGGAAATCGGCATCAGCACGAAAAAATTCCTGGTGAAAGCCGGGGTGGGCACCGAGCTGTCCTGCGCCGGGATTGATATCGGCGGGGATTTGGAGGCAGAGGTGTCGGTCACCTGGGCCGGGCAGAACCAGGACGGCGTGTCCGCCCTGATCGGCCTGAGCGGCAAGGGGCACCTGCGTTGCAGCTGGGCCGATGTGAACTGGGACAACAAGACCGTCGGTCTGGAGCTGACCGGGGACATCGCGACATCGGACGGCACCATTCTGGCCGTCAAGGTCTACTGCAATGACGACTGGGCCCGTGCCTGGTACGACAGCAGCGGCATGATGCTGTGGGATAAGTTCCACTTTGAGAGTACGTTCTGAGCAGAAGGAGGAGAGAAGCATGAAGCGATACGGAAAAAAACTCCGCCGGCTGGTGTCTGCTTGTCTGCTGGCCGTGTGGATGGGGTGCCTGCTGTCTGCCTCCGTTTTTGCAAAGACAGAGGAGTACTCCATCAAACTGGATGAGGAGAAAACGAACTACGTTTTTGAGATCCAGTGGGAGAACACGGAAAAGCAGCCGGATGTCACCCTGACCGCTCCCAGCGGAAAGACGTACAATCTGGAGAATATGCCCGATGCCGACGCCGGGGAGGGCGAATTGCTGTTCTGCTTCCCCAAAGCGGAGAAGGGCGAGTGGAAAGTGAAAATCAGCGGCGACGGCCTGGGGGTTGTCACGCTGGACTCCGGTGTGATGCCCGGGCGGATGAATATCACATCCTTCCAGGTATCGGTCAGCGGTGACAAGGGGACGGCCTCCTGGAAGATTGAGGACAGCGAGGAGGACCTGACCCTGGAGATCTGGGCCGCGCCCGATCCGGTCAACTACGGCGGGGAGCGGATCGCCTCCCTGCGGGGGAAGGCGTCCGGAAACGGCGAATTCTCCCTGTCGGGGCTGGACAGCGGCGACTATTACCTGTATCTCAAGGCCATCGGCAGCGGCGGGATCTACGCGTATCAGTATGACGATACCCGGATCTCCTACCGCAGAGACGACAGCCTGTCAAAGCTGTCCGGCGTGCAGGCCCGCATGATGGACGATGATGTGTGGCTGACGTGGGACCTGTCGGAAGAGGCCGACAGCTACCGCGTGATGGTGTGGGATGAAAACGGTGAAGTGCTGGCGGACGAGAATGTGACCCAGACCGCCGACTGGTATGTGGAAATCCCCCAGAACCTGAATACCGCGGAAGCGGCGGTAGCGGCTGTCCGCTACGGAAGAACCGGTGATTTCCAGCGCTATACCGTCACCCGCGGCAATTTTGACAGCGTGACGGTCACCTTCCCCGAGGGCGACCAGCTGAATACCAAATCCGTACAGGTGAACGTGGCCTTTACCGGGAATTACACGGTCAGCGCAGCCCTGAACGGCGAGCTGTTGTGCGAGGACAGCAAAGAGGCGGGGAATTACCGTGTGGATATGGAGGAGGGCGACAACCGGGTGGCCTTCTATATCAAGGACGAAAACGGCAATGTGCGCACCTACGGAAAGGATCTGCACATCGACGCGACGCCCCCGCAGCTTTCCATCCTGCACGATCTGAACGGCCGGTCCACCTCCGATGACCATGTGTATCTGGAGGGCCATACCGAGGGCGGCGCGGTGCTGACATTAAACGGCGAGGCGGTCGAGACCCAGGCCGGGTATTTCAGCATCCGGTGCGGGCTGCGGATCGGCTCGAACACCTTTGAGCTGGTGGCCACCGATGGGGCCGGGAACCAGACCCGCTACACGGCAAATGTGGAGCGGCCCTGGTTCAGCGCCGAGGCCCTTGTGTGGATTCTGTGCATCGCCGTGGGCGTGGTACTGATGGTGGTGTATGTGATCCTGTTTATCCGCGGAAGGAGGAAACGGAAAGCATGAAATTCGTAAAATATGGATTTTATCTTCTGACGCTGATCTGCTGCGGAGTGGCCGTGTGGATGCAGGTGTCGGTATCCGGCGATAACCTGCTGACGATGGACACAGGGATGGGATATATGCTGGCGGTCAGCTACCGGTGGGTGACGCTGGCGGCGGTGATTCTGGTGGTGCTGTCCCTGATGATTTTCGCCATTTCCAGGCTCCGCCGTAAAAAGACCGAAGGGAAAAAACCGGGGAAGAAGGAAAAAGCAGCGGCAAGACCCGCGGCTCCCGTGCCTGCCCCGGCGGTAAAGCCCGCGGCCCCGGCCCCCGCCCCGGCGGCAAGACCTGCGGCTCCGGCGCCCGCCCCGGCGGCAAAACCCGCAGCCCCGGCGCCCGCTCCGGCGGCAAAGCCCGCGGCCCCGGCCGGCGGCTTCTGCATCTACTGCGGATCCCGGGTGGCGGTCGGAAAGCGATTCTGCCCGAACTGCGGAAGACCCATCGAACCCTGAGAAAACCGAATCCGGCCCGCCCTTTGTTTTTCGAAAGGGCGGGGAACCCCGGTTTCCGTCCTCTTACTTCCCGAAGAAAAAGGGTACCGGACGGTACGAAAAGAGGCAAAAAACCCCGCTTTCCCGATACGAAGGGAAAGCGGGGTTTTTCAGAAGACTTCGGTTTTGCTTTGGCTTTTTAAAAAGACGTACGTGTTCGGATCCGAGTGCGGCGGACTGTACCGGTACTGCAGCCGGTCAAAGAAGACGAGCTGCTGCGGCTGCCGGATTTCGTTTTCCGCCATATAGCGCACCATCTCGCCCCGGGCCATCTTGCACAGGGTCCCCTTTTCCAAAATCCGGCCGTCCTTTTCCTCACCGAATACGCAGGTGATAAAGCGGACGGAGTCCGGCAGAAAACGGGAGATACACTGGCTGTACTCCTTCGAGGCCAGGTTGAGGATGCAGTCCGTTTCCCCCAGGAGGGTTTTGGCAAGGCTGTCCCCCCAGAAGGCATACAGGTCTTTGGTTCCGCCGGCTCTCAGCTTTGCCTGCATTTCCAGCCGGTAGGGCGTAACCCCGTCAAAGGGGCGCAGAATGCCGTAAAAGCCCGACAGAATGCGCACGTGCTCCTGCACATAGGCAAGTTCCCTCTCGGTGAACACGCTGGGCGCCATGTACTGGTACTGGATCCCCTCATAGGACAGAATGGCCGGGGTCAGATTCATGTGCAGATCCATATGCCGCAGCCGCTCTATGTTCTGCTGTGCGATCGCGTCGTTGCACTTCCACAGCTTTTTCAGTTCCTCCGCGGACATCCCCTGCAGGACTTTCAAGAGCTCCTCCGTTTTCGGCAGGAAGGCGGGCAGCTCCTGCCAGGGGAGGGAATCCGCGTCCACGTTCATTTTCTTGGCCGGGGAGAGGATAATTCTCATAGGTCACTCCAATTCATAGGGCCAGGTCTGGATTCCGCCGAATTCATAGACATGGGAATACCCCAGGTCGGCCAGCATCTGAGAGGCCCGTTTGCTGCGGTTCCCGCTGCGGCAGTAGACCAGCAGGATGGTATCTTTATCGGGAATTGTCTCCGCGGCGGTTTCCTCCGTGATGGTTCCCACGGGAAACAGAACCGCATGGGGAATATGCCCCTGAGAAAATTCGGACGGTTCGCGGACATCCAGGATGAGGACCTCCTGGGTATCCATTTTGTTCTTGGCCTCCTGCTGGGAAATGGACTGGTAGGTGTTTTGCCCCGGGGACGAGCCTGCACATCCGCCCAAAAGGAGGAGCATGGCGGCGATGGCGGGAAACAGATGTCTCATGATTCTTTCTCCCCATTCAGGCAGGCCAGAATCTCGGCGGCATTGGTATCGGGCTTTACCTTGGGCATCACCTTTTCGATCATGCCCTGTTCGTCAATCAGATAGGTGGTGCGAACCACGCCCATGCTGGTTTTGCCGTACAGCTTTTTCTCCTGCCATACGCCGTAGGCCTCAATGGCGGTTCGGTCCGGATCGGCCAGCAGCAGGAAAGGCAGGTTGTACTTCTGGACAAATTTGAGATGGGAGGACACGCTGTCCTTGCTGATGCCGATAACGGCCACGTCCAGCTTTTGAAACGCCTCGTAGCCGGCCGCGAAGGCGCAGGCCTGCCGGGTGCAGCCGGGGGTGTTGTCCTTGGGATAGAAATAGAGGACGACCTTTTTTTCGCGAAAATCCGACAGGGAAACGGGCTGTCCGTTTTGATCCGGCAGGGTAAAATCGGGGGCTTTTGTTCCAACTTCCAACATATTGCTCTCTCCTTTTATTCTTTTGCGGATGATGATTTTTATGGGATTCCCTGACCAGCCGGAGTTCATAGAACTCGCCTAAACGCCTGCAGGGCTTTTTCCACTTCGTTCTTTTTGCTCTGAAAATCGTTTTCAAACCATACCGGGGGCGCGGCTTCCCCTTTTCGCGGCGGCCGTGTTCATGGGGCGGGATCCTCCCGAATGGTCACCGTAATCCGGTCTCCGATTCCTTTGCCCATCTGCTTTTGGATATCCCTGCGCACCCCGATGATGGGGCAGGGGGAGCCGTCCTCGTTTTTTACCCCCATGTGAACCAGGCTGCCGCGGTAGGGCACCCCGTCGAAGGTGGCCAGAACCCGGACCAGGCCCCTGCCGAATTCCTTTCGGATGGAATAGGGAAAACGGACGAAAGCACCGTGATGATCAGGGACCGGCTCGATCACGGCCTCAAATTGATAGGTTTTGTCGTTCATAAAGCGCCTCGATTCCGGTACAGCGGCCTGTACATTCAGCCTGAGACTATCATAGCAAGGTTTTGGGAAAATGGCAACAGCGCCGGGCCGTGTTTTTCGGAAGGAGTGTGGCACCGGCGGCTGCCGGTTATTCAGCCAAACGGAAAAGAGGGCGAAAGCGGCCCTGTCTGAGAGGAGAAGAGCCCCGGCGCGGTACCAAAATACCGCGCCGGGGCTCCTGCTATCTGCCCGCGCTTTGGCTTTCCAAAGGAGAAGGAACCAAATTTTTTCCTCCCTCATATCCTGCAGTGAGGGGACAAGAGAGCGCCCCCTTATTTCAGCAGGAAAGGAGACGGAAGTATGAAAAATGAGGTACCGCTGCCGCTGCCGGAGGATCCCGTGGTGGCCATGCTCTATGTACCGTTTCAACAGTGGGGAGAGACCTATCCGCCGGAAAAAGCCCTGCAGATGGGAACCCTGTTTACCGAACTGAACAAACCGTTTCTGGGGGGACGGGGGGAAACGCGATGAGCGAAAGAGAACGGCTGATGCGGCGGATGAACGCAGTGCGCTTTGCCATGTGGGAGCTGCACATCTATATGGATACCCACCCCACCTGCCAGGAGGCGGCCGCAAAATACCGCGACTACCAGAATAAGCTGACCGATCTGGTCACCCAATATGAGAGCCAGTTCGGCCCCATCCGTGAAACCCGGGATGCGGCCAATCGCTGGGCCTGGATCAACAATCCGTGGCCGTGGCAGCTGGGGGAGGAGGATGACTGATGTTTGTCTATGAAAAACGGCTGCAGTATCCCGTGAAGATCAAAAACCCCAACGCGGCCCTGGCAAAATTGATTTCCGCGCAGTACGGCGGGCCCAACGGGGAACTGGGCGCGTCGCTGCGCTATCTCAGCCAGCGGTACACCATGCCCTACCCGGAGCTGACGGCGGTGCTGAACGATATCGGTACGGAAGAACTGGGGCACCTGGAGATGGTGGGGACGATTGTCTATCAGCTGACCCGGGGGATGACCGCCGAGGAGATTGAGAAGCAGGGGTTCGGCGCGTATTTTGTGGATCACACCACCGGAATTTACCCGGCGGATGCCAGCGGGGTTCCGTTTACAGCCGCCTATCTGGCGGTCAGCGGCGATCCCATTGCCGATCTGACGGAGGATCTGGCGGCCGAACAGAAGGCCCGGCTGGTCTACGACAACATTCTGCGCTTCTGCGACGATCCGGATGTGGCGGATCCCATCCGCTTTCTGCGGGAGAGGGAAGTGGTGCATTTCCAGCGGTTCGGCGAAGCCATGCGCCTGCTCACAGACCGGCTGGATTCGAAGAACTTCTATGCCTTTAACCCCTCTTTTGACCGGAAAAAGAAAAAATGAGAGTTTTGCAAAACCGGCTGTTCCCCGCGGGGACGGCCGGTTTTTGTGCGGAAAACGATGCCATCCGGGCGGATGGATTTTTGAAAAAGGGGGAAAAACGGCCCCTTTTTCCCAAAAAGCGCGTTGCTGCCCCCAAAACCGTTTGATAGTATCAAAAGTAGGGGCGAAAACAAGCGCCCTTAATGGAAAAGGAGAGGGGGAGAGCGCACGGCAGAAAAGAAAGAAAAGGGGGGAGGGGCGGGATGCAGAGAAAGCACACAAGCGAAAAAGGAGAACAGGGAATGGAGGAAGGAAGAAGAGTGAAGGAAACAACAGCGGGAAAAGGCATCGACGTGTCCACCCACAACGGCGCGGTGGACTGGGAGAAAGCGAAAAAGGCGGGGGTGCAGTTTGCCATTGTCCGCGCGGGGTTCGGCAATACGGCCGGCCAGCAGGATGACCGGTTTGAGAGCCACATGAAGGGGGCCCTGTCGATGGGGCTGCCGGTGGGCGTATACTGGTTCCAGTACGCCCGGTCCGAGGAGGAAGCGCGGGAGGAAGCAAAAGCCTGCCTGCAGGTGATCGGGCCCTATAAAGAGGGCATCACCCTGCCGGTCTTCTCGGATTATGAGTACGCGTCCGACGAGTACGCACAGAAAAACGGAATCACCCCCACCCGGGCCTTCCGCACGGCGTGCATCCGGGCCTTCTGTGAGGAGATCGAAAAAGCGGGCTATACCCCGGGGGTCTACACCAACCCGGACTTTGTGAAAAACCGCCTGAACTGGGACGACCTGAAGGAGTATGACCTGTGGCTGGCCGCCTATACACAGGAAAAGCCCGATTATGACTGCGCCATCTGGCAGTACACCAGCGAGGGGACGGTGGACGGCGTCACGGGGAACGTGGACCGGAATCTCTGCTATAAAGAGTACGGCGGGAGAGCGGATGCCGGTGTGCCGGATGTCACCTACCGGGTGCGGGGGCAGGCGGGCAAATGGTACCCGGCGGTAAAAAACCTCGCGGATTACGCGGGCAAGGTGGGAGATGCCGTCACCG
This sequence comes from Candidatus Heritagella sp., assembly GCA_051881655.1. Classification (GTDB taxonomy): domain Bacteria; phylum Bacillota; class Clostridia; order Oscillospirales; family Acutalibacteraceae; genus Heritagella. The sequence goes on along the minus strand of JBJEQH010000175.1, from coordinate 3,926 downwards.
ACGTGGCGGTGAAGGTCTCGGCCGGATCCGTCCGGTACCGGGTGCATTTGCTCTCCGGGCGCTGGCTGCCGTGGGTGACCGGCTATGATACCGGGGACAGGGTGAACGGGTATGCCGGCAACGGCACGCCCATCGACGCGCTGCAGATTCAGTATACGGCCCCCGGCGGGAAGAAGCTCTCGGTCAAATACCGTGTTTCGCCTCTGAACGGAAACTACTACCCGTACCAGGTGGGCACCGCCAAAACGGGCGGCATGGACGGATATGCCGGGGTGCTGGGCAAAAGAATCGACCGGCTGCAGATTGTACTGGAATAAGGAGGAGAAAAAATGGACTGGATGAAAACGGTAAAAGCCGTGCTGGTGGCCGCCCTGGGCGTGCTGTCCTCGTGGCTGGGAGAACTGGCGGTGCCGGTATATGTGCTGGTGGCGGTCAACCTGATCGACTACATGACCGGCATCGCGGCGGCCCACCGGCGCGGACAGAAGATCAGCAGCTATACGGGCATCAACGGGATCGCCAAGAAGGTGTGCATGTGGCTGCTCATCGCCGTGGGGAGCGTGCTGGACTGGCTGCTCTCCTACGCCGGGGCGGCCCTGGGCTTTGCGCTGCACCTGCCGATGCTGATCGCCACCCTGACGGCCGTGTGGCTGATCTGCAACGAGGTGATCTCGATCCTGGAGAACATCGGGGACATCGGCGTGCCGCTGCCCGGGTTCCTCACGAAGATCGTGCAGGGGCTGAAGAGCAAGTTGGAGGACAATGCCGAACCGGAGCCAAAGGGGGAATGACACCTCCCGGTGACGGATGGCCGCAGGGGGTGGTAAATCGGAAACGGATCGGATATAATGGAAGAAAAAGGAGGGGATCCCATTGGACAAAGAGACCATCCGTATGGTAAAAGCCTATATGGAAAGCCAGATGGACGAGAGCGACGGCGCCCACGGGAAGGAGCATGTCTACCGGGTTTTGCACCATGCCCGGGAGATCGCCCGCACCCAGCCGGAGGCGGACCGGGATGTGCTGACGCTTGCCTGCCTGCTGCACGATATCGGGCGGCGCGAGCAGGCGGAGAACCCGCAGCTGTGCCACGCCCAGGTGGGCGCCGAAAAGGCGGCGGCCTTTTTGCGGGAGAAGGGATTCCCTGCCGGACAGATCCAAAGGGTGTGCGACTGCATCCGCACCCACCGCTACCGCAAGGAGACGCCGCCCGCGACGATCGAGGCGAAAATCCTGTTCGACGCCGACAAGCTGGACGTCTGCGGCGCCATGGGAATGGCCCGCACGCTGCTGTATAACGGCAGATGGGGCGAGCCGGTCTACACCCGGCTGGAAAACGGGCACATCTCGGACGGGCGGGGGGACAGCGCCCCCTCCTTTTTTCAGGAGTACACCTATAAGCTGGAAAAGATGTACGACCGCTTTTTCACCCGGCGGGGGAGAGAGCTGGCGGAGGAACGGCGGCAGATCGCGGCGGACTTTTATACCCACCTGCTGCGGGAAGCCCGCGAGGCGGACGGAATGCCGTCAGATTAAAATCCCGTTGCAGTGATCCAGCTCGTGCTGGATGATCTGGGCGGTCCAGCCGGTAAAGGTGCGGATCCGCACGGCGAAATCCACGGTCTGATAGCGCACCTTGATCGAGCGGTACCGCCGGGTTTTCCGGGTACCGGGCAGGGAAAGGCACCCCTCTTCGGTGGAGTAGGGGTCGCTGTGTTTGAGAATTTCCGGATTGAGCATGAGCATGGGGCCGTCGGCGGTCTCGAAAACGATGATCCGCCGGGAGACCCCGATCATGTTGGCGGCCATTCCCACGCATTCCCCGGCGTGGGCCTGCAGGGTATCCAGCAGGTCCCGGGCGGTGGGCAGGTTCTCCGGCCCGGCGGGCAGGGACTTTCGGGCCAAAAACAGGGGATCTTTGCAAATGGGCTGTATCATAAAAACGGCGCTCCTTTTTTACTGAGTGAACCGGCCGGAAAGCACCGGCGGGCCTTCTCATTGTAGAGAGGGGAAGGAAAAATGTCAACGGGCAGCGGGGCGTCCGAAAAAAACCACAGGAGATGAGGGACATGAAAATTGTGAACGGAACCCTGTTCACGGAGAGCGGCTTTTACCGGGGAACCCTGCAGGTGGAAAACGGTGGGATTGTTTCCATCGCCGCCCCCTCGCCGGAGGACGGCGGGGAGGGGTGCGTGGACGCGGCGGACGGCTATGTGCTGCCCGGGCTGCTGGATATCCACATCCACGGGTACGCCGGATGCGACGCCAGCGACCCAGACCCGCAGGCGCTGCGCCGCATGGCCCGGGCGCTGGCCCGGGAGGGCGTGACCGGTTTTCTGGGCACGACCATGGCGCTGCCCCGCCCGGAGCTGCGGCAGGCCGCCGGGAACTTCGCCGCTTTCCGGGCTTCTCCGGAAGAGGACGGCGCCGTTTTGTGGGGGATGCACATGGAGGGGCCGTTTTTCTCCCGGGGAAAGCGCGGCGCCCAGGCCGAGTCGGCCATTATCCCGCCGGACATCCCCCTGTTTGAGGAGATCAACCGGGTCAGCGGCGGGATGATCCGGCTGGTGGATGTGGCCCCCGAGCTGCCGGGGGCGCTGCCCTTTATCCGCCGGGCGGCCCAAACATGCGCGGTCAGCCTGGCCCATACCGAGGCGGACTACGATACAGCCGCCCAGGCCCTGCACCAGGGCGCCGATCACATCACCCATCTGTACAACGCCATGCCCCCCTATGCCCATCGCGCACCGGGGGTGATCGGGGCGGCGGCGGATTTTGCCCGGTACTGTGAACTGATCGGGGACGGCGTTCATCTTCACCCGGCCGTCGTCCGCCAGACGTTCTCCTTTTTCGGCGGCGACCGGATCTGCCTGATCAGCGACTGTATGCGGGCGGGCGGCCTGCCCGATGGGGCGTATACCCTGGGCGGACAGGCGGTGCGGGTGGAAAACGGGAAGGCCACTCTGCCGGACGGAACGCTGGCGGGCAGCGCCGTCAGCCTGAGTGAATGTCTGCGCCGGGTGATCCGCTTTGGCGTACCGGCGGAGCAGGCCATCCGCTCGGCCACCCTGATCCCGGCGCAGTCGGTGGGGCTGGGGGATGTGACCGGCAGCCTGCGCCCCGGAAAGCGGGCCGACCTGGTGGTGATGGACGCCGGTTGGCAGGTGCGGCTGGTCATGATCGGCGGGCGGATTGTCCACCGGGCGTGAGAAACGGCCGGGGATACCGGAACAAAACCAAAAACGCCGGGCAGACGGCCCCTGTTGTGGGGAACCGCTGCCCGGCGTTTTTTCTTTTTTTCGGAAGGGGACGGAGAAAGCGTGGTCAGTGCCCGTTTTTCTCCTGATAGCTTTTGCCCCAGTCCCACATGGCGTCGAGGATGGGCTTGAGACTGTATCCCAGCTCCGACAGGGTGTACTCGACCCGGGGCGGAACCTCGGCATAGACGGTCCGGATGACCAGGCCGCTGGCTTCCATCTGGCGGAGCTGTGCGGTCAGTACCTTCTGGGTCACATGGCCGATCGACCGTTTCAATTCGCTGAACCGCTTCGTGCCCGCCATTAAGTCGCGCAGAATCAGCACCTTCCACTTGTCGCTGATCAGCATCAGCGTGGTTTCAACGGGGCAATCGGGGCATTCACCGGCCATAGCGGTGCCCGCTGTGTTTTTGTTTTCCATAAAATCTCCTGTTCTTTGTCCATTCGTATCCTTTTGGTAACTATAGTACAATATTGTGCGTACTTTACAGTTTGGCGGTATGGCTCTATTATAGAAGTACCGAGAGGAAAAAGCAACCTTTCGGAGAAAAAATACAGAGAAGACGGAGGAAAAAATCGTGAAAAGAGTGATCCAATTCCTGCAGGAAAATCCGGTGCAGTATCTGGCCACTGTGGGCCGTGACGGAAAGGCCAAGTGCCGCCCCTTCA
>JBJEQH010000174.1:0-8912 GCA_051881655.1 Candidatus Heritagella sp. | reverse complement strand
ACCGGCCAAAAGGGGGAAGAAACGAAAAAACAAAGGTCACTTCTGCTCTTTTTCATCTGGGGAAGGGTGCTTCCACCTCTTTATAAGGGTGGGGTACACCTTATTGATTTCCGCCCCAAGAAGCAGGATTATCATGCAGAAATACAACCACAGCATGATCAGGCACACCGCCGCAAGGCCCCCGTAGATATACGAGGCGCTGGGAAAAAACTCGATATACAGGGAATAGAAGTAGGAGAACAACATCCATCCCACCGAGGCAAACACCGCTCCGGGCAGATGATACCACAAGGGTTTTCTCACACAGTCGCTGCGTCTGGCGGTGGACCGGTACATAATGGCAAAAACAGCGCACATGAAAAGCATAAAGAAGGGAATGCGCAGCTTCATAACAATTTCCATAATGGGGATAAAGGAGAGCCACTGATCCACCAGATGGCCAAACAGCATCAGGGCCACCACCGCCAAAATCAAGGCGAGGAAGGCCAGCGTGTTGAGAAAGGATTTGATCCGGTGAACCAGAAAATTTCTGGAGGGTCTGGCACGATATACGATCTCAATTCCGGTGTGGATCGCCGCCGTCCCCCTGGAAGCTGCCCACAGCACCGTGATAGCCGACAGGGACAGCAGGGATACGTTCGGCATATCCTGCAGATCCTCCAGCAGGGTCCCCAATACCGGCATCAGGTTCTCCGGAATGGCATAGCCGGAGAAAGCGCCCCGTACATCCGCCGGCAGAAAAAAGCTGAAAATGGAAATCAGCATGGAGAGAAACGGTACCGTTGAAATCACCACAAAGAACGAAGCCTGCGCCGCATATACGGTGATGCGGTCCTCCGTAATCCGGTTCATGATTTTTCGGATCCGGAAAACCACTGTCTTCCATTTGCTGCGCTGTACGGCCATAAATCTCCCTCCTCTTCCGATTTTTCCCAAAATCCTTCCCAAAACAACAAAGGATATACAGGCCACAGCACCCGTATATCCTTTTGATCAATCCATCACAATAAACTGGTTGCGGCAAACCGGGCAGGTAATCTCGATTTTCCCCCTGCCCTTGGGAACACGCAGCTTTTGACGGCATTTTGAACAGAAGAAATACTGATACTCGATCACCTGTTCCGGGGGGGCCTCCTCCACCGCTTTCCCGCACTTGGGGCAGAACTTCCCGTGATCCGGAATGGATGTTCCGCAGCTTCTGCAGTACATGACACTCTCTCCTTTCCTGTTTCTGTTGGTTACAAGCAGTATACCATACTCCACGGAAAATGAGAAGCGCCTTTTTTAAAAATCCCCCGGGGATTCAGTCCCGGGACGGCCGGCTTCTCCGCCGTTTTCTCCCCCGCACGGCCCAAAAGGTTCCCAGCGCGGCCCCCGCCAGAAGGGCGCCGCCCAACCATCCGGACCGGCGGCCTTTCTCCTGCGGCGGGTTCGTTTTTTCTTCCTTTTGGCCTTCTTCTCCGGGTCGATCCGCTTCCTGCACCAATACCAGGGCCGAGAACGGCGGCACGGTCACACAGTCCTGTACACAGGCCAAAACCTCTGTACCGGCGGTATCCCCGTGGATATACACATGCCACATTCCCTGGGGAAGCGCCGCTTCCAGCGCCTGATCCCCGGCATGAAACATCACATAGAGTTTTTCGGCGGATTCCCCCTCCAGTCCGCTGCCATCCAGCTGGAAAGCCACCGTGTGCGCCGGCATATCCGGCATCGCCTGAATGCGGGCATCCACCTCCCCGCCATCCGTCAGGCGCAGAACCGGATGCGCTCTGCGGAAGGCGATCAGCCCTTTATAATAGCAAAGGGTCCTCCGGTACTCCTCCTGATTCAGGTTTTCCCATTTCAGACCGTTCACACTGTCCGGGCTGTTATAGCTGTTCTCTACGATTCCGCCGTCGGGCCACCGCTTGGAGCGGAGCATCTCCTCGCCTGCCTGGAAAAACGGGATACCCTGGGAGAGCAGGCAGATCGCGGCGGCCAGATTGTTCATGTGCACCTGTTCCTCCCGGGAAGCCTCGGGGGCTGCCAGCGTAATCTGGTCCAGCAGCGTCCGGTTGTCGTGGCAGGAGGCATAATTGACGCTCTGCACCGGGGAATCACACCAGCCGGGCCTTCCCATAAAGCATCTCTCCATGGTTTTTTCCTGCCCACTGCCCCCGGATACAAAGCCCTTTGCGTTTCCGTCAAATACCGAGCCGCGCAGGGCATTGCGCATGGTATCGCTGAAAAAGGCAAAATCCGGAACCAGAGAGGCGTTCTGCTGGGTCGTCATGGCGCAGCCGGGCTTTGTCAGCTCTGTCCACATGGACCAGCCCTCTCCGTAGAAAACCACATCCGGCCGCTTTTGGTGAACCGCCTGCATCACGGCGCGGATGGTTTCCACATCAATCAGCCCCACCAGGTCAAAGCGGAAGCCGTCAATATGGTATTCCTCCGCCCAATATTGGACCGAATCGACGATGTATTTGCGAACCATCGACCGCTCGGTGGCCGTATCGTTCCCGCACCCGGACCCGTTGGAATACACGCCCTGGGGACTAATGCGGCTGAAATAGCCCGGAACCAGCTGGTTAAAGGAGAAGCTGCCGGAATCATAGACGTGATTATACACCACATCCATCACAACGCTGATCCCCTGATCGTGCAGGCCCTTAATCATCCGCTTCATCTCGGATACCCGCACCTCACCGTGATACGGATCGGTGGCATAGGAGCCCTCCGGCACATTGAAGTTCAGCGGGTCGTATCCCCAGTTAAACTGCGGTTCATCCGGCCGGGCCTCATCCACGGTGGCATAGTCGTAAACGGGCATCAGATGCAGATGGGTAATCCCCAGTTCCCGAATATGGTCCACCCCGGTGGGAACTCCCTGGGAATTGCGGGTGCCGGTTTCCGTCAACCCCAGAAATTTCCCCGCATGATGGATACCGGAACCCGGATCACTGGACAGATCCCGCACATGCAGCTCGTAAATCACCGCATCCGTAAAATTCTCCCCGGCGTGGGGGTTGCGGTCCCCATCCCACCCCGGAGGATTGGTCGATTCCAGATCGATCACCATGGCACGCCGGCCGTTTACCCCGGTGGTTCGGGCATAGGGGTCACAGGCTTCCCGGCTGACCCCTTCCACTTCCGCCTGATAGGTATAGTAAACCCCGTTCAGATCCCCGGCCTTCTCCGCGGTCCAGGTCCCCCTTTCCCCCTTCTCCATGGGGATCTGCTCCAGGCGGTCCTCCGCCCCCGGCGTACCGCTTTGATACAGGTTGACGGTCACACCGGACGCGGTGGGCGCCCATACCCGGAAAACCGTTTTTTTCCGGCTCCAGTTGGCCCCCAGATCCTCCCCCGGATAGGTACACGCTTTCTCAAACTCCTCGCTGGAGTAATCCTCTCTCCCAAAAAGGCGATCTTCCCTTTTTTCGCACATAACGGCATCTTCCTCCTCTGTACGCAGGGGCTTTTGCAGAAACTCGCCGCAGAAAATCCCCCTGTATAATCGGACCCGTACGGCCCTTCTCTTTCGATGTCAGAAAAAGAGCGGCTCTCCGGCAGAAAAACCCGGCACGGTGGGAATGAACCCATCCGGTATCGTTCCCCGCTCCCCGGCGATCATACCGCCCGCGATACGGGAAAGAGAGAGCCATCCTCCTCTGCAAAGCGGCATGGCAAAGCAGATATAAGGATATTTTATCACAATTTTTCTATCACTCACATGACTTTTTTATCAGAATAAAGGCAAAAAACCTGCGATTATTTGTCCAAAATTTCTAATGGGGCCTTCTCCTTGACAGCCAAAAAAATCCCCCGTATAATGGAAACATCACAGGAATATAGGTTCTATTGAGAGGAGAACCGGCCGCAAAAAAGCGGCCCCATGGCAGAGGCCGCCGCTGTTTTGAGAGGGGCCAGGCTGCCCCCCCGTTATCACTTTGTATCCAAAATCCCCTCTTTTCAGGGGGATTTTTCCTGCGGCTGACCGCAGAAGAGACCACCCCGGCCTCTGGATAAAAATACAAGGAGACAGGAGACACAAACGCATGGCAGATTTCAAAGAAGTGAAAATCGAAAACAAGATCATCTATGCCCCGCCGATGATCACCGACGATCCCCTGGTGGTTGACAAAGGATACACGTTTGTCAACCGCGAGGGCAAAAAGGATTACCTGAATGCAATCCTGGGGTACAAGCTGGAGGACGGCGCCGCCATTTTCCGCGTGGAAACCTGGCGGAACCGGACCGCACTGGTAAAGCTGACCTTCCACTCGGAATCGGCTTTCCGTTTCCAGATGTTCCCGTTCGAGAGGGTTCCGGAGAAACTGAATTCCGTCTTTGAGTTCCCGGTATACGATCAGGTGGAGCTGAAGGAAGAGGGCGACAGTGTGGTGTTCTCCACGGCGAGAACCCGCCTGGTCATCCGCAAGAACCCCTGGGAAATGGTCGTCGAGCTGGACGGCAAAGAGATCACCCGGGAGCAGATCCGCGACTTCAACGTGGACCAGCGCTATAAGGGGATTCCGGTGGGCTTTACCGTGGACCGCTGGGGCAACGTCAGCGATTGCTTCGAGACGATGTACCTCCATTCGGACGAGGATTTTTACGGCTTCGGCGAGAAATTCACCGATTTCAACAAGCGCGGACAGAAAATCACCGTGTGGCAGCGCGATGCCCAGAGCACCTCGGCGGATGTATCCTACAAGGGCATGCCCTACTTCATGAGCACCTACGGCTACTCCATTGCCGTGAATACCTATACGCGGAACCACTTCAACATGGGCGCCAGCTCGGCGGTCTCCTACAATATGGAAGTGGAAGACCCGTACCTCGATTACTACATGTTCTGCAACCGCGATTATAAGGAGCTGGTCAGCGACTACACGGCCTTGTCCGGCCGCTCTCCCATGGTGCCGAAATGGTCCTTCGGCTTCTGGATCACGATGATCTCCTATCGCGGCACGGTGCATACCGACAAGTATGATGTTCCGACCTCTTTCCGCCGGTCCATGGACGGCACGGTGTATGACGCCGCGGATGCCATGGAAAAATTCGGAATGCCCGTGGATGTGTTCCATTTTGACGGCGGCAGCTGGCAGACCTGGGATGCCTATGACATCTTAACCGACGGCAATGCCTCGTATCCCGATGTGGAGGAGATGGTCCGCAGCCTGAAGGAACGCGGGATTCACACCTGCCTGTGGATGAACCCCTATGTCCGGGTTCGGGCCAAGCGCATGGGCGGCGCCAATCCGGGGCCGGCGGGCTCGGCGGACGATATGGCGGTTTCCGAGCAGTTCAAGCATCTGCGCGAGCTGGGCTATCTGGTCATGGATCCCAAGACCAACGAGCCCTATATGTTCTCCTCCGGGGAAGGGGATCCCAACAACATGGGCTCCTCTGCGGTGGATCTGACCAATCCCGAGGCCTATGAATACATGAAGAACCGGGTGGCCCGCCTGATGGAAATGGGCACCGGCGTGATCAAGACCGACTTCGGTGAGGAAATCCCCCAGGACGCGCGGTTCTACGACGGGACCACCGGTGTGCAGTCCCACAATAAGTTTACCGCTCTCTATCAGCAGTGCGTATACGAGGGAACCTGCGAGGGCAAGAAAAAATGGGGCGATGAGCCCGGTATGCTCTGGGGCCGTTCCGGCTATCTGGGCAACCAGCGGTATCCGGCCAACTGGGCGGGCGACTCCTTCACCTCTCTGAATACCCAGGCAGCCGTATTAAACGGCGGCCTCTCCATGGCGGTATCCGGCGTTCCGTTCTGGGGCTTCGATATGGGCGGCTTCTACGGCTCGACCCTGTCCGGCGACCGGGATGATCCGACGGACGAAGAGTATGTGCGCTCTGTGCAGCTTGGCTTCTTCAGCCCCCTGTCCCGTGCGCATGGGCAGTGGTCCCCGCGCGTCCCGTGGAAATACGGCAAAGAAGCGCAGGATGCCTTCCTGAAGGCGGATAAGCTGCGCTATCGCCTGCTGCCCTACATCTATCATGTGGCGATCCAGGCCCATGAAAAGGGCTATCCCATGATCCGCCCCATGGTGATGGAATTCCAGGAGGACCGCTCGGTGCGCAATATGTCCCGGCAGTACATGTATGGCGACAGCCTGCTGGTGGCGCCCACCTTTGACCAGCAGCAGCAGTATGTCTATCTGCCCAAGGGCTCGTGGATTGATTACAACACCGGCGACCGGCTGGAGGGTGTTGACTGGATTGCCACCGATATGGCGCTGGACAAAATCCCGCTGTATATCCGGCAGGACAAGGGCCTTGTGGAGCTGATCGACATCCCGCTTCACATTGACGGCAAGCAGTGGTCCAACCTGCGGCTTGTTCTGAACCTTGTACATGGGATCAAGGGTGAATATAAGGATGACGGCATCGCCGCCACCTACGAAGCCACGCTGCAGGATGGGATTGTCACCATCACCTTCGGGGAGATGGATGTCACCTGCATTCAGCTTTACGCAAAAGAGGAAGTGACAAAGGCCGTGGTAAACGGCACCGAGTGGACCGTGCGCAAGGACGGCAACGCTTATCTCATCGAAAAATAAACGCAGACAATGACAAAAGGCCGCCCCGCAGGGAAACCCTGTGGGGCGGTTTCTCTTGGTGGAAAACAGAATGGGGCCCGCGAATACGAACGCACCGCAAACAAAAAACCGGACAGCAGGAAAATCCCTGTTGTCCGGTTTTTCTGGTGCGCGAGACGGGACTTGAACCCGTACGCACGAAGCACACGCACCTCAAACGTGCCTGTCTGCCAGTTCCAGCACTCGCGCTTATTTACACCAGCGGAAATGATTATACCATAACCCTATCCGCTTGTCAAGAAGAAACTTCCTCCTTTTTTACCCCCGGTACCTGCTGGCAGATTTCGAAGAACTCCGCCCGGGTGAACAGCGTATTGACCACCGGCAGCATGGTTTTCGCCGTCAAATACTCGGGTAAATCCAGCTTTTTCAGCACGGCCGCGCGTTTTTCCGCGCTGTTCTGCCCGCCGGTCAGCCCCAGTGCAAACAAATCCGCCTTGGTAACCGGCTGACCGGGCGCCTTTTCCCCGCTCTCCTCACAGCAGACCCCCGCCCGCTGCAGAACCTTAAGCAGCTCGTCGGCATCAATACCTTCGACACCCAGCTTCCCCTCTTTCCCCGGCTTTTCCTTCCGCTTTTCCTTTCCATAGCGGTCCGGGATATAGGCGTGGCGAATCTGCTCTTTGGGAATGCTGCCGGACAGATACCGGCGGATGACAAAGCCCGCACCGTCGCTGTCCGTCAAAATCAGCAGCCCGCGCGTCTCGGCCAGCCGGCGCAGCATGGACATTTTTTCCTTGTCCTTAAAAATCCGGAAACCGCCGGTTTCGAGAATCAATCCATCCACAATGGAGGAGAGCTTGATCCGGTCATACCGCCCCTCCACAATAATGGCCTCTTTGATATGAATCATGCTTCCTGTCGCCCCTTTGTAATCAGCAGCAGTTTTGTCATCATTTCCTCCAGCAGAATCCGGTTTTGCGTGCGGCTGCTCTTCATTTTGGCATCCGTCTCCAACAGAACACCCAGAACCCTCCGCAGCTGCCCGGCGGACAGGCCGTGCCCATCCCGCTGGGCGTTGCGCAGCCGGAAATCCCGGCCCTTATAATCGAACCATTCCCCCGGCGTGCGGTAGGTCCCGCCATCCTGCAGGGCCACCTGCACCCGGTACATATCCACAAAGGCCGAGGACAGGACGGCCAGCACCGAGATCGGGTCCTCGTTCTGATAGAACAGTTGGTCCAGCAGAAGGAACGAGCGGTCATAATTCCCGGATGCCAGGGCGTTGGAGAGCATGAACACTGTCGTCTCCAGATTGCGGGAGACAATTTTCTCGATATGCTCCCGGGTAATGGGGCCCTGCCCAACAAAGGCGCACAGCTTCTGAATCTCATTTTCAAGCGTCTGCAGGTCGCTGCCGCTGCGGGCGGCAATCTCGGCGGCATCCCGCCGGGAGAGGTCGCACCGGCGGCGGGCGGCTTCCGTACACAGCCATTTTTCCAGCTCCGGTCCCGTGCGGCGCGGGTACTCCACCACGCTGCCGTGCTTTCCCGCCAGCTGCAAAAAAGAGCGCCATTTGCTGTTTTTCTTCGCATCCACCGCGACGGAGGAAAAGCTGAACAGGCACAGGGTACTCTCCGGGATATTCCCGATCAGTTCTTTGAGCTGCTCGGTATCCGAGGAGGAGAGCGCGTCCACCGGATAGTCCCGCACCGTCACCAGCTTCTGTTCGGCCATAAAGGGAAGGGCCTCCACCGCCGTGAGAATATCCTCCAGAGAGGAATCCCCGTCAAATCGCTGCAGATTAAAATCGGGAAAAGGGATATTTTTCTCTGCGTCCGCCACAATTTTCCGGGCAGCGCGCAATACCAGATAGGATTCCTCCCCATACAGGACCACCAGGCCGGAGAGTGTACCGGCCGTCCTCTTTTTGCGGAATTCTTCTTCTGTCAGAACAGGCATTCTCATTTCCTCCTGAAGTCCCACTCGCCGCTTTCCGTCAGCGAGAGCGAAAAGTCCTCCTCGTATTCCAGAGAAATCCGGTATTCCCCGGGGACATCCTGCTGAATATCCGAAGGCGTGATGGTATAACGGCTATTGAGCAGCCCCACGTGATCCGTAACATCCAGCAAAATCAGCACATCCGGACTTCGGTATTCCTGCGGGATCGCCCCCGCATCCCCCTGCTGTGTACACAGCAAAATGGTATAGGATCCTCCGTCCAGATAACAGGCGCCCGAAGAACGCCAGCGCACGGGGGAAATCTCCCACGAACTCCAACAGCCATCCTGTTCACGGAAAGAGGTGATCTCCTGCCGGCAGAATCCGGAGGAAAACAGGGTTTCCCCCTGCAGGCCGCAGGATACCGTTACG
>JBJEQH010000173.1:0-8950 GCA_051881655.1 Candidatus Heritagella sp. | reverse complement strand
AGAAGAATTAGCACGCTTTCTCTTCTTTTTTGGCATTCCTTCCTTTCCATCTCCTCTGCCCCGTGGTATACTGAAAAAGCGCGGAAGATGATCCGCGTCAGACGGAAAAAAGAGAGGAGGAGAGCGCCGTGCAGAATTCCTTTGCCCGCATTTACCGCATTGTGCGCCAGATTCCGCCGGGGCGGGTGAGCAGCTACGGCACTATTGCGGCCCTTGCCGGAAACCCCCGCTGGTCCCGGGTGGTCGGCTACGCCATGCGGGCCTGCCGGGATCCGGCTGTGCCCTGCCACCGGGTTTTGTATCAGGACGGAACGCTCTCTCCGGCCTTTTTTGGAAATGGGGAAAACCGCCAGAAAATCCTTCTGCAGCGGGAGGCGGTCCCCTTCCTGCCCGACGGGCGGGTGGATATGGGGGCCTGCGGCTGGCCGTAACGGGAGTAAACGGTCCGGGCCTGTTTTGACCGGATAACAAAAACAGCAGGGGAAAGATTCCCCTGCTGTTTTCTGCTTTTCAGAAAAAGCCGATCAGGCCGCCGGGTTCCCCCGATGTACCCGCTGCCGTTTGACATACGTCCGGTGGGCCACCACGACCACAATGCCCATGAGAAACACAAACAGGGCCACCACCCGGAATGCCGTTGTCAAATCCAGTACCTGCGCCACGGTTCCGCCCAACAGGCTGCCCAGAATGGCACCAAATCCGCTTTGCACCATGGTAAGAATACTCTGTCCCTGGGACCGGCGCCCGGGGTAGGTATTCTGGCTCATAAATGTCACACAGCTGTAGTACATCGTCATATAGGTCACGCTCTGCAAAAGCTGAGAGGCGATGATGAACACAATGCTGCCGCCCGTCACCAAAAGCAGCCGCACGGACATGAAGAAGCACGACGCGCACAGAATCTGAACCGGGGTGAATTTGTTCATGATCTTACCGGCCAGCAGCAGAATCGGCACCTCCGACAGGGCGGATACCGCATTGGCAACCCCCACCATGTCCTGTCCAAATCCCAGCTCTTTCATGTATACCGACATGAAATTGGTCTTGAAATTCAGGCCGATCGTCATCACAAAGCAGGCAATCAGCACAAAGATATAGGTGTTGTCGTAAAAAATGGGCTCCCTCTTTTTCTGCTCCCCCTTTCGGCGCACCTTTTTCTCCCGCTTTACCGAGGTACCGGCGATGGGGATTTTCCGCGATACCAGAAACATCACCGCATAGCAGGCAGGGGCCACCAGAAAAGAGATACTGGGATCCTGCTTGAGGAAATTGCCGATAACCAGCGCCATCACCGCATACCCCAGCGTACCGCCAATGCGGATGCGGGAGAAATTGATGTGCTTTTCGTTGGCATACTCCAGAGTCAGCGCATCACTGAGCGGGCAAATTGAGGTATAAAACGAATATACCAGAATGCTGACCAGAAAAAACGCAAAGAAAGAATTACAGAAGCGGTAGCAGAAGACGGACAGCCCCGCCCCCGCAATAACAATGGACAGCACGGTTTTCCTCTTTCCGGTGCGGTCGCTGAGAATCGCCCACAGCGGCTGTACACAGATCGCCACCGCCGGCCCGATGGCCGCCAGAACCCCGATTTCAAACGAGGACATCCCTTTTTCCGAATAATACATCGTCAAATAGGGGGTATAGGCCGCCGCCGAGATGTACAGCATGCTGTTCACCGCCAAAAACCACATCCAGCGGTGATCGCCGTCATCCCATTGAAATCCCTGCATTCTCCGTTTCATCCGAGCAAAAAAGTACCGCATGATCTGTTTCCGCCTCCAGCTTGATTCTCTCTCTTATTGCTATTGTACGATTCAAAGAGTAGTTTGTCAACCTTCTTTTATAACGCTTATGCATTCCCTTTGCCGAAAAAGGGCGGCACAGCCGAAACACTGTGCCGCCCCAGGGAACTTTAAAGATTTAAAAACCGTTACAGATGAAAAACCTCCGGATCCCGGATAAAGACCGGGATCTCCTCCAGCGGGGCCTCGGTCTCAATCCACTGGCCGCCCTCCAGGCGCTCGCCGGTGTACAGCGACTGCCACTGGGCGCCCCGGGGCAGATACAGCTTCCGGGTGCGGGCCCCCGCCTCTAAAATGGGGGCCACCAGCAGATGGGCGCCGAACAGATAGGTGTCGTCAATCTCCCACGCGGTTTCGTCCTGCGGGAACTCATAGAACAGCGGGCGCATGACCGGCGTTCCCTTTTCATGGGCCTGCCGCATGGCCTCGCGGGTCAGGGGCCGCAGGGTTTCACGCAGGCGCAGGTACCGCTCGAAAATAGCAGCGCACTCCTCCCCGTAGCTCCATACCTCATTGGGGCCGCCGCTGGGCAGCAGGCCGTCCTCCGGGATGGATTCAATGGGCAGCGCCCCCTGATGGCTGCCGGGGTTCAGCCGGTCGCCGTGCAGCCGCATCACCGGGCAGAAACAGCTCCACTGGAACCAGCGGACCAGCAGCTCGCGGAATGCTTCGCTCTGGGGATCGCCGCCGTGGAAGCCGCCGCAGTCCATGGTCCACCAGGGCAGCCCCGCCATCCCCATGGACAGCCCGATGCGCAGCTGGGTCTGCATGGCACGGAAACTGGAATCAATATCGCCGCTCCACACCAGTGCGCCGTATTTCTGGCTGCCGGCCCAGGCGCAGCGCAGCAGATTGACGATATTTTCCTGCCCCTGCTGCTGCATCCCATCGTAGAAGGTCTTGGCGTACATCACGGGATAGAGATTGCCCACCTGCAAATCGGTGCCCATATGGTACCGATAATTGGCGTAATCATAGACCGAGTACTCCGGCTCGGCCTCATCCAGCCAGAAAATCTTGATCCCCAGGTCATAGTAATTTTTCTTGGCGGTTTTCCACACAAAATCGCGGGCGCCGGGATGGGTGGCGTCATAAAACACGGTGTCGCCCATAAAGTCCATGGTATGGCGAAGGCCGTGGTCGCACCGCACCAGGTACCCCTTCTGCATCATCTCGGCAAAATTGTCACAGGTCACATCCACCGTCGGCCAGATGGAAACCATCAGTTCAATCCCCATGCTGTGCAGTTCGTCCACCATGGCCTGCGGATTGGGGAAGAAGCGCTCGTCAAAGCCCCAGTCGCCCTGCTTGCGCCAGTGGAAGAAATCAATCACAATCACGTCAATGGGCAGCCCGCGGCGTTTATATTCCCGCGCGACCTCCAGCACCTCTTCCTGGGTGCGGTAGCGCAGTTTGCACTGCCAGAATCCCAGCCCGTACTCCGGCATCATGGGCACCGTACCGGTCACAGCGGCGTACTGCTCTTCGATCATGGCAGGGGTATCCCCGGCGGTCACCCAGTAATCCACCGCTTTGGTGGACTGGGCCGACCACTCGGTCATATTCAGTCCGAAGGTCACCCGCCCAATGGCCGGATTGTTCCACAGAAAGCCGTATCCCAGGCTGGAGACATAGAAGGGAACGCTCGCCTGGGAATTGCGGTGGGCCAGCTCCAGCGTACAGCCTTTCACGTTGAAAAAGGGCTGCTGGTATTGCCCCATGCCGAAAATTTTCTCCTTGGGATCCGATTCAAACCGCACCGTCAATCCGTAGTCGCCGCCCATAATCGGCCGGAATTCCCGCCCGCACAGATTCAGGGCGCTGCAGAATTCGCGCACGTCCTTGCGGTAGCGCACGTATTCCTCCAGCAGAATTTTCCCCTTTTCATTGAGGAAGGTCACTTTTCCCCCCTCTGTCACTTTTGCGGTCAGTTTCCCGTTTTCAATCACAGCCACGGGCCGGCCGCGCCGCTCCTCAAAGCGGATGACAGCCGGGGTCTCTTTGACCGGCTCGGTCAGGGCCCAGTCCTCCGGCGGCCTGTCTGCCTGGCACCAGGCGCGCAGCCGCAGGCTGTTTTTCCCCCAGGGCTCGATGCAAAGGGTCTCACTGTCGTACTGCCAGAACAGTTTCCCCTCTCTCTCCAAAAACACGCTGTCCATACATTCCGTCTCCTTTCTTAATATAGCTGCCATTATGGCTGCCATAGCTGCTTTTTCCAAAAAAGCAAAAACGGGTCAGAAAGAAGGGGCCGGCTGCCCGGTCCCTCCCTTTCCGATCCGTTTTTTCGTCAGTCCTTGAGAATCTGCTTATACAGGCGGATATACTCGTTGGCCGAGCGGCCCCAGCTGTTGTCACAGTTCATAGCGCGCTCCATCAGAATTCTCCAGCCCTTCTTATCCGCATACCCTGCCAGCGCACGGTCAATGGCACCGCGCATATCGTCGGCATTGTACGAATAGAACGTAAAGCCGTTGCCCACGCCGTCGCCGCTGTCCTGAATGGAGTCCTTCAGGCCGCCGGTCTCCCGCACAATGGGAATGGCGCCATACCGCAGGGAGATCATCTGCGACAGGCCGCAGGGCTCGCTCTTGCTGGGCATCAGGAAAATATCACAGCCGGCATAAATCTTGCGGGACAGTTCCGGTACAAAGCCAAGGCACGCACAGAACCGGCCGGGATAGCGGTCCTGCATATCGCGGAAGTAACTCTCGTACTCCCAATCACCGCTGCCCAATACCACAAACTGCACATTGGTCGAGCGCATCAGGTTATCGGCAGCCGCTTTGACCAGATCCAGCCCCTTATGGGATACCAGGCGCGTCACCATGCCGATCATCGGCACGTCCGGATCCTGGTTTAAGTACAACCGCTCCTGCAGGCGGCGCTTATTCTCCGCCCGGTCATCCAGCGTCTCCACCGTATAATTCTGGTAGATGTTGGGGTCCGTCTCCGGATTGTAGTTGTCCACGTCAATGCCGTTGAGAATACCGGACAGCTTCCACGAGCGCTGCCGCAGAATGTTATCCAGCCGGTGGGAATACCACGGATCCAGAATCTCCTGGGCATAGGTGGGACTGACCGTGGATACCCAGTTGGCGCACTCGATGGCGCCCTTCAGGATATTGACACAGCCATCGTATTCCAGCAGATGGGTCTGGTTCTGGGGCACACCCAGCACATCGCTGAGCAGTTCCATTCCGTACTTGCCCTGATACTGGATATTGTGGATGGTGATCAGGGTCTTCATCCCACGGTACCAGTCCTGATTGGCATAGAACAGATGGTAGTACACCGGGATCATGGCCGTCTGCCAGTCGTTGCAGTGGATCAGATCCGGCTTAAAATCAATGCAGGGCAGCATTTCCAGCGCCGCACGGGACAGGAATGCGAATCGCTCGGCGTCGTCATAATAGCCGTACAGGCCCTTGCGCTTGAAATAATACTGGTTATCCAGCAGATAATAGATCACGCCGTTATATTTGGCCTGGAAAACCCCGCAGTACTGGCGGCGCCAGGCAACCGGCACCGACAGCGAGGTGAGGAACTGCATGTTGTCCTTCATCTCCTGGGGGATATCCTCGTACAGCGGCATGACAATCCGGCACCCGATCAGCCGGGCGCGCAGAGCCTGCGGCAGTGAACCGGCCACATCGCCCAGACCGCCGGAAGCGGCAAAGGGCAGGGCCTCGCTGGTGCAGAATAATACTTTCATAAATTTTCACACCTTTCCTTGTATGGGGCTACAGGGAACCATGCCGTCGTTTTTACACAATGCTCCCCTTGGCAATAAACACCGGATAGGACTGGAAGCCCATCAGCGTGCGCTCGTTCTGAATCTGCACATCCTTGTCGGTTACCACATAGCTCAGATTGCTGTTCTCGCCGATGACGGAATCCTGCATGATAATGCAGTTCTGCAGCTTGGCGCCCTTGCCCACTTTGACGCCGCGGAAAATAATGCAGTTCTCCACTTCGCCCTCGATCAAACTGCCGTCGGCAATCAGGGAATTCTTCACCTTCGAGCCCAGGCCATAGCGCGTGGGCATATCGTCGCGCACCTTGGTATAAATGGGGCGCATGGGGTTGAACAGCTGCTCGCGCACCTTCGGCAGCATCAGGGCCATGTTGGCCTCGTAGAAGCTGTTGATCGAGCAGATGTTGGCCGAATACCCCGTGAACTCGTAACCGAAAATCCGCAGGCTGCTCAGGTTGCGCTGCAGGATATCACGACCCAGATCATAGGCATTGCGGCTGACGCTCTCCTGTACCAGGCGCATCAGCAGATCACGGCGCATCAGGTACATGCTCATGCCGTAGTTGTATTCCCCTTCCACACTGGGGTTGACCAGCA
Source organism: Candidatus Heritagella sp. (assembly GCA_051881655.1). GTDB lineage: Bacteria > Bacillota > Clostridia > Oscillospirales > Acutalibacteraceae > Heritagella. The sequence goes on along the minus strand of JBJEQH010000173.1, from coordinate 2,791 downwards.
GCTCGACCACGCGGCCCTCCGGCGACGTGGAGAGCGTGAGGGTATCGCTGCCGCGGGCGGGAATCTTTCCGGATTTGTACACCACGGTGATATCGGCCTTGTTGCGGATATGGGAAGCGAGCACATCGCCGTAATCAATGTTGCAGACAATGTCACAGTCCGAAATCAGCACGTATTCCTCGCGGGAATTAACAATAAAATTGCTGATCGCCGACAGGGCCTCCACGCGGTTCACATACCGGCTGTTCTCGGTGCCGAACGGCGGCAGGATATACAGGCCCTCGCGTTTACGGGACAGATCCCACGCTTTGCCGGAGCCCAGATGGTCCAGCAGGGACTGGTAGTTGTTGTTGGTGATCACGCCGACCTTGTTGATGCCGGAGTTGACCATGTTGGACAGGGGGAAGTCGATCAGGCGGTACCGCCCGCCAAACGGGGCCGACGCCAGGGTACGAACCTCGGTCAGTTCATGAACTTTTTCATCATGCACATTGGCAAAAAGAATGCCCAGAATGTTGTTGCCTCTCATTTCTTTGCCGCCTCCTCTGCATCAATCATAACTTTGGGTGCCACGTTGCTTTCGGCGGGCAGTTTGCAGCCGGGGCCTACCACGGCCACGCCCCAGTCATCCTTGTTCTCCATATTCTCCGGGCGTTCGCCGATCACCGAACCGGCACCGACCACGGCGTCGGTCGCCACGATGGCATACTGAACCACGGCCCCCTCTTCAATGCGGGCACCGGGCATGATAATCGAATCGCGCACTACGGCGCCGGGCGCCACATACACGTCGCTGGACAGCACACTGAAGTCCACCGTGCCGTACACGTTGCAGCCCTCAGAAATGGTGGAATTCTGCACGCTGGCGGAAGAGGCAATATACTGCGGCGGCAGCGCCTGGTTGCGGGCATAGATGCGCCAGTCGTGGTCGTTCAGATCCAGCGGAACCTTGGGATCCAGCAGATCCATGTTCGCCTCCCACAGGCTGTCGATGGTTCCTACATCCTTCCAGTAGCCCGAGAAGTTGTAAGCCATCATTTTCTCTCCGGCTGCCAGCATGGCGGGCAGCACATCATGGCCAAAGTCGTTGCCGGATTTCTTGTTCGCCTCATCCTCTTCCAGATAATGGCGCAGCTTACTCCAGGTAAAGACATAAATACCCATCGAGGCTTTCGTGCTCTTGGGATGCTTCGGCTTCTCGTCGAACTCATAGATCGAGCCGTCCTCATTGGTATTGAGGATACCGAAACGCGAGGCCTCGGCCAGGGGCACTTCCTGTTCGGCAATGGTGCAGGCAGCCTCGTTCTCCTTGTGGAAGGCCACCATCTTGCTGTAATCCATCTTATAGATATGGTCGCCCGACAGGATGATCACATAATCGGGATTATAGCGGTCGATAAACCGGATGTTCTGATAGATGGCGTTGGCCGTACCCTTGTACCAGTCCGACCCACGGGCGCGCTGATAAGGAGGCAGCACATGTACGCCGGCATTCATCGAGTCCAGATCCCAGGGCTGACCGCTTCCAATATACTCATTGAGTTCCAGCGGCTGATACTGGGTTAACACACCCACCGTTTCAATGCCGGAATTGACACAGTTGGACAGCGGGAAGTCAATAATCCGGTATTTTCCCCCAAAAGGAACGGCAGGTTTGGCCTGGTTCCTCGTTAATACACCCAGCCGGCTTCCCTGACCGCCTGCCAGCAGCATAGCAACAACTTCTTGTTTCGGTAGCATTCAGATTCCTCCTCAGCAGGTTTTGTCGTCTGAAAAGTCTGTTTCCCAAAAAACAGCCCCAGCGATTTCCAACATTTTGCCCGATTTTGGTGCAAGCAAAGGGACCCTTTCTCCTTTTCGAAAATCCCGGCAAAAGTGCCCGAAAAGCCCCTTTCCTTCCAAACAAATTATGGCACTTATTATCATACCACAATACAAAAAAAGTGCAAGCGCTTTTTGTCGTTTTCTTAAAACATTACCGATACTTTTCTTTCTAAATTAGTTATATTGACATTCATTTTTTCTCTTTTTTCCAAATTGTTCCGGTCCTTTTTTCCGTCTGTTTCCTCCAAAAAACGACAAAAAGAACCCCCCGCACAGGAATTGTGCGGGGGGGTGCTGTTATGGTTGAGAAATTACAGTTCTGCGAAATACTTAATGGTGCGAACCATCTGAGAGGTGTAGGAGTTCTCGTTGTCGTACCAGGAAACAACCTGTACCTGATAGGTGTCGTCGTCGATCTTGGTGACCATGGTCTGGGTGGCGTCGAAGAGAGAACCATAGGTGATGCCGATGATGTCGGAGGAAACGAGCTGCTCCTCGGTGTAGCCGAAGGAAGCGGAGGAAGCGGCCTTCATCGCGGCGTTGATGCCCTCTTTGGTGATGTCTTTGCCCTTAACGACAGCAACCAGGATGGTGGTGGAGCCGGTGGGAACAGGCACACGCTGAGCGGAGCCGATGAGCTTGCCGTTCAGCTCGGGGATAACCAGGCCGATGGCCTTGGCAGCGCCGGTGGAGTTGGGAACGATGTTCACAGCGCCGGCGCGGGAGCGGCGCAGGTCGCCCTTTCTCTGGGGGCCGTCCAGGATCATCTGATCGCCGGTGTAGGCGTGGATGGTGCACATAATGCCGGACTGGATCTTCCAGCCGTCATTCAGAGCCTTGGCCATGGGAGCCAGGCAGTTGGTGGTGCAGGAAGCGGCGGAGATGATGTGGTCGTCCTTGGTCAGGGTCTCATGGTTGACGTTGTAGACGATGGTGGGCAGGTCATTGCCGGCAGGAGCGGAAATGA
>JBJEQH010000172.1:0-9006 GCA_051881655.1 Candidatus Heritagella sp. | reverse complement strand
ATGCGGAGGAAAGACGAAGAAGGTCCTCCTCCTGACCGGCGGCGGCACATACCTGCTGCACGGCGAACACGCCGCGGGTGAGGGTGCCGGTTTTATCGAACACCGCGATCTGGGCATGGCTGAGGGCCTCGAGATAATTGCCGCCCTTTACCAGCACCCCCATGCGCGAGGCGCCGCCGATCCCGCCGAAAAAGCTGAGGGGCACCGAGATGACCAGGGCACAGGGGCACGATACCACCAGGAAGGTCAGCGCCCGGTACAGCCAGTCGCCGAACACCTGCCCCGGGACCAGAAGCGGCGGCACCACGGCCAGCAGGACGGCCGCGATGACCACGATGGGGGTGTATACCGCGGCAAACCGGGTGATAAACGCTTCGCTCTTCGACTTTTTCTCCGAGGCGTTCTCCACCAGATCGAGAATGCGGCTGACGGTGGATTCCCCGAACTCCTTGGTAACCCGCACCGTCAGAACGCCGGTCTGGTTCACGCAGCCGCTCAGGATCTCCTGCCCCTCCTTTACGGTGCGGGGCACGCTTTCCCCGGTCAGGGCGCTGGTATCCAGCAGGGAGGTGCCCTTTTCCACCACGCCGTCCAGCGGCACCCGCTCGCCGGGGCGCACCAGAATCCGGTCGCCGGGGTGCACCTCAAAGGGGTCCACCGTGACCACTTCGTCCCCCTGCAGCCGGGCGGCGGTATCCGGTCGGATATCCATCAGCTCGCCGATGGAGCGGCGGGATTTCTCCACGGCGTAGTGCTGGAACAGCTCGCCCACCTGATAGAACAGCATGACGGCCACGGCCTCGCTGTAATCGCCCACGAAAAAGGCGCCGATGGAGGCAAGGGCCATCAGGAAATTCTCGTCAAACACCTGCCCGCGGACGATGTTCCGCAGGGCCTTCCACACTACGTCCCAGCCGATGATCCCATAGGCAATCAGCTCCAGCACAAGCGAAAGCCAGTTGGGGTCGGCGGGAACGAAAATCCCGGCCAGAAAGAACGCAGCGGAAACCCCGATGCGCCACAGGTTTTTCTTCATCTTCCATGCTCCTTTCCAAAATCGGCCGTTATCCGATGCGCTTTACTTCCACATCGGGATCCACGCTTTTTACGGCGGCCTCGGCCATCTTTGCCAGCTCGTCCATGCGGGCTTCCTCGCCCTCCAGCGTCATTTTGGTGGTCAGAAAGTTCACATGGGCCGCGGTCACACCGTCAATGGCGCTGACCTTCCGCTCCATTTTGGCGGCGCAGTTGGCGCAGTCCAGGCCTTTTAACAGATACGTTCTCTTCATGAAAAATTCCTCCTTTTATTCCAGCACCGGTTCGATTTTGTGGACATGGGACAGGCCGCTCTCCAGCATGTGCCGCACATGCTCATCCTGCAGGGAATAGTACACCGTTTTTCCGTCCCGCCGGCAGGTGACCAGACCGCCGCTGCGCAGGGTGGACAGCTGGTGGGAGACCGCGGATTTGGTCATCCCCAGCACGCAGGAGATGTCGCACACGCACATCTCGTGTTCGTAAAGGGCCCAGATGATTTTGATGCGGGTGGGATCCCCCAGGAGCTTGAAGTACGAGGAGACGCGCTGGAATTTCTCCTCCTCCAGCATTTCGGAGGAAACCCGATCCACCACCTCGTGGTGGATGACGTTGCAGTCGCAGGAATAAGGACTTTTGGCCATAGAGTTTTTCCTCTCTTTTTTTGTGAATAGTTGAGCAATCGTTCAACTTACAATCCCATTATAGTTGAGTAACCGTTCAATTGTCAAGCCCTTTTTGCTTTTTCCGGTGATATTTTTGCCCGGAGCGCGGCACAGGATGCAGTCTGCGCGCCGGGGCGGCGGGAAAGCAAAAACCGGGGGGACGGCGGGGAAACAAAACCGCCCGGCCCCGAAAAAGAGGGACGGGCGGGGTGATGCGGGTGGGATTTGTGCGCCCGGGCGGCGTGCCGCCGGGGGGAATGGGCTCATCCCGGCAGGGGTTCCCCGTCCTGCGAGACAGCAAAACTCTCTGCCGAGGAACTCTCCGCCGAGGACGTCTCTGTGGCGGAACTCTCTGTGGCGGAACTCTCCGCGGCGGTTCCCCCATCGTTTACAGGGGCCCACTCCTGGGGGATTCCGGTTTCCCGGACCCGGCGCCGCAGCTCCTCGGTGGCCTCCCGGCCGAGGAAGAACAGCTTTTCCGTCTGCCCCACATTCGAGCGCAGATAGCCGTTCTCCGTTACGGTAAGGGCGACGTTCTCCTGCCCCAGTACCGGGACCGAGACGGAGAAGGTGAGAACCTCCTGCCCTACCTGCTTATACGCCATGGGATCCTCCAGCAGATCGGCGGCAAAGGGCGCCGCTTCCGCCGCGAGCAGGGCTTCCCAGACAAAGCCGCTGTCCGTCAGCCGGTAGCAGGCGCTGTTCTCCCCCAGCCGGGCCGGGGTATCGTACACAAGGCCGAAGGTCAGGGTCTCCCGCAGGTTCAGGTCCCGGATCCAGTCCCCCAGGGTGGCGGGGGTGTAGCTGTCCGAGAGATAGGCGCACAGGGTGGTGTCGTTAAGCCGGACGGCCACCACCGCTTCTTCCGACAGGCCCTGCAGGGCGTACACCGGGCAGGTGCGGGTGTGGGCGCGCTCCTCCTCGTCATAGCCCGTTACCGCCCACTCCCCCAGCTTTTCCCCTAACTGGGAGGGGGAGAGGGAGGAGCCGCAGGTGGTGTACACCGTGCCGTTCAGGCGCAGGGTGGTGTACTGCGAGGAGAGGGGGAGCTCCTCCCAGGGGATCAGCACGGCGATTTCCCCGCTGCTCTCCCCGCTGCCCTCTCCGAAATTACCGTCCTCCGCCGGGCCGCTGACGGTGCCGCCGGACGAGGGGGAGAGAAACGGCAGGAGAAAGACCGCCGCCAGCACCGCCGCCGCGCACGCGCCGGCCGCCAGGGGCCACGTTCTCTTCCTTGGGGGCCGTTCGGCTTTTTCCCGGCCGCCGGGCTCCCCGGAGAGCTCATGAATGCGGGCGTACAGGGCGGACGTCACCGCCGGATCGGGAACCAACTGCTCCCGCAGGGCGGCAAATCGGGCGTGACTCATAAAAATACCTCCTTTTATAAAAAATCCTTTTTCAAACGTGGGAAGGCCCGTCACAGGGAGTGGATCCCCATGGCCTCCAGCTTTTCCCGCAGCAGGGCCCGGCCGCGGGTCAGGCGCACGCGCACGCTCCCCTCGGAGAGCGAGAGGGCGGCGGCGATCTGCCGGGTGGTCATGTCCTCAAAATAGAACAGATGAACCGGCAGGCGGTACTTGTCCGGCAGGGCGCACAGGGCGCGCCACAGGTCGGTGTCCTCCCGGGTATCAAAAACGGGCAGCGCGTCGGCCTCCTGAAGCGGGGCCTTCCGCCGGGCAAAGGGGGAGAACAGCAGTTTTTTGGAACAGCGCAGGGTGGTCTGGATCAGCCAGGCCTTGCGGTGCTCTTCCTCCGAAAACGCCGGCGCTCCCCGGAAATAGGCCAGAAAGACCTCCTGAAAAACGTCGTCGGCGTCTGCACGGGTGCGCACCCGCGCAAGGGCAATCCCGTACACCATGGTGCGGTACCGGGTGATCACCTCGTGCATATGCGCTTCGCTGTGCGGCGGAGGAATGCCGGGTTTTTCTTTCATCAAGGTTCCCCTCCTCTCTCATGGAAAAGACGGCGGCCGCCGGGTCCTTTCACACACAACTGCCCGCCCGCGCCCGTTTTGTTACAGGGAATTTTCCGGTTTTTTCCCTTCCTCCCGCAAAAACTGCAAAAACAGCTGGGCCGCGGGGGACAGGGGCTCGTCCTTTTTCCAGTACAGGCCGATCTCCGCCTCGTTTGAAAATCCGCGCAGGGGCAGCACCCGGATGCGGGGGTTTTGGCTGCAGGAATCGTACCAGCCGGTGGGGATGAACCCGCACAAAATCCCCTCCCCCAGGATCTGGTGCTTGTAAAACGGGCTGTTGGTGGTGACCATGCTGCGGGGCAGGAAATTCTGGGACAGGCAGATGCGGTACGAATCCTCCCAGTTGCCCTGGTTATCCCGCAGAAAGCAGAAGCTCTCGTCTTTTAGTTCAGGGACGCTGATCTCCGGCAGGGATGCAAGGGGAGAAGAGGCCGGGACCACCGCGTACCACCCGCGGCCGCTCAGCGGCAGGCACGCCATGGGGACGGGGAAGCTGTGGCGGGAGGTGCTGAGGATGAAATCGAAGGAGGTGATGGAGAACGCCTCGTTCATCACGCTCTGGTACAGATGGAGCTGGATGTCCGGCCAGCGCTGCTGGAACCGGCAGATCTGCCGGAACAGCGTTTCGTTGTGGTTCTGGAACGCGATGGCCACGCGCCCCGAACCGGCGCCCGCCGCCCCGGTCATGCGGCAGTCGGCCAGCAATTGCAGAATCTGGCGGGTCTTCTCCCAGAACAGGCGCCCCTGGTCGTTCAGGTGCAGGCGCCGCCCCCGCCGGTCGAACAGGGGAAAGCCCAGCTCTTTTTCCAGGCGCAGAAGCGAGCCCGACAGGCTGGGCTGGGAGACGTGCAGTTCCTCGGCGGCGCGGGAGATATTCTCGCACCGGGCGATGACATCAAAATAGCGAAGCTGCAAAAATTCCATAAGAACCCTCCTTTATTGCTTTGATCCTATTATACACCTGTTTTTTCGTCGTGGAAAGGGGGAAGTTTTTGGAGTATGATAGGAGGCAGAGAATAAAAAGAGAAAAGGGGCCGACCCAAATGGAGAAAAAGAGACATTCGCTGTCCGGTGTGTTCTGGCTGTTGACGGGGCTTTCGTGCTTGACGACCATCTGCCTGCAGATGACCGTGACGGCCCTGCCGCTTTGGACGGTGAACAGGGGGTACGATACGGCGGCGGCCGGTTTATCCACCACGGTGTGCACGCTGACGGCGCTGTTCTTCCGCCCGGCGGGGGCCGGTGTGCTGCGGCGCTGGGGCGAGAAAAACGGGGCGGTGCTGGGGGCCGTTTTGTATGTGGCGGTGTTCCTTCTGTACCTGCCGTGCAGCAGCCTGTGGTTTCTGCTGGTGCTGCGGGCCGTGCAGGGCGTGGGGATGAGCCTGCTGACCACGGCGCTGGGCAGTTTGGTCACGGCGTGCCTTGCGCCGGAGGACCGCACCCAGGGCATGGGGTACTTCGGCCTGGGCAACGCGGTGGCGCTGTCGGCGGGGCCGTCGCTGGGGCTGCTGCTGTCCCAGGGGGACAATTTTCAGGGGCTGTTCCTCGCCGGGGCGGCGCTGTCGGGGGTGATCCTTTTCTCCCTGCTGGCATTGCGGGGCAGAGTTGCCAAAGCCCCGGCCCCCGAAGAATCCGGCGGGAAAACGGGCGAAAAGAGCCCCCGGGGCGCTTCGTTCTGGAAGCTGTCAAAGGAGAGCGGGGCACTGTGGCCGTCGGGGTTATCCATGCTGCTGATCTTCTGCCAGATGGCGCTGTCCACCTGCCTGTCCTTCTGGGGGAAGGAGAACGGCATGGAGGACGTGAGCCTGTTCTTCACGGTGAACCTGCTGGGGATGATCGTCTCCCGCCTGTTTTTGGGGAACCTGTGCCGCCGGGTGGGGGAGCGGATCCCGGCCGTTTTCGCGGCGGTGCTCCTGGCGGTGAGCTATCTGCTGCTGGCGGTGTGGATGAACCCGGCCGGCCTGTGGATTTCGGGGGTTCTGTACGGCTTTGGCTACGGCATCCTGTACGCCCTGCTGAACGGCGCGGCGGTGAAATCCAGCCGGGAGGAGAACCGCGCGGCGGCCAACGCCGTGTTTTTCGGCGCCAAGGATCTGGGCACCGCGCTGGGCTCGGCGGCGTGGGGCGCGGCGCAGTCCTGGGGCCTGGGCGGCGGAATGTATGGCATCGGGGCGGCGGTCTCGCTGCTGGCGGGGCTTCTCTATGCGCGGCCCGGGGCAGCGCTCCGGGGGAAAAAGGCCAGGGGCTGAACCGGCCCGGGGCTGAACCGGCCAGGGGCTGAACCAGCCCCTGAAAAAAAGAGAAAAGCGGGCCCGGAAAAACCGGGCCCGCTTTTTTGTGGGAACAGGGCCGCGTCGTTCGTCAGGTACACCGCCGCGTAAAAATCCGGAAAGAACAGGGCTCCGGGCCGCTGTCAAGGGCTTTGGAAAGATTTTTGCTCCATTTTTTGCCCCAAAAACCCCCGCCGGGCTGTGGGACAACCAGCCCGGCGGGGGTCGTAGAGGAATGGAGTACGCAGAATCAATACGCGGTCCAGCCGCCGTCGGCCGCGATGGCTACGCCGTTTACAAAGCTGGAATCCTCGCTGGCGAGGAACAGGGCGATGGTGGCGATCTCCTCCGGCGTGCCGGTGCGGGGGGAGTTGCCGGCGCCGGCCATGATGCGCTCGGTTCCAAAGGCACTGGAGTTCTCAAAACCGACGCCCTTGGTCAGGATTTCCGTCATCACGCCGCCGGGGCAGATGGCATTGCAGCGGATGCCCTTCTGAGCGTACATGTAGCCGATGTTCTTCGTCATGCCCACCAGCGCAAATTTCGAGGAGGTGTACGCCGTACCGGCGCGGCAGCCGCCCAGCCCGCCCACCGAGGCCACGTTGATGATGGTGCCGCCCTGCTGGGACAGCATCTGCTGCACCGCCTTGCGGCAGGCGTACATCGGGCCGCTGAGGTTGACGCTCAGAATGCGCTGCCAGGTATCGTCATCCAGCTCGTGCACCGGCAGGTTGTTGTCCATCACGCCGGCGTTGTTGACCAGGATATCCAGCCGGCCGAAGGTGCTGACGGTAAAGTCGATCATCCCCTCGACGTCCTCTTTCCGGCTCATATCGCCGGGATACGCCATAATGGTCAGGCCCTGTTCGGCGGCCTCATTGGTCAGTTCTTCCAGTTTTTCCTTTCTTCTGGCCACGGCGACAACCTTGGCCCCCTCCTGTGCGTACAAAAGGGCAATGGCGCGGCCCATGCCGGAGCTGGCGCCGGTGACGATGGCAACACGGTTTTCCAGTTTCATTTTTCCGTACACTCCTTTATTTTTGGCGGGAATTGCCGATGGGGAACCCCCGCGGGTTGACACAGTTGTGTCACTTTTGTATTATAGGAGGAAAGGGGGGGAAGTCAAGATGACGGCCGCCAACGATACAAAAAGGGAAAAAATGTGTCAAAAGACAGAGCGGGTCCTGAACAAGCGCAGCGAGGAATCGGCCGGGCTGATCGGGGAGGCGCTGCTGTCCCTGATGGAGGAAAAGCCCTATGCGGCGATCACCGTATCGGAGATCTGCCGCCGGGCCACCACCAGCCGCAATACCTTTTACCGGCTGTTCCGCACGCGGGAGGATGTGCTGGAGTACGTGATGACCAGCCGGGTGAAAGCCATGCTGCGGGAGCACGGGGAGAAGGCGCGGTACGACCCCATCCGGCCCGCGCGGGCGGACATCGAGGAGGAGTACCGGCGGTTTTACCGGTTCTGGGAGAAGGAAAAGAAGGTGCTGCGGCTGTTTGTGCAGGCGGGGCGGATGGATATCTTCCGGCGGGATTTCGACCAACTGGTGCGCCACACGCTGACGCAGGACGTGGTGCGGTATTATGAGCGGGAAGAGGAGTTCGCCGAATACTATTACACCTGGCTGATCTATGCGCTGAGCGGGCTGCTGGAGAAGTGGGCGCAGCGCGGCTTTGCGGAAACGCCCGGGGAGATGACGGCGCTGACGATCCGGCTGTTTCAGACGCCGAATTACCGGTTTGCCGTGGACCCCAAACAGAAAGGATGAGGAAAATGAAACCCCTGTGGGTGAGAAACTGTGCGCTGGGCAGCGGGATGCCCAAAATCTGTGTGCCGCTGATGGCCGGGACCGGGGAGGAGCTGCGGGCGCTGGCCCGGTCGGTCCGGGAGAGCGGCGCCGATCTGGTGGAATGGCGGGTGGATGCGTATCGCGGCGGGGACGTGACCGGTGCGCTGAAGGCCCTGCGGCAGGAGCTGGGGGAGGAGATGCCCATCCTGTTCACCTTCCGCACCAAAGAGGAGGGCGGCCTTGCCGGGATCTCCATGGAGGAGTACGCCCGGCTGTATCGGGCTGCGGCCGGCTGCGGCCAGGCGGACCTGTTTGACCTGGAAGTGGGTCGCGGGGAAGCGGTGGTGCGGCCCCTTCTGCGGCAGGTGCAGGCCCTGGGGGGCAAGGCGGTGCTGAGCTTCCACGATTTTGAGAAGACGCCCGGGGAGGAGACCCTGCTGGCCCTGTTCCGGGGGATGGAGCAGTGGGGGGCGGACATCGCCAAAATCGCCGTGATGCCCCGGGACAACCGGGATGTGACCACGCTGCTCGCGGCGGCGGCCCGGTTCTCCGGGGAATCGCCCCAATTGCCGCTGATCGCCATCTCCATGGGGCAGCGGGGCATGGTCAGCCGCCTGTGCGGGGAGATCACCGGCTCGTGCCTGACCTTTGGGACGTGGGGGGCCGCGTCGGCGCCGGGCCAGCCGTCGGTAAACGGGCTGCGCGCGGCCCTGTGCCTGCTGCACGGAGGCAAAATATGAGCCTTTCTTCGCAGGTGCGCCGGGAGCTGCGGGAAATGGCCGAGCCCGGATACGCCGCGTTCTCCGCTTCGCTGATCCCCGGGGTGCAGCGGCTGATGGGGGTGCGCCTGCCCCGGCTGCGGGCGCTGGCCGCCCGCCTGGTCAGAGAGGGGCAGGGGGAGCGGTACCTCCTGGAAAAGCGGGAGGACGAGTGGTTTGAAGAGACCATGCTGTGCGCCATGGTGATCCCCCTGCTGCCCGGGGAGGGGACCCTTGCCCGGGTGCGGGATTTCCTGCCGCGGGTGAACAACTGGTCCGTGTGCGATACGCTGGGCGGCGGGCTCAGAAAACAGGCGAAAAGCCGGGAGGAGGAGTTTCTGCCCTTTCTCCGGCAGTGCCTTGCCGGCCGGGAGGTGTACACCCGGCGGTTTGGCTGCGTGATGCTGCGCCACTTTGCCCACCGGCCGGAGACGGCGGTGCCGCCGCTGCGCCGGGTGTGGGGGGACGGGGCCTATTATGTGCAGATGGCGGCGGCGTGGGCGCTGT
>JBJEQH010000171.1:0-9111 GCA_051881655.1 Candidatus Heritagella sp. | reverse complement strand
TGGAATGGTATGTGGATACAACATATACGGTGGAAGAGAGCCTGAGTGGTGACTTGCAGCCGGGTGACATGATTACCGTTCAAGAGCATCTGGAGAGTGAAACAGCTTCCCCCTATAGTGGCCAAGTGGAGGGAATCGGAACAGATAGCACGCTGTTATTCCTCATTCAAGAGGGAGATGGGTACCGAATCAGTACTCCGGCCCTCTCTATGTATCCGGTGGTACTCAATGCAGAGACCGGCGAAAAGCAAATTGTATGGAGTACCGAGGAAACAAATACAGCGATGGCAAGTGAAGATGCTCTCGCCTATTATAGTGAAGAGGATTTGTATGTAGATACCGTAGAGGATTTGGCTGAAGTTTTGCATACGGATACAGAATAATGTCTTCTGTGAGAAGATAGCGGCAACTAAAATTTGTATGCTATTATATTACAAAATAGCGGAATAAAATGGTTCAGGATAATTTCACGATTCATCAGAAAAGGAGGGAAAACCATGAAGAAAAAAGGAACGCTGCGCGTGGGGGTGTGGACCCTTGTGCTCTGCCTGCTGTACGGAATGCTGTTTGCCGGGTGCGAGGCTTCAACGCAGTTCTCTCCTCAGGCGGGTAAGGAGGATTCCGCCGGGGAGGATCAAACGCCGCCAAAGCCGGAGGATGGCAGCGCCTATGCCGATGTGACATCCACAAAGGAGCTTTTGCGGGTTCACGACACGGTGATCACCGCGCAGTATGAGAAAAACAGCGACCCCTACTGTGAGGGGGACCGCTGGTATGTGACCACCACTTACACGGTGCAGGAGAGCCTGCGCGGCGATTTGCAGCCGGGAGAGACCGTCGCATTGTGCGAGCCGCTGGAAAGCGAGACCGCCTCGCCCTACAGCCGGGTGGTGAATGCCGCCGGGACGGACAGCACCCTGCTGTTCCTCCAGAGAGAAGAAGGCGGGTACCGCATCAGCACCCCGTACCTCTCCATGCAGCCGGTCACGGTGGATGATGCCACCGGAAACCGGGCGGTCGTTTGGCTGAACGGGACCAGCAACCGGAAGATTGAGGGAACCGATACCATGGTGTACAGCCGGGCGAACGCGAGTCCCGAACATGAGGTGACCGAAAACCTGTGCTGGTATGGGCTGGATATCAACTATGTGGACACCGTAGCGGAGATGTACGCGGCCGTGGCGGATGCCGACCGCACCGTGCCGGAGATGGTGGACGGATGCCGGACCATCGCCCTGGTGGAGATTGAAAGCGCGTCGGATGCCTATCAGGAGGATGGGCGCTGGTACCGCGACCTGAACGCCGGGGTGGAGACCGTCTACAAAGACCCCGATCAGGTTTTGACGGGAAAAACCTGCACGATCAAGGCCGAGGTCGGCTCGCCCAACGAACCGGCTCCCGGGAAGAGCCTCTATGTAGCGCTGCTGCGGGAAGGGGACGAGGAGCTGTTCCTGCAGGAAAATCTGTATAACTCCCTGCTCGTCTGGGAAGAGGAATCGGATGACATCCTGTGGTTTGGTATCCACACGCACCGCGAGGTCAATCAGGGCCTGCGCACGCTGGAGGATCTGGAAGAATACTGCACCGGAACGGACAAATAAGCCAAAAAGGGCGGCCCGCATGGCTTTCGTGCGGGCCGCTTCCCGTTCTCCCCTCGGGGAGGAAAACCGGATTTGGCTGTGACAAATGAAAAAAGGAGAGAGGAACCGATGAAAAAGGCAAAAGCGTTGTTTCTCAGCGGCATGATGGTACTGTTGTGCGCGGCGATCCTGCTGGCGGGCTGCCAGAGCGGGACAGACCCGAACACCGCCCCCACCCGAATGGAAGAGCCGGACCCGTGCCCGGTTACGCTGCCCTTCCCGGAGGGCTGGGGTGTGGCGGTCAATCAGCCGGGGCTCCCTATCCGGCTGGAGGGCGGCCGTACGGTGACCTATACCCTGCAGGAAGAGAACCGCTGGGTATACGATTTCGACGCGGTGGACGTGCTCGCCGATGCGCAGCCCTGCGGGGAGGAGACCGTGCTGCCCGCAGGGAAAACCGTGTACTGGACGCCCTATTGGGATGTGGGCTGGGACGAGACCTTTGATAATGGCGGCAAGCCCTGCTTCGTTCGTTTGACCCAGTATACCGATGGGCATGTGACCGGCCTTTCGCTGGTGTGCATCACCGCGCAGGGGTACGGCGATCCCGGAGATGCGCAGGTGTGGTACGGCCGGGTGGTCAAAAGCGTGGCGTTCCCGATGCAGAACGGCGCGTATCAGCCGGTGGGAGAGAAATGGATCGAGGACTGGTTCCAACAGGCGGAAGCGGATGCTTCCACCGAATAAAAGCAAAACCGCCCGCCCCATGGGAAAGGGGTGGGCGGATTTTTATTCCCCGACCTCCTCGGTGACGGTCTCCCCGGCGGCGATGCGCTCCGCCAGGTCGCTTAAATAGAAAAAGCGCTCCATTTTTTCAATCTGCGCCTGGCTGACGGCCTCTTTCTCCGCCATCAGCTCCTGCAGGCGGGTAAAGTCACTGGCGCAGGCGGCCATCTCCCGGTCCAGCTCGGCCGCCCTCTCCTCCAGCGCGGCAATCTCACTCTCAATCCCGGCGTACTCCTTTTCCTCCCGATAGGTGAATTTCAGGCGGCGGGTGCGGGTGCGCGGGGCCCTGGGGGCCTTTTCCTCCCGGCCGTTCCCGGCCGGGCCGTCCCCGGCGGTGCCCTCCTCCGTCAGGGGGTGCTGCTCCAGGTATTCGCTGTACGAGCCCTCGAACTGTGTGACCCGGCCGTCCCCCTCAAAGGCGAACAGCCGCCCGGCGGTCTTGTCCAGAAAATACCGGTCGTGAGAGACCGATACCACAATCCCGGGGAACTGCTGCAGATAGTCCTCCAAAATTTCCAGCGTGCGGATATCCAGGTCATTGGTGGGCTCGTCCAGAATCAGAAAATTGGGGGCCTCCATCAGCACTTTCAGCAGATACAGCCGCCGCTTCTCCCCGCCCGACAGCTTTGCAATGGGGGAGTGCTGCAGCGTGCCGTCGAACAGGAACCGCTCGGCCATCTGGGCGGCGGAAACCGTGCCCTCGGGGGTCTCGATATACTCGGCCGTGTCGCGGATATAGTCGATCACCCGGGCGGTGGGATCCGTTTGCAGCACTTTCTCCAGCGGCTCGTTCTCCTGGGCGTAGTAGCCGATGCGCACGGTGCTGCCCCGGGTGATGGTGCCCCCGTCGGGCTCGATTTCCCCGGCGATCATCTTCATCAGCGTGGATTTTCCGCAGCCGTTTCGCCCCACAAAGCCCACGCGGTCGTTTTTCAGAAAGTGATAGGAGAAATCCTGCATCAGGATTTTTTCGCCGTAGCGCTTGCACAGGTGGTCGATCTCCACGGTCTTTTTCCCCATGCGGGTGGAAACCGAACGGATCTGCACCGCCCCGTCGCGCTGGGGGGCCTTTTTCTCGTCCAGCTCTTCAAAGCGCTGGATCCGGGCCTTTTGCTTGGTCGAGCGGGCCTTGGCGCCCCGGCGGATCCACTCCAGCTCCTGCCGCCACAGGGTGTGGGCCTTGCGGTAGGTGGCCTCCTCCATGGCCTCCCGCTCGGCCTTCAGCGCCAGGTATCCCTCGAAATTGCTGTCGTAGCGGTACAGGTGGGTGTGGTCGATCTCCACAATGCGGTTGCACACGCGGTCCAGAAAATACCGGTCATGGGTCACCATGACCAGCGCCTCCTTCCGGCGGCGCAGCGTCTCCTCCAGCCAGGCGACCACCTCGCCGTTTAAGTGGTTGGTGGGCTCGTCCAGAATCAGGATCGAGCAGGGGGACAGCAGAACCCCCGCCAGGGCCACCATTTTCCGCTGCCCGCCGGAGAGGGTGTCCACCGCCCGGGTGGGATCGGAAAAGCCGAACCGGTTTAAAATGGCCAGGGTATCCCCTTTCAGGGTGCCCTCGTTATCCAGGGTACGGTTCTGCCCGACCACATAATCGTACAGCGTGCAGCCCGCGGGGAAGACCGGGTTCTGCGGCAGATAGCGCACCGTCACGTCGCGCCCGGTGACAATCTGGCCCTCATCCGGCGGCTGTAAACCCGCGAGAATTTGCAGCAGCGTGGATTTTCCGGTGCCGTTAATGCCGATCACGCCGATTTTGTCCCCGCTGTCGATGGAAAAATCCACCTGATCCAGCAGCATTTTGGCCGAGTGTGTTTTGGAAATCCCTTTGGCGGTCAGATAAATCATGTGAAAACCCCTTTTGTTGATACCGTTCCGCTTATTATACCACATTGCCGCACCGGATTTGGGGAATTTTTAAAAAATGAAGGAGAAAAGCCCGAATTTTGCAAAAGAAAAACGGTCCCCCGGGAACAAATCCGGCGGCGGGCGCATAAAATAGGGGAAAATGGCGATAAAATTCCCCGGATTTTTTTGTTTATCCTGCTAAAACATCAAAATCTCCCTTGACAAGTGCCCGGCGCGTGACTATAATCGTGAATAAGTCAAACACAGGACTTGCATCGTGCTTTCTTAAAAGCGGGGTGCAAAGCCGGAAAGGAAAAACCATGGCCCGTTTTCTGCACAGCATTTCTTCATGCTCATGGCGTTCAGTCTCGTCATCATGGCGAAGGACTGCTTTTTGTCGTGCCGGAAAACAGGGGCCTTTCTTCCCCGTATCCTGAGAGGGCGGGGCGGAAACGTGCGGGGGCCTTTCCCCGCAGGGAGGTTCCTTTCCCATTCTTTGGGTCAACGGACAGAAAGCAGAGGATTTTTTCCACTGCTTTCTGTTTTTTTATTTTGTAAGAAAATCAAAAGATTTTTTGGAGGTATGAATCATGGATCGTGTGTATAATTTTTCGGCCGGCCCTTCGCAGCTGCCCCTGCCCGTACTGGAGCAGGCCCAGCGGGATTTGGTGAACTACCCCGGCGCCGGATGCTCGGTGATGGAGATGAGCCACCGCAGCAAACCGTATCAGGCCATTATTGATACGGCCGAAAAAACCCTGCGCCGCATTATGAATATCCCGGATAACTATGCCGTTCTGTTTTTGCAGGGGGGCGCTTCGCTGCAGTTCTCCATGATCCCCATGAACCTCGCCCGGCAGGGTCAGACCACGGCCTATGCCGTGACCGGCCAGTTTGCCAAAAAGGCGTGGGAAGAGGGCAAGCGCTGGGGCAACGCGGTGGCGGTGGTCAACGGCAAGGATACGAACTTTGCCCGCATCCCCGAAATTACCCCGGAGATGATCCCCCAGGATGCCGCGTATCTGCACATTACCGGCAATAATACGATTTTCGGCACCACCTATAACACTCTGCCCGAGACCGGAAACGTGCCGCTGGTGTGCGACCTGTCCTCCACCATTCTGGGCAAGGAATTCGATGTCAGCCGCTTTGACCTGATCTATGCCGGGGCCCAGAAGAACATGGGCATTGCCGGCCTGACGGTGGTCATTGTGAAAAAGGATCGCCTGACCGACGATCTCGACCCCGTGATCCCCACCATGCTGCGCTACAAAGTGATGGCGGACAACGGTTCGATGTACAACACCCCGCCGTGCTTTGCCATTTATATGGCCGGTCTGGTATTCCAGTGGGTCGAGCAGGAGGGCGGCGTCAAGGTCCTGGAGGAGCGCAATACGAAAAAGGCGTATGCGCTGTACGATTATCTGGATCAGTCCCGGGTGTTCCATCCGGTGGCCGATCCCAAGGACCGCTCGATTATGAACGTCACCTTTACCCTGCCCGACGACGAGCAGACCGCCGCCTTTATCAAAATGGCCGCGGGCCGCGGGCTGACGAATATCAAGGGCCACCGCAGCGTGGGCGGCTGCCGGGCTTCGATTTACAATGCCATGCCCATGGAGGGCGTGCAGAAGCTGCTGCAGTGCATGAAGGATTTTGAAGCCGGGCTGCGGGAGTAATTTTATACGCAGACAGCCGCTGTCATACAGGAGGAAGAGAAGAATGTATACCGTAAAAACCATGAACAATATTTCCGGTGTGATCGAAGAAACCCTGAAGGCGCCCCTTTACCGGGTGGGGCCGGAGGAAACGGAGTATCAGGCGCTGATGATCCGCTCGGCCGACCTGCACGGCGCCGATTTCCCGAAGGAACTGCTGGCCATCGCCCGTGCGGGGGCCGGGGTGAACAATGTGCCGGTGGAGGAATGCACCGAGAAGGGCATTGTGGTTTTCAACACCCCGGGCGCCAATGCCAATGCCGTGAAGGAAATGGTGCTGTGCGGAATGTTGCTCTCCTGCCGGAAAACGGTGGAGGGCATTGAGTGGGTAAAGCAGACCCATGAAAAGGGCGAGACCGGCATCGGCAAGCTGGCCGAGAAGGCAAAAAAGCAGTTTGTCGGCCCCGAGCTGGCGGGCAAAAAGCTGGGCGTTGTCGGGCTGGGAGCCATCGGCGTGCTGGTGGCCAACGCGGCGGTCAACGGCCTGTCCATGCATGTGGTGGGGTATGACCCCTATCTGTCGGTGGAGGGCGCGCTGCGGCTGTCCCGCTCGGTGGAACTGACCCATGATCTGGATGCGCTGTTCCGGGAATGCGATTATGTCACGCTGCACCTGCCGCTGAATGACCAGACCCGCGGGATGGTCAATGAAAAGGTGATCGCTTCCATGAAGGACGGCGCCGTGATTCTGAACTTTGCCCGCGGCGGGCTGGTGGAGGACGAGGCGGTGCTGAGAGCGGTGAAGAGCGGCAAGCTGCGCTGCTATGTGACCGATTTTGCCGATGACGAGATCGCCGGGCAGGAGGGCGTGATTGTCACGCCGCACCTGGGAGCCTCGACGCCGGAATCGGAGGAGAACTGTGCCGTAATGGCCGCTCACGAGATCGACGATTACCTGAAAAACGGAAATATCACTCATTCGGTCAACCTGCCGGACTGCACGCTGCCGCGCATGGAGGGCTGCCGTGTGACGGTGATCAACCGCAATGTGGCGAACATGGTGGGCCAGATGACGGCGGTTCTGGCGGCCGAGGGGCTGAACATTGAGAATATGCTCAATAAGAGCCGCGGTGCCTATGCCTATACGATCTTTGATCTGTCGGCCGCCCCTGGCGAAGAGGCCGTGGAGAAGCTGCAGGCGATCGAGGGTGTGCTGCGCATCCGGGTGCTGGCATGAGGAGCGCGGAAAAAGAGCGGCTACGCCGCCTGGGGGTGCAGGTGCCGGACATTTTGCTCCCGGCACCCGATGTCTCCCCGGAGACCTTTGCGGTGGTGGCCTGCGATCAGCATTCCGCCGAACCGGCCTATTGGGAGCAGACCCGGCGCCTGGTGGGGCAGGCTCCCTCGGCGCTGCACCTGATGCTGCCGGAGGCCTGGCTGACCCATGGGCCCGAGGGCGGAGAGCCCCCCAAGAAAGAGACCATGTGGGCCAATATGGACCGTTATCTGCAGCAGGGCCTCCTGCAGCCGGTGGGCGAGGGATTTATCTATCTGCGCCGCCGTACCGTTTCCGGGGTGCGCCGGGGGCTGATGGTGGCGCTGGATCTGGAGGAATACAGCTACACCCCCGGGGATAAAACGCTGATCCGGGCCACCGAGCAGACCGTACCGGAGCGGCTGCCGCCGCGGGTGGCGATCCGCCGGGGGGCCGCGCTGGAGATGCCCCATGTGATGGTGCTGATCGACGACCGGGAGGACCGGCTGATGCGCGCCATGGAGGAAAGCACACACGGGCAGGCGCCGCTGTACGATTTCGAGTTAATGCAGGGCGGCGGCCATCTGACGGGCTATGCCGTGCAGCAGTCCGCCCAGTGGCAGGAAATAGCGGAGATTTTGGAAGGGCTGAAGGAGAAAAGCGGGGACGGGTTCCTGTTCGCCGTGGGCGACGGAAACCACAGCCTGGCGGCGGCGAAGGCGTATTGGGAGGAGAAAAAACAGACCCTCCCGCCATCGCAGCAGCAGGATGACCCGGCCCGCTTTGCCCTGGTGGAGGTTGTGAACCTGTACGACCCGGCGATGCCGTTTTTGCCCATTCACCGGCTGCTGTACCATGTGGATCCCGAAGAGGTGCAGCGGCAGGTGGGCTTTGACGCCGGGAATCCCCCCTCGCTGCAGGAGCTGCAGCCCCGGCTGGACCGGTGGCTGGATGATCACCCGCAGGCCGAACTGGAGTACATTCACGGGGAGAAGGAGTGCCGTGCCCTGGCCGGTGAAGCGCCGGACCGGCTCGCCATTCTCTACGATACCTTTGACCGGGGCAGCGTGTTCCCCACAGTGCAGAAAAACGGCGTGTTCGTGCGCAAGAGTTTTTCGCTGGGAGAGGCGTGTGAAAAGCGGTATTATCTGGAATGCCGCCGGATCCGGTGAAAACCGAAAAGAAAAAGAGAAGGGGCCGAAGATTTTCTTCGGTCCCTTTTGCTTTGGTTAGCTTTAGCGGGAGAAGAGTTCCCGGCTGTACCGGAGAAGCCGAAAAAAGAGACAGGGAAAAGACCCTCCGGGATAGAGACGGTGCATCCGGCAATTGCATAAAAGCTCTTTACAACCGACCGTTCGGTAGTTATAATGTGGATAGAACCTTTTTATTGAGGGAAAGGAAATTCAGCTATGGACCGAGGAAACACAAAGAAGGAGATTCTGGAAGTATCGCTGGAGCTGTTCTCCGTACATGGATTTGAAGCCACTTCGATCTCCCAGATTGCAAATGCCGTTGGCATCCGGAAGGCGTCGCTTTACAGCCATTTTGAAAGCAAACAGGCCATTTTGGATACTCTGGAGAAGGAAGTGTTGGAACAGTATGCGGCGCATTCTATTTTT
This sequence comes from Candidatus Heritagella sp., assembly GCA_051881655.1. Lineage (GTDB taxonomy): Bacteria > Bacillota > Clostridia > Oscillospirales > Acutalibacteraceae > Heritagella. The sequence continues at coordinate 362 of JBJEQH010000171.1, read as the reverse complement.
GCCAGAACGGATTGGGGGAAAGACACCGGTTCTCTGCCGCTGACCCCCGATGAGGCTGTGCGGATGATCCGGGAGCAGATTCGATATATCCTCCATGACCCCTGTATCAGCAGGGCCCGGAAAATGCTGGTGATGGAGCAGTTCCGGAACCCGGAGCTGGCGAAGCTGCAGACCAAGCAGAATTATTCCGATGTGCTGGAGTATTTCACCGGGCTTGTGAAGCAGCTGATCCGCCAGGGCGTGCTGGCAGAAGAGGATCCGGAGATTATGGCGGCGCAGCTTTGCCTGCCCATTTCCGTGTGGATCAACCTGTGTGACCGGGAACCGGATCGGGAGCCGGAGATTATGGAACGGGTGGAGAA
>JBJEQH010000170.1:0-9222 GCA_051881655.1 Candidatus Heritagella sp. | reverse complement strand
TTGTATAAACTACTTCTTTATTCCGATTTGTATAGAATCAGATATCCAAATTCTCCACGTATTTGGCGTTTTTCTCGATGAATTCCCGACGGGGTTCAACCTTATCCCCCATCAGAATGGTGAAAATCTCATCGGCTTTCTCGGCATCCTCCAGCTCAACGCGCAGCATGGTGCGATTCTGGGGATCCATGGTGGTCTCCCACAGCTGCTCCGAGTCCATTTCACCCAGACCTTTGTACCGCTGGATTTCATACCCCGACTGCAGCTCGGCCATAATGGCGTCGCGCTGGGCATCGGTGAATGCATAGCGGTGCTTCTTACCCTTGGTAATGCGGAACAGCGGCGGCTGCGCCAGATAGATATGTCCCTGCTCGATCAGCGGGCGCATATACCGGAAGAAGAACGTGAGCAGCAGGGTACGGATATGGCTGCCGTCCACATCGGCATCGGCCATGATAATCACTTTGCCATAGCGCAGCTTGCTGATATCAAATTCCTCGCCCAGGCCGGTACCCAGTGCAGTGACCACCGGCATCAGCTTTTCATTGCCGTATACCTTGTCCAGCCGCGCTTTTTCCACGTTCAGCATTTTTCCCCAAAGCGGGAGGATCGCCTGGAACCGGCGGTCGCGCCCCCCTTTGGCCGAGCCTCCTGCCGAATCACCCTCGACGATGTAAATCTCGGTCTCTTCGGGGTTGCGGCTCTGGCAGTCGGCCAGTTTTCCCGGCAGACTGGCGTTCTCCAGGGCGGATTTGCGGCGGACCAGCTCACGGGCACGGCGGGCTGCTTCTCTCGCTCGGGAAGCCGCCATGGCCTTATCAAAAATGGCGCGGGCGGTGGCCGGATTCTCCTCCAGATATGTCATCATTTTGTCCGTGATCAGATTGGCCACCAACGGGCCGATCTCCACATTGCCCAGCTTTGCCTTTGTCTGGCCCTCGAACTGGGCTTCTTTCAGCTTCACGCTGATAATGGCCGTCAGGCCCTCGCGCACATCCTCACCGGAGAGGTTTTTGTCGCTCTCCTTCAAGATGTTGTACCGGCGGGCGTAGTCGTTCATCACCCGGGTCAAAGCGCGCTTAAAGCCCTCTTCGTGGGTACCGCCATCGGTGGTGTGAATGTTATTGGCAAAGGACAGCAGCAGTTCATTGTAGCTGTCGTTATACTGCATGGCCACTTCCGCCGTAGCCGAGTCATCTGGGGCCACGACCGTAAAATGGAGCACATCGGGATGAATGACCTCCACGGCCTTCTTTTTATTGATATATTCGACGAAGCTGCTCACGCCGCCCTTATAGCAGAAATTATCCTGCAGCACCTCGGGGTGATCCTCCCCGGTGCGCTCATCCCGCAGCTCGATATGCACGCCGGCATTCAAAAACGCCTGTTCGCGCAGGCGGGTTTGCAGCGTGGCGTAATCGTACACGGTGGACTCTTTAAAAATCAGGGGATCCGCCAGAAAACGCACAGTGGTACCGGTGCGGCCGGGATCCTCGCTCTCTCCCATATCCGTCAGCTCGGTCACAGCCTGGCCGCGCTCAAAGCGCTGGAAATACCGGTGCCCCTCGCTGTATACCTCTACCTCCAGCCAGACCGACAGGGCGTTTACCACCGAGGCGCCCACGCCGTGCAGGCCGCCGGATACCTTGTACCCGCCGCCGCCGAATTTACCACCGGCATGCAGAATGGTGAAAACCACCGTAACCGCCGGCAGACCGGTCTTCTGCTGCACCCCCACCGGGATACCGCGGCCGTTGTCCTCGACCCGGATAATGTCGCCGTCCTCGATGATCACGTTGATTTTATCGCAGTAACCGGCCAGCGCCTCGTCAATCGAGTTGTCCACAATCTCGTATACCAGATGATGCAGCCCTTTCGGGCCGGTGGATCCGATATACATACCGGGGCGTTTGCGTACTGCTTCCAGTCCTTCCAGTACCTGTATTTGATTTTCATCGTAGTTTTGATCGGTCTGTGCAATCTCGTTAAACTCCAAGTTTACGCCTCCATATCCCGCAGTCTTTTCTCTTTCCAAGATTCTATTATAGCGCAAAATGCGTTTTTCTGCAAATCAATTCCCGTCACATTTTAGGTGTGTATCGTTTTTCGGGGCCCTGCGGGGTCTCCTGTGCCACCGGATCATTTGGCATGATTTTTCCATCCGCTTGTGTTTTTTCGTCTTTTTGTGCCGTTTGGGCCGCTCTATTCGGCTGATACACCCGTACTTCCTGCGTTTGAGCAGGAGCAACAGGGCCCTTTTTCTCCACTTTATGGAGAACAGGCCGGCGCAGATGCACCAAAAACAGGGAGAGAATCGAGAAAACAAGGAACGGGATCAGAATCCACAAAAATGTCGCCAGCGTGACAGGGTATCCCCCCACCCGGTTAATGATAAAGGAAAACAGCGCAATCACAATGGCCGCCGCCGCCAGAACCGGCACCAGGATATCCAGGGTCACATTGCTGATCCCCTCGCAGCGCGGGCAGCGGTATTCCCCCTGCTTTTTGATGGTCCAGGTATTGAGAAGCCCCACCTTTTTTCCGCAGTACGGGCACTTTGCTCTTCCAAATCGTTTCATCTTTGGTTCCTCCTGTTTCACAAGTTTCTATCGTCCCCACGCAGATCCAGCCGGGCACCGCTGCGTTTTAACAGTGTTGCCGTCGATATCTGGGTGATATAACAGGTCCTTTCTCCTTTTTCATTCTGGCAGAGGAGAAAGGATTTCGGCATTTCCATTGAGACATTGACCACCTTTCCCTCTTTTTCCGCCCGGGCCAGCACTTGGCGCGTGGTCTGCGACAGGGTGCTGGTTTCCATATCAAAAATCCCGATGATCTCCCCGGTGCGGATCACCGTGTTCTGGCCGACATGCAGATACATAAAAAAGGCGCCTCCTTTTTCTTTTTTCTCTTATCAAAGGGGCGCACCGGTCAGGCATCCCTCTTTCATATAGAATACCTTCCCATCCCGCAGAAGCCGGATCCCCGAGGGATCACAGCAGGTAAAAAACACCTGCCGCTCTTTCATATGGTTGAGCAGGTACTCCTGTCGGGAGTCATCCAGTTCGCTGAGGACGTCGTCCAGCAGGATCACCGGTTCCTCCCCGATACTCTGGGCCATGACATTGGCTTCTCCTAATTTCAGCGCCAGTACCACCGAGCGCTGCTGCCCCTGGGAACCGAACGAGCGTGCCGACAGGCCGTTGACCGAGAGCATCAGCTCGTCCCGGTGCGGTCCCACGCCGGTGCTGCCGGTCAGCAGGTCCTCGCGCCGCGCGGCCCGCAGCTTTTCCCCAAAGCACTGCTCCCACTGCGGCTGGGTTAGATCGGAGGAATCCGGTGCCGCCGTAGACTGATAGGCAATATCCAGCGTTTCTCTTCCGCTGCTGATCCCCTCATAAACAGGGACCGCCTGGCGCTGCAGAGCCGCGGTATAGCGGGCGCGCTCGAACAGAATGCGGGCCCCCAGCCGGATCAGCCGTTCATCCCATACCTCCAACAGGTCCATCAGCTCCCCGTGATAGGGGATATCCTTCAGCAGAGCGCCGCGCTGCTGAAGCGTGCGGGTGTACTGCGACAGGATTTTGGCATAGGCCGGGCGGATCTGGCACAGCGCCGCATCCAGAAAGGCGCGCCGCACCGCCGGTCCCTCTTTGACCAGAGAGAGGTGGTCCGGCGAAAACAGCACCGCGCAGAAAGCACCGATCAGCTCGCCCGGGGTTTTCAGCGCCACCCCGTTTTTTTCCGCATGCCGCCGCCCGCCCGTCAGGGTGAGCACGCTCTCCTGCTCGCGTCCGCCGCTCTCAAAGTGCATGCGCAGCGTGCAGGGGGCATGGGGGTTCTCCATCGAGACCAGCTCCTGATCCCGGGCACCGCGAAAAGGCCGTCCGCCCGTAAACAGCCAGACGGCCTCCAGCAAATTGGTTTTTCCCTGGGCGTTCTGCCCACAGATGATATTGGTGCTCTCATCCGCCTTCAGAGCCCCGGGCTTCAGGTTCCGGTAATTCTCAAAAGAGAGGGACAGGACTCTCACGCTTCCGGCTCCTCCACCTGCACCTGATAGGTGCGGCCATTCATCTCAGCCGTATCGCCCTGCCGCATTTTTTTGCCGCGCTGGGTGCAGACCTCGCCGTTCACTTTCACCATTCCGTTCTGAATGGCAAACTTCGCCTGTCCGCCGGTATCCGTGGCGCCGCCCAGCTTTAACATGGCGTCCAGCCGGATAAATTCCGTATCAATCGTTACAATGGTCATACTCTTGCCTTCCTGCCCTCCGCTTTTCTCAAAATACAGAGGGACTTTTTCGGTTTTCTCAGCCCTCGTTTTTCAGCCGCACCGGCAGCACGAGGAACAGATAACTCTCGCCCTGCAGGGGCAGAATCTTCATAGGGGAGAGGGGTCCTCGCAGTTCAATTCGGATCTCGTCGTCCTCGGCATTGTGCAGGGCATCGAGCAGATAGCGGTTATTAAAGCCCATCTCCACCGGGGATCCCTCCATGGTGCAGGGGGACTGATCCGCCGCACGGCCCATCGCGGTCGAGCAGCTCAGTTTTACACTGTTCTCTTCAAATACGCTTCGCACCGGACTTTTCACCCGGTCGGTGATCAGAAGGGACACGCGCTCGACGCTGTCCATCAGATCCCGGGTGCGCATTTTGATCACCGTGGAGCTGTCCCGCGGGATAGCCGCCCGGTAATCGAGGAACTCGCCCTCCAAAAGGTTGGAGAGGACCGTGTACCCGTGGATGGTAAACAGAATATGGCGGGGCCCGACACAGATGGTCACCTCGGAGTCGTCATCGCTCAGCAGTTTGAGCACCTCGCTGAGGGTTTTGCCCGGTACCACAAAACTGAGGGAACCGTCAAAGTTTACGTTTTCGCAGCGCATGGCCAGCCGGTAGCCATCCACCGAGACCACATGCAGCACCCCGTCCTCCAGTTCGAACAGGCTGCCGGTGTGGACCGGCTTGGCGTCGCTCTGGGAAATGGCGAAAATGGTCTGCCGGATCATGCTTTTCAGCACCTTGTGTTCCATTTTAAAGGAAGTGGTCTGCGAGACAGCCGGGAATTCCGGGAATTCCTCGGCGGGGATCCCGATAATGGAGAAGCTGCTGGCGCCGCAGACGATCTGGGCGACCTGGCGGTTATCTACCGTGATGGTCAGCTGCTCCCCGGGCATACGGCGGACGATGTCGCTGAAAAGCCGGGCGCTGAGGATGATGCTGCCGGGATCCTCCACCGAAGCGGGCAGGGTGGTGGTCATCCCCAGTTCCAGATTGTAGCCGTTCAATGTCAGTTCGTTGTTTCCGGCCTTCAGAAGGATTCCCTCTAATGCCGGGATTGTCGATTTTGTGGACACGGCGCGCTGAATATTCAACACAGCATCAGCCAGCGTCTTTTGATGAACCGTAATTTTCATAGTTCGGTCCTCCTTGGTTCCTTTTAATCGGTAGGATAGCTATTTATTCAGAATGAGTAGTAGGGAGGCGGGAAAAGTGGACAACTTCGGAAAGGCACGTCCCACCTAAAAAGCCAGAATAAATATGCAAAGTTGTACGGTTTATAGATTGTGGAGAAAAAAGAGAGAGTCCGGATTTCTCCACGATATGTTGAAAACACGGTGGGGAAAGTTGAAAACAAGTGAAAAGCGGAAGGGCCCGAAAAAAGGGGCCAAACCCGACTTTTTCACCGGTTTTGTGAAAAGGTGGAAAATCTGTTCACTTTTCCTTTCCCTCAAAAATAGGGGTTACCGGTCCCGAATATTCTTGATGATATCCTCGACCGTTGCCTTGGTTCTGGGATCGCGGGTCATGTTCTTCTCCACCTGCTGGGTGGCGTACACCACCGTCGAGTGGTCGCGCCCGCCGAATTCCGCGCCGACCGAAGCCATGGGAAGCTGGGTGATTTCGCGCACCACATACATGGCGATCTGACGGGCATTGGAGATGGCGGCATTCCGCTTGCTGGAACGGATGTCTGCGGGGCTGACGCCGAAGGTGCGGCCGACCTCTTCGATAATTTTCTCGATGGTAACCGGTGCCGGCTGGTCGTTATTGATGATATCCCGGATAGCCGCCTGGGCGGTGCTGATATTCGGTGCCTTCTCCTCCAGCAGATTATACGCCTTCAGTTTCTTTACGGCGCCCTCCAGCTGGCGGATATTGCTCTTTAATTTATTGGCGATATACTCACACACCTGGTCTGAGACTTCCAGATCCAGCAGCTCGGCTTTTCTTTTAATAATAGCGATGCGCGTCTCGAAATCCGGCGGCTGGATATCCGCCGTCAGGCCCCACTCAAAGCGGGTTTTCAGCCGGTCCTCCAGGGTGGCAATATCCTTCGGGGGACGGTCACTGGTCAGAACGATCTGTTTTTTCGATTCATACAGCGTATTAAAGGTATGGAAGAATTCTTCCTGGGTGGATTCCTTGCCGGCGATAAACTGAATGTCGTCCACCAGCAGTACATCAGCCTTGCGGTATTTCTGCCGAAAATCCGCCGTGGTGCCCTTGCGGATGGCGTCGATCAGTTCGTTGGTAAAATCATCGCCCTTGATGTAGATGATGTTGACATCCTCATTTTCCTCTTTAATCTGGTTGGTGATGGCATACAGCAGATGGGTTTTTCCCAGACCGGAGTTGCCGTAGATGAACAGCGGATTATAGAGGGTGGCCGGGCGGCTGGCTACCGCCATGCAGGCCGCATGGGCAAACTTGTTGGAGGGCCCCACAATAAAGGTATCAAACGTGAATTCGTAATTATCGCTTTTGGGCAGCGAGTCATTCTTCTTCCGGTCAGACGACAGCTCTTCCGGAGTGCTTAGCTGAATTTCAATGCCGGGTCCAAAGACCACGCCGAACGCCTCACTGAGAAGATCGCTGTAGCAGCGGGTGAGAGTCTGCTTGTGAAATTCGTTGGGAACTTCCAGAATAGCGGTTCCTTTTGAAAAATCGAGGGAGACGGGCTTAATACGGCTGATCCAGGAATTATAGGCGACTTCGGTGATGCGCTCGCGGCAGTAACTGCAGATCAGCTCCCAGGCTTCGGCAAATGATCCAACAGATTCCATGGTGGGGTTCCTCTCTTTCATATTGATTTCATCAGAAACGGTGCAAAGAAAACGGCCTGTCCACTCTATCTATAAAACGAAACGATAAAGGAAAAAGGATCCTGTGAATTTTCTTCCGGAAGGAGAAGTTCGGAAGAAAGGGCGGGAAACCACGAAAAAAGGACAGGGATACACTTTATTATTGTACACAAAAAAGAGAAAGTTTTCAACAATTGAGCGTGAAAATCCCGGGGAGAAAAAGGGGAATCTTTTGGGAAAAGTGATCGAAAAAGCCCCGGAAAATCGGGATTGGAAAAGTCGTGTCCTTCCTTGGCGGACACGGTGGAAAATAAAGAGAAATTCCCCAAAAAGCCGGGAAACCGCATGGCGGCTGGATTTTTGAAAAAAACATTGACAGAAACCCTTTTTATAAGGTATAATGCTAACTTGCAAGGTTATCCTCGAAAGGAGGTAAATGTGAATGCTTAGAACGTACCAGCCCAAGAAGCTCCACAGAAAAAAGGAGCATGGTTTCCGCAAGAGAATGGCTGACAAAAACGGCCGCAAGGTACTGGCCCGCCGCAGAGCGAAGGGCAGAGCCCGCCTGACCTACTGATTTTGTCCCATAAATACGGTGCCCGTTCCGGATTTTCTTTTTGAAAAGGAGAAGGAGGGGCACTCGTAAAAGGGCCACCGTTGTGTGGCCTTTCTTTTTATATGCGGATGAAGCAGAAGGAGAATCCAGTCCCGCCGGGGTGGGATTGGAACGGTTTTTCAGAGAGTGGATGAAAGATGGACCGATATGTCCCCATTTGTGAGAATCGGGATTTCCGCCGGCTGTATGCCAGAGGGAAAAGCTATGTGACGCCAGTTGTCGTCCTCTATGTGCGGCGCACCCGGGGGACACAGATCCGTCTGGGGATCACAACCAGTAAGAAGATTGGAAATGCGGTGCAGCGCAACCGCTCCCGCCGGGTGATTCGGGAGGCGTTCCGTTCTCTTCAGAATGAGGTAAAACCCGGGACGGAGCTGATTTTGGTGGCCCGGGGGAAAACCCCGTTTGTCAAAAGCACCGCTGTGGAAAAAGCCCTGCGCCAGGAATTGAAAAAAGCGGGTGTGCTGGAACAGAAATGAAAAAGTTTTTTTTGTCCCTGATCCGTTTTTATCAGAAAAATATTTCGCCGCGCCATCCTCCGTGCTGTAAGTATTATCCCACTTGCTCGCGCTATGCCATTGAGGCTATTGAGCGGCACGGGGCGTTTTTGGGAGGCTTACTCTCCCTCTGGCGCATTTTGCGGTGCAACCCGTTCAGCCGGGGCGGGGTGGACCTGGTCCCGGAGAAAATTCCTTTCCCCGGGAGAAAATCCCAGTTTGTCCGGGACAAGCGGGCGAACGAACCGGAACAAAAGTGAAAATTTGAGAAACGTCCCGCTCTTCTATTCCTCCATAAGGGACGAAAATGATTGAGGTGCCCTTTCTATGTTAGAAATTTTTAATTTTTTTGGCGGCATCCTGGGCTACCTGCTCTGGGCGTTGTATTTGGTCGTCCGGAACTATGGGGTGGCGATTATCATCTTTACGGTGATTCTGCGCGTGCTGATGTTCCCCACGAATATCAAGCAGCAGAAGAATATGGCTGCGCAGGCAAAAGTGCAGGCGAAGGCCAAAGAGCTGCAGGAGAAATACGGGAACAACCGGCAGAAATACAGCGAAGAACTGCAGAAGCTGTATGATAAGGAGGGCGTCAGCCCTACGAGCGGCTGTTTGTCGACGCTGCTGCCGTTCCCTATTATGTTTGGTATTTATTATTCGGTGCTGTACCCGCTGCAGAACGTGCTGCATATTGGAAAAGATGTAATTGACAAGGCCACCAGTGTAATGCAGACCATTCCCGGTGTGAGTGCTCAGTTTATCTCGAACCAGAATATCGAGATGGACATCATCCGGCATTTTGACACATTGAAGGTGTATCTGACCGATGTATTCTCTGCTTCGGAACTGGATCAGATCGGCTTTTTGTCCCGGGGATTCAAATTTTTGGGACTGGATCTTCTGCAGACGCCGGCTGGCAGCGACTTTTTCTCCTTCATGTGGATTATTCCGGTGCTGTGCGTGGTTTCTGCATGGCTGAGCCAGGTGATTATGAGCCGTAGCAATCCCGGAATGGCGAACCA
>JBJEQH010000169.1:0-9256 GCA_051881655.1 Candidatus Heritagella sp. | reverse complement strand
CAGATCCATAACTTCCTGCGGGTTGGTCTCAGCCAGCATGGCGAAACCGGTCTGACGGCAGGCATACACGTCGGAGTGATCGCCGAAGATGTTCAGCGCATGGCTGGCAACGCAGCGGGCCGATACATGGAACACGCTGGGCAGCAGCTCGCCGGCGATCTTGTACATGTTGGGGATCATCAGCAGCAGGCCCTGCGAAGCCGTGAAGGTCGTGGTCAGAGCGCCGGCCGCCAGAGAGCCGTGAACCGCACCGGCCGCACCGGCTTCGGACTGCATCTCCATAACATGGACCGTGTCACCGAAAATGTTCTTCTGGCCGGCTGCGGACCACTGGTCCACATAGTCAGCCATGGGGCTGGACGGAGTGATGGGGTAAATAGCCGCCACTTCGGTAAACGCATAAGCTACATGCGCCGCAGCGGTATTGCCATCCATACTCTTCTTGGATCTTACTACCATGGAAGTATTTCCTCCTTTTACGGAAAATAAAATAACAAAGAATGTTCGGACGCCAGTCCCCTTTTTCCTCCCCCGCTCTTTCTCGGTATAAAACACGCCCGACAACGCGCAGACGAAAAATGGCGCAATACGCCCGTTTGCCTTAATAGTATCATTTTTTCCCCGTTCTGTAAAGCGAAAATTGCCTTTTTCCTGCAGTTTCCTTTGTTCTTTTCAGGCAGGTTACACGGAAAAACCGCGGCGGCCGCCCGGTACAGAGGGATTTCGGTTTTTTCACCGCAAACCCCTTGTGCAGCCGGGCGGCCGCCGTATTTCCGTTTTCTGTCCCCGTCTGCCATGCCGCCGAAGCGGGGACTCAACGGTATTTATCCGATAATCAGTTTGCCCTCCGGCAGAATCAGATTGCTGCGGCGGGGCTGACGGGTAAAGGCCATGAACAGCGACAGCGGCCCCACTCTTCCCACGAACATCAGCACGCACAGGATCATCCGGCTTCCCACGCCAAAAGAGACCGTTCCCACCGAGGAGAGACCCACCGTGGCAAAGGCCGAGACCGTCTCGAACAGCACGTCAATCCCGCTGATCTCCTCATTGAGGGCCATCAGGGCGCAGGTCGCCAGAAACAGCAGCACACAGGCGCTGGCCATCACGGTAAAAGCGCGGTAAACCGATACCCGGGAAAAATGACGCCGGCGGAAAGCGGCCTCGTCCCTTCCGCGCAGGGTACACACCACCGTGCTGACCAGCACCACCGCGGTGGTAATTTTAATCCCGCCGCCGGTGGAACCGGGGCAGGCGCCGATCAGCATCAGAAGGATCGTGAACAGCTTGGTGATGTTGCTCTCTTCCCCGATATTCACCGAGGCAAACCCCGCCGTGCGGGCCGAAGTGGACTGGAAAAACGCGGTGTTGAGCTTTTCCCAGAAATTCATGCCCTGCAGGGTGTTCGCGTACTCACACACAAAGAAGGCCACCGTCCCGCTGAGCAGCAGCACCGCGCTGCCCCACAGGCACAGCACCGAGTGATAGTTCAGGGCCACCCGCTTTTCCCGGCGCAGCAGCGGCCGCAGCCGGCTGACATACACGTCGCTGATTACCACAAAGCCGATGCCGCCGATGATAATCAGCGTGGCCAGCGTCAGGCAGACCAGCGGATCCCCCGCAAAAAGGGTCATACCGGCGCCGGGGCTTGTAACCCCCATCAGGTCAAAGCCCGCATTGCAGAAAGCGGATACGCTGTGGAAAATGGCCAGCCAGATTCCCAATACGCCATAAGCGGGCAGAAAGCGGATGAGCAGCAGCAGCGTGCCGGCCGTTTCACAGGCAAAGGTAAAGCTGAGCACCACCCGCAGCAGCCGGGCGATATCCAGACTGTCCCCACTGGCACTCTCACTGGCCAGCAGCAGCTCCCGCAGCCCCAGCCGGCGCCGCAGCAGCACGGAAAAGCCGGTGGCCATGGTGGCAAAGCCCAGGCCGCCCACCTGGATCAGCAGCAGGATCACACCCTGTCCGAAATAGTTGAAGTGCGTATACGTATCATAGACGGCCAGTCCCGTCACACAGGTGGCCGAGGTCGCCGTAAAAAACGAATCCCAAATGGGCGTAAAGCGGCCGTTCCAGGAGGAAACCGGCAGGCACAAAAGGAGGGTCCCCCCCAGGATCAAAATCAGAAAACTGACGACAATCAGGCGCACCGGTGCAACATGTTTTTTCTTTTTCAAAAAACCCGCGGCCACCCTTCTGGCTCTCGTTTCCTGTCCCACAAAACGCCCTTCTTTCTTCATAAATCCCGCCGGTCGGAAACGGCGGCAGGCCCTTTATTTAAAAATTTTCCCGGCGGCCCCCGATTTCTCCATCAGCCACATCAGCGGCAGGCCCAAAACATAGCAGACAACCAATTCGCCCAGCCCCACCGACAGCGCCGCCGGCCAGAAAGCGGACAGCGAAAAGTTGGAGAGCTGGAAAGCCCCGGCATCGCTTAAGCACACAATTTCAATCCCGATGATCACGGCATTGCACAGCACCGGCGGCAGTGGCGCCAGAACCGGCAGCCCCTTCACCCGGACTTTGCGCACGGCGCGCGTCAGCACGGCGGCCAGCAGCGTTGCCAGCGTGCCGAATACCCAGTCCACCACACCCAGCGGGCTGCCCAGATTCGCCAGGAAACACCCCAGCGACAGGCCCGGTATGGCGGCGCCGGTGAACACCGGCAGCACCGTCAGCGCCTCGGAAAACCGGAACTGCACCGGTCCGTAGGCCAGATTCATCAGCCCCGCCACATAGGTCAGTACCGCGTACATGGCGGCGATCACGGCGGCGGCGGTCAAAAACTGCACGCGGCTTTTTCCCCCGTGCTTCTCATTCAAACTCATATTCATTTCCTCCGTAGTTTTCTTTTAGGTCAGGATGTTGCGACTGACCGCATGCGGCATGGCATACGGTATTATGTTACAACAAAAGCGCCGCTTTCGCAAGGGGAAGAACGGAGAAAACGGAAAAAGAAGGGCGGATTCCCTTTTCCCGGGGGATCCGCCCTTTCGTTCTGTTTTATCCCAGCAGCAGCCGGGCCGCCAGATGAAGCCCGTTTTTCAGGCTGGAGAGATACAGCCACTCCTCCCGGGTGTGGGCGCCCTCGCCCACCATGGCCCCGATGCAGAAGCAGGGGATCCCCGCATTCAAAAAGGTGTTGCAGTCGGTGGAACCGGGCGAGATCGTCAGCTCTTTCCCCGTTACCGCATGATAAGCCGCCTTGCACCGCTTTTCCAGCGCCGCGTGCTTCTCCCAGTCCACATCGCCGTCACAGGGGCGCTCCCCCAGCAGCTCCACCGTCAGGCCCAGGCACTGCGGCCGCGTCCACTCTTCAATCTCCCGGAACTGCCGCTCCATCTCCTCCAGGCAGGTGCGGTCCTCCGATCGGTATTCAAACAGCATACTGGCCTGCTGGGCGATGGTGTTGACCGAGGTGCCTCCCTCGATCACCCCCACGTTATAGGTGGTCTTCGCTTTCTCCGGCACCTTCATCTCGTACAGGCGGGCAATCATCCGGCTGAGCACATGGATCGCATTGCGGTTGCCAAAGGAGCCAAAGGAATGGCCGCCCTCGGTCTGCACCGTCACCCGGTACCGCCGGGACCCCACGGCGTGGTTGACCGCCCAGTCGATGTTCCCGTCCAGCGAGATCATCTCCTCCGTTTCCCTGCCGTAATCCCGGCAGATGGCCCGGCTCCCCTTCAGGTTGCCCAGCCCCTCTTCACAGCTGTTGCACACAAACAGCACCCGGTGAGAAAGGGCCGGCTTCCCGGCAAAGCAGTATTTGGCCAGCATCATCAGCACCGCCAGATTGGCCGTGTCATCCCCGCAGCCGGGGCAGCGCAGAATATCCCCCTCCTCCGTCATGGGCATGGGCTCGGTATCGGGGAACACCGTATCGGTGTGGGCCATCATAATCCGCCAGGGGCCCTCCTCGCCATAGGGGCACACCACGTTCTTCGCGTCATCGATCCAGACCTGCCCGGCGCCGTTTTTCAAAAGCCAGTCCCGGCAGAATTCCGCCCTCTTTTCCTCATGATGGGAGGGCGCCGGAATCCGGCACAGGGTGCGCAGAAGCTGCTGTGTCTCCTCCACATGTTCATCCATCCACCGTTCGGTCTGCTCGTTATAAAGTTCCATGGGATTTTTATCCTTTCTGTTGGTTTCGCTCCTATTATAGTACACTTCCTCCGTTTTTCAAAGAAAAACCGTTTTCGGCAAAGGCGCCTCTCCGTTCCCGGTAAAAACGCAAAAGGGCGGGGCGCTTTTCCGGCGCCCCGCCGCTGTGCTTTGTTTTATTCCGCGTTTCCGTCGGCTTTGGCCTGCTCGATAATCTTCTTTGCCACCATGGGCGGAGCCTCCTCATACCGGGTAAAGGCAAAGGTATAGCTGCCTCTTCCCTGGGTGACCTGGCGCACATAGGTGGTAAAGTCGTGCATTTCCGCCATGGGAACTTCCGCCGAGATGGTCTGGGTGCCCGCACCGGCGGGATCCATGCCCAGCACACGGCCGCGGCGCTTGTTCACTTCGCCCATAATGTCGCCCATATTGCCGTCGGGCACCGTGCACTGCAGGGTTCCGATGGGTTCCAGCAGTACCGGGTTGGCCTGGGGCATACCGGCCTTATAGGCCAGGGAAGCCGCCGTCTTGAACGCCATTTCCGAGGAATCGACCGGGTGGTACGAACCATCGTACAGCGTGGCCTTCAGCCCCACCACCGGATAACCGGCCAGCGGACCGTGATTGATGCACTCCTGCAGGCCCTTTTCCACTGCGGGGAAGAAACCCTTGGGTACGGCGCCGCCGACCACGCGCTCGCCAAACTCCAGCCCCTCGCTGTCGCAGGGAGCAAATTCGATCCACACATCACCGAACTGGCCGTGGCCGCCGGTCTGTTTCTTATGGCGTCCCTGCACCTGTACGGTCTTGCGGATCGTCTCGCGGTAGGGCACCTTCGGGTCATCCAGCGTGACCTCGACACCGAATTTCGCTTTCAGTTTGGATACCACCACGTCCAGATGCTGCTCGCCCAGACCGTAGATCACCATCTGATGGGTCTCGGTGTTATTCTCATAGCGCAGTACCGGGTCCTCTTCAATCAGACGGAACAGGCCCTGGGCCACTTTGTCCTCTTCGCCCTTCTTCTTGGGGGCAATGGCCATACCCAGCGTTGCGTTGGGATAGGTAATTCCCTCCAGCACCACCTTGCGGGCCGGCGCGCACAGCGTGTCGCCCGTCAGGGTATTGGCCAGCTTCGGCACGGCGCCGATGTCTCCGGCGCCGATGTAATCCACATCCGCCTGCTTCTTGCCGGTCATCATCACGGTTTTGCCGATGCGCTCCACCGAACCGGTGCGCATATTCATCAGCGGCTGGTCCGCGCTGACCTTGCCGCTGACTACCTTCACATAGGACAGGCGCCCGATGAACGGGTCGGCCACGGTCTTGAAAACGATGGCGGCGGTGGCTGCGTCCTCGTTCACCTTCAGTTCGACCGGCTCGCCGTCCACATCCACGCCGATCTCCTCGGCCTTCTCACTGGCCTTGGGGGCCAGCCACACCAGGCCGTCCATGAACTGCTCCATGCCGCGCATCAGCATGGCGTCGCCGCAGAACACCGGGATGATCGAGCCGCTCTTCACACCGCGGCTGACGCCCACGATGACCTCTTCAGGGGTAAACTCCTCGCCGGAGAAGTATTTCTCGAACATCTCGTCGCTGGTCTCGGCAACGGCCTCATAAATCGCGGTACGCAGCCCCTCCAAACGATCGCCCAGATCCGGCATGGGAACGACCACGGGCTTGCCGCCGCTGTAATCATACGCCTTGTATTCCAGAATATTGATATAGATATTCGCCTGTCCGTCCACGATATATGGCACCACCACGGGGCACACCGCCGGGCCGAACACGGACTTCAGATCCTCGAACACCCGGTAGAAACGGGCGCTCTCGTCGCACAGGCCGTTGACGAAGAAAATCTTCGACAGGCCGCGCTTCTGGGCCGCAGCAAACGCCTTTTCGGTTCCCACTTCCACACCAGCTTTTCCGGAGACGGTGATCAGCATGGTATCGGCCGCACGGGCCGCCTCCCACAGGCTGCCCTCAAAATCGAACAGGCCCGGGGCATCCAGCAGGTTGATCTTCGTATTCTTCCACTCAAACGGCGCCACCGCACTGCTGACACTGGTGCCGCGGCGAATCTCCTCGGGATCAAAATCGCATACCGTATTGCCGTCCCCTACTTTTCCGCGCCGGTCCGATGCACCGGCCAGATACAGCATGGCCTCTGCCAGTGACGTTTTTCCGGCGCCGCTGTGGCCTGCGATGGCCAGATTGACGATCTGATTTGCCTTATACTGTTTCATAACCTAACGAACTCCCCTTCCCGTTCGGGATGCAAACTCGAATGCCGCCGCCTTTTTTATCGGGCGGAGTATGTATTTTGGCACTTTCTGTAAAATAAGTGATTTTTTACAACTGCACCCTGCAAACATGCCATAATTATATCGTCAATGAACAGATATTACAACAGGGAAAAAGCGTTTTCTCTAATTTTCATGAATATTACCGGCTGACTTTAGGCAACTTCTCCCGAAAGCGATCAAAAAAACAGACGGCCCGCTGCCGGGGATCCTGTTCTCCCCCCAAACACGGTTCCGTCTGTTTCTTTTTCTGTTGGCTGCCTACCGCATGGCGACAACGATGTAGTCTCCGGGGTCCTTCCGGCTGACAAAAGCGGTGGCCTGCTGGGGCAGGGACTGCGCCTGCTGCAGGTCCAGCTCCTGCGTATAATAATAGGTCCGCCCGGGAAGCGAGGAACCCGACAATACCTGGCAGGGCAGCGACTGTACACAATACTCCCCCAGCAGCTTTCTCTGCGGAGGCACCTGCTGTCCATCGTCCCCCGAGTTCCGGCTGCTCCACACAAACCGGCTGAAGACCAGCGGCACCGCAATTCGGCGGCGGTATTTCCAGTCTTTATACAGGCTCATTCCCAGGGCTGTCAGCAGCATGATAAGCCCCACGGCCGTCAGGATTACCGGAAGCTTCAGCTCCTCCATGATCCCCTCTGTCCGGCTGTCCGACAGGCCGATGGACCAGCCGCAGACGAGGCATGCCGCCCACATGGCATTGCCCGCCACCAGAAGAAGCCCCGCCATCCCCAGCAGGGGATACTGTGTCCTCTCCTTTTTCACTGCGCTCCCCTCCTTTTTCCGGCGTTCCGCTCTTCTCCATTTGAAGCACAGCTGCTTTTTCGAATAGATTTCACTTTTATCAGTATAACAAATCTCTACTTTTTCGTCAATATATTTCCATCGAAAACAGCCTTTTGTGTGAAAATTGACGCGAGGCCTTTCCTTCCTCTGCAGAGAGCATCGGAAAAGCCGGCTTTCTCTCTCACGGTTTATGGAAGCGCGGAACCAGAAGGGACGCCAGAATCCAGAAGCCCTCATACAGCAGCAAGGACAGGGTCGTCAGCTGCCCCATTCCGGAATAGCAGGCCAGAAGAGCCACCAGCACAAAGCCCAGAATTACGCTGACGTTCTGCATGGCTACCAGCAGCGTAATCTGGCTGCGCAGGCGCACACAGCCCGGCAGCAGGCGCATCATACTGACCGCACGGCCGCGGGTGGCAAACAGGGCCTCGCCCTCCTCGCTCATTCCCTCCGTCACGCGATCGTACTCCTGTCCCAGATCCTCCGAGAGAACTTTGACGCTGTTCGCATCCAGATGCAGCCGCTCGCACAGGAATTCCCCGGTAATGTGCGGGTTGTGCGTGCGCACAATCAGGCTGATGCCGTTTACCTCCATGCGCTGCAGCTGGCGCACCCGGCGCTCATCCACCCGGTACTGCAGCTGGAACAGGGCAACCAGCTCGCCGCCCACCGCCAGATACAGCAGTTCATTGCCGCCTGCGCGGTGCTGGCTCTCAAAATCGCGGGAGGGCGGGTCGATATGGTGGGCCGCCAGCAGGTCGCGGTTGCCGACCATAATGCGCCGCCCGTTTACCCAGCCGACCACGCCGCGCCCATCCTCGTAAACCGGGCGTTCCACCCGGGGCAGCGCTTCCTGCCGGTTGCGGATCACGGCGCTGAACACGTCGTTCATCTCGCCGCCGATTTTCGCCATCAGGGCGGTGGCATCCATCAGCGCCTGATCAATGCGCTGCTGACCGAAGGTGTGAATTCCGTTGAGGATCACCGCACCCTCGGGGAACAGATCGTGGGAATCCACCATCAGGGCGTTGACCCGGCTGAACCGATCCACGGCCTGATACCCCGAGATCATGGACCCAAACCGCCGGGCCGCGGTGCACAGCCGCGCCACCGGCAGGTTCACGCTCATCAGGGCAGTGAACGGTACGCACACGCACATTCCCGCCGACAGGGCCGACAGGGCCGACGGTACATCCCGGGTGAGCGCCAGGCAGCCGATGCACAGCGCCAGCGAAGCCAGCACCCCGATGGGCGCCAGAGTCTGGGCACCGCTCTCGGCCGGATCGGGATCATAGGAATGGGCCAGAAAATGCGACAGGAAGTTGGTGCGGCGCTGGTATGCGATCACCGGGGCATCCACCACGCACCCCCGGGAAAGGCGCAGGGCCATATTGTATCGGTCGTACAGCTGCACAGCCCATTTCTCATCCGCCGAGGAAACATAGCGGAAATTGGCCCAGATGCGCCGTACCATGGATAGTTTTCCCCAGGAATTGAGGAACAGGGCCAATACGGCCAGGGTGGAATAGAGGTGCAGGCTGCCGGAGGAAACCTCCTGATAGCAGAAGCACAGCACCACGTTCTGCACCAGCACGGCCACCACCGCGGCCGCCAGACCGCTGTCGGCATTGGCCTGCAGATGAACAAGGGACCGCAGTCCGTTGCCCACCGTGCGCAGGCAAAACACAACCGCCACCAGATACAGCGCCAAATTCATGACCATATAGGTGATGTACAGCGGCACCCCGGGGGCAATCACATCGCCAAACACGGAGAATTCGCACAAAAAGCCCAGGACAATCAGCAGCACCGTGCAGATACCGGTCACCAGCGTGCGCAGCAGCAGCTCGCGCATATCGCCGCGAAGCTCGTGGCGGATGGACTCAATGTCCTGCGCGCCGGTGTAATCCTCCAGCTCCTCCTGTACCGAATCGGACGGGATCTCCTCCTCCGGGACATTGCCCTCTTCCTCGGTGCCGCCCAGCGAGAATTTCCCCTTCATGGTCTGGTCCGCTTTGCGGTTTTTCTCTTTTTTCTTCTTCTTTTTC
>JBJEQH010000168.1:6781-9377 GCA_051881655.1 Candidatus Heritagella sp. | reverse complement strand
TGACAAAGATTTCTCTCCGTGATAGTATAAAATTAACCTATTACTTATCTATGTGAAAGAACCGATTTTTGCACAAAACGGTTCCTTTTCCTTTTGCAAATGTTTTCCATAGGAGGTTGCTTATGCGCACCGCTTCAAAATCCAATACAATGGACATGACGCAGGGAAACATTCTCCGTCAGCTGACCATTTTTGCCATCCCCCTTCTAATCGGCGGTATTTTCCAACTGGTGTACAATCTGACAGATACCATTATTCTGGGGAAGTTCGTCAGCGCCACGGCTCTGGCCTGCATCGGCGCCGCCAGTTCTGCCTACAGCATGGTTTTGATGCTGGGGCAGGGAATGACCAATGCCATTTCCATCATTATTTCCCAGGCAACCGGCGCCGGGGACGAGTCCCAGGTTCGCCGGGCTACGGCTCATGCTTTATATGTGGCATTTTCTGCCGGAATCGTTTTGGGTCTGCTGTCGTTTTTTCTGGCCCGTCCTCTTCTTCAGTTGTTGGGAACCCCTTCCAATATTCTGGAAGAGGCCGTTCTGTACCTTCAGGTCACCTGTGGATTGACGATCGGCACCATCTTCTACAATGCCAGTGCCGCCATTCTGCGGGCCATCGGCGACAGCCGTACCCCCTTGTTTTTCCTGATTTTCTGCACATTTCTGAATATCGGGCTGGATCTCTGGTTTGTATTGGGAATGCAGGCCGGGGTAGCCGGAGTGGCGTGGGCCACCATTCTCTCACAGTTTGTCTCGGCCGGAATGGGGATTTTCTATATGCTCCGGAAATATCCCCAGCTGCGTTTTTCCCGGAGAGAAGCCGCTTTTGATCCGCAGCTTTTCGGCCGCTTTATGCGGGTGGGCATTCCGCTCAGCCTGCAGACTTCCCTGCTCTCCATCGGAATGCTGGTCATCACCAGCGTAATCAACAGCTATGGCTCGGATATCGTCGCAGCTTTCACCGTGGGCAGTAAGGTGGAGCAGCTGGCAGTCGTGGCCATTTCGCAGTTTGCCTTCTCCTATTCCGTATTTGCCGGGCAAAATTTCGGCGCCCGGCAGTACGCCCGTATCCGGCAGGGCGTAAAAAAAGCTCTGCTGCTGGTTCTGGGACTGACGGTTCTTTCTATGGCCGTCATTCTCCTGTTCGGCGATACCATCGCTCTGCTGTTCTTGGATGCTGGTGAAACCTCGATCCTGCCGGCGGCCACCTCCATGATTTACATTGAAGCATGGTTCTATCCGGCACTGGGCATCATCTGGCTTTACAATTCCGCCCTGCGCGGTGTGGGAAAAGTGGGCGTTACATTCGCCTCCTCCATGGTCGAGCTGTTCAGTAAGGTCGGTCTCTCCATTCTGCTCTCCTTCCTGTTCGGCTGGTACGGCATCTGGTTTGCCGCGCCGATCGGCTGGATACTGGGGCTGATCCCCTCGGTGCTGTACTTTCATTTCGGAAGGTGGGAAGGAGAAGCCCCTGCAGTTCCGACCGAATTGAAAGAGGCCGTGTAACTCCATGAAAACCGATTTTCGAATAAAAGCGTCTGATGCCGGGGGCATCAGACGCTTTTTGCAGTTTATTTCTTCCTCAGTTCTCCAAAAGAAGCCTGGAACAGGGGACGGACCGCCTGATACTGGCTGTCGTCCGCGTAACCGCGGTACGCGCCCTCGGTCATCATCACCACATAGAGGAACACATCGTACCAAAGAATACGGCGGTATTCCCGGGGGGAGAGCTGCTGTTTCCCGAATCCGGCCAAAAATGCCTCGTTTCGCTCGTGGCGGCGGAAGCGGTCATCCATCAGCGGATCCCCCCACAGAGCACGCTCCCAGTCGATCAGGCCGCTGACATGCCCATCCTGGACAAAAATGTTGCCGTCCCACAAATCCCAGTGGACCAGCCGGGGCGTGTCCACCTCGTCAAACAGTGCTTTTTCCCCGCTGAGGAGCTGGAGAATGTCCTCGTACGGTACCGTCAGGTCGATGGATTTCTCCCGGGCATCCTGCAGAAGATCGGCCATCATCGTGGAAAACGCCGAGAACCAGTCGGCAAACTGGCGCGTATCCCCCACAAAACCGAAAGTGTCGTGGCAAATGCTGCTGATCTGGCGCTCCATCTGCCCTACTTCCCAGTAAATGCCCTCCAGCACCGCAGAGGGAAGCGCCGCTTTCTCTTTATGTAAACCATTTCCCGTCAGCGTCTGCATAAAGAAATAGGGGGAGGAACATATCTGACAGGAGCGGTCATAGGCATACACCTCTGCGACCGGCAGATTGGTCTGCTCCCGTACCTGCTGCATGGCGCGGGTCTCGGCCTCCATCAGTTCCACTTCCACCCGCAGCAGACGGTTCTTTTCTTTCGGAGAAATTTTGCAGATCACCGAAAGCCCATTGGAAAGGGTGAGGGCGTAAGCCATATTGCAGAACCCATCTTCCAGGTCGCGAAGGGTGAGAATCCCCGTTTTCTCTCCAAAGCATTTTTTTACCATGCGCTCCAGTGTTTCCGGAGCCTGCCGGTTTTTCGTCGCGCTGACCGCCATATCGTACCCTCTCCTTTTTCTCGTCTGTTTTTGTTATCCTATCCCTTTTTCCCCCGGCTGTCA
>JBJEQH010000168.1:0-6681 GCA_051881655.1 Candidatus Heritagella sp. | reverse complement strand
AGCCGGGATGTCAAGCCGGGATGTCAAGCCGGGATGTCAAGCCGGGATGTCAAGCCGGGATGTCAAGCTTTTGCTTCCCGGCACAGACTTCTCTCTCCCGGAGGAACCGGATCGAAGTAAAAAAGGAGCGGTGCAGGCCTTTCCTCCTGCACCGCTCCCTTTTTTACTTTTACGGTGCCTGCACCGACTGGCGCCGAATTCCAAATGCGCGGCGCAGAAGAAAGCCCATAATTCCCTTTCCACGGACCACGATCACTTTCATTTCAAACGCACCCCTTTCACCGGTGGGCCAATGTAAATCCCATCGCCACAATAATCACAGCCGCCAAAAACAGAACCAAACCATTGGGACAAAAACAGGAGAGAGTCAGCCCCAGGCCGAAAGCGACTGCACAACTGCCGCAGCGCCGGCAGACCGGCTGCGAAATCCGGCATCGTTTCACACCATCGCCCCCTCTCTCTCTGTTTTATCATATACTGGAAAGGCAAAAAGTGTTCCTTCTTTGCCGAAAGAAAAACCCATACCGGTAACGGTACGGGCGTTCTCTTTATGGATTCTTCTGTGATTTACAGCCGGCGGCCCAGGAACTGCCAGGCATCCGAATACTCTCCCTGGCGCACCTGATTTTTCAGGTTCATGCACTGTTTCTCCAGATTCTGAACCTGGCTGCGAATCTGTGCGATCTCGCTGCGGCGCTGTTTATACTCGCTCACCAACAGCTGGGCATTGTGGTCCGCCTGACGGCACTGCGAACACTGCGTGCGCAGGGCCGAGGCCTGCTGGCTGCGGTCACACTGATTGACCAGCGTACTGTACGCGTTCTGCACCATCTGCCGCAGCCGGTTCAGTTCGGAAATACGGGAAGCGGCTTTGGCCGGATCTTTTTCCTGATGGAAATAGTTCACGGCCTGATTATACTGCTGCTCGGCCTGACCGACCTGTGCCTGAAGGGACGCCATGGCCTCTTTCATCTGGCTGAGCAGCTGCTGAAGTCCCCGGGACTGCTGCTGCAGGGTTTGCCGCTGCGAGGCATTCTGCGGACTCTTTGCCTCCAGGTCTTTCTGAATTCCCTCCGCCTTCTGTTTGAAGTCCTCTCCGTTAATCCGGCGGCACAGTTCCGCATCCAGCTCTTTGCAAACACTGGTCACCCGTTCATCGATCGCCTTGTGTACCGCCATGTACGTTTGCTTCAGTTCGGCCGGTGCAAAACGGACGGCATTTTTATAAGCAATTTCCCTGTCGATCGGCTTTCCGCGGCGGATCAATTCATCGGCAGTGCGGCACTTGCGTCTGCACATCAGCTGCCCCCAATAGGCTCTGGCATTCTCCGGGTCCTTATCCAGTACGCGATTGTAGTATGAGGTTGCTTCGTCAAACTGGCCGTTATCCAGGAAAATGTCCGCCCGCTTCAGCAGCGCCTGGGCTTCCTGACGGATGGTGCTCCCGGCCGGGGCCGCTGCCGCCGTGGGGGCGGCCATGCTGCCGGTTTTCTGGGAACGAACGAGCTTTTCCACATATTCAATCAGCTGCAGTTCGCCCACCGGTGTTCCCATATTGACGGCCTGCAGGCCCATAACCTCCCGGGGCAGATCTATCTCGGGGATCAGATCCCAGTACGCCGGGATCAGGGTTTTCTCTTCACCCTGATTGATCAGTTCCAGATAGCGGGCCCATTCGTTCTTTACCCATACCGCCGTAAAATATTCCGGTTTCGAGCCCATCAGCACCATCACGCGGGCGCTGTGCAGGGCCGAGAAAATAATCGGCTCGTAGTTCTTGCCCAGAGGAAGGGATTCCGGCGCATAGAAGGTGCGGATCCCTTTTGCCATCAGTTTATCGTACAGAGACCGGGCCCGGAAGCTATCCATAGTGCGCACGCCGTTATCCTGCTCTTTATAGCTGATAAACACGTCGTATTTTTCCTGCTTGGCCGCAATCGCCAGGATTTCCTGCATAATCGTGTTGATCTCCTGGGCCTGCGCCTGATAGCGGGCGCGGGCATCGGGGTCGGAGCGCTTCAGTACCTCGAGAAAATCCGCATCATTGAGGATCGAGCCATATTTGGCACGGTGACAGGTGGGCACATATTTTCCCGTTGCCGGATCCGTTACATATTCGATACCGTATTTGCACAGCAGCAGCCCCCAGTAGGCCTCGGCGTCCTTATCATCCTCTGCAATTACTTTCTCGTATACGGAAATGGCCCGGTCGAATTCGCTGTTCATACGCAGGTCATTGGCGCGGTTGTGCATACTGACAATCCGCTCGTCCCGGTCATTGGGCAGAGTGGAAATCGAATCGCACGAATCACAGGTTGCGGTTTTCCCATCCGGGTTGGGGATCAGGTTCCCGCCGCACATTTTACACTTGAATACCGCCATGGTTCTTTTCCTCCGTTTATTTCAAGATCTTGCACTTCATGTTGCGTTCCCGCAGCTGAGCCCGAACCAGCGCGCATACCTGCTGGGCTTCCTCCTCTTTTCGGCCGCGTACACAGGTATCCAGATAGGCAATGCGGTCCGCGATAAACTGCTCGGCATTGAGCAGGGCCTCGTGGCTGACCGGATCGCTGTAGCGCAGTTCTTCCGCCAGACGCTCCAGATTCTTTTTCAGGTCCGGATTTCCGGCATACTGGGCCATGGCCTGCACATCGGTCATCAGATTGCGCACATAGAAAACCCGTGCCTCATCTTTGGCCTGCAGATTTTCCACATGATCCTTGGCAATCAGCCCGGAAACCAGGAAAGTGACCTCAATGCCGAACAGCAGAATCTGGATAATGAAGCTGATTTTAACATCGCAGGCCGGGATCAGCATAATCACCGTACCGGCGATCAGCTCGGCCGCCAGATAGACTATGGCACTGCGGCTGATGGGGTACCCCAAAAACAGGTCCCGCAGGCGCACACCATGGCGCCTATAGGTCACAAAGGTTACCAGAATCTGCATGAAGAACGCCACCAGAACAAAAATGTACGAACACCAGAACGACGGCGTCATCTGCATATTGCCGATCAGGACAAACAGGATCAGATTATAAATCAGGAAAGCAGTCAGCCAGCCGATCGCACCCAAAATCACTTTTTTCTCTATTTTCATCTGCCATTACCCTCCCGTTCAGAAAAAATTTTCCATCCGCTTTGGTTCAGATTTCTGTATCCCTCAGATCTTACAGATTCCGGAGCATCTGCGTAATCTCCGAAATAGCTTTTGCCTTTTGTCCGTCCTGCTCCTTCGCTTCGATTCGCTCCGCAGCTTTCCCCTCACTGGAATACTGATTGATTTCCAGAAGCAAGTTCAGGACTTCGTCCGCCGCACCGGCTTCCTGCGCTTCCAGTTGATGCACGGTGCTCTCCAGAGTACGAACGGTATTTACGGCATCCTTTTCATAGGTACCCGCCTTCTCCTGCATCGGCTGGATGGCCGCAGTAAAGGCATTCTGAGCCCCGTTTTCCTCTGCAACCAATTTCTTGACTTTTTCCAGCCGCGCCTGCTTATCCAGCGAAATTCCGCGGGCAACGCCGGTAATCGCACCGATCAACGCGCCGACCGCGAGAATATAAATCACGGTCTGCATAACGGATTCATCACTGACAAAGATCGTATTATCGATCCACTGGGAAATGCCCACGCACGGTGCGAACACGCAACTGCTGCCCGTAAACCAATCACAGGCCTCGCCAAAACAGGATCCGGCCGCTATAAACACAGTCAGGGCCAGGGCAATCAGGAACGCTGCAATAACCCCCTTGAGAATCCCCTTGATTGCCTCGCTGATTGTTTTCATGAATACCCCTCCGTTTGTATTGTTTTTTTCTATTTTTATAATGCTCTATAATGATCAGGGCTGGTCTTCCGCCCATTTTTCCGCTGTTTGTATGCGCTCTGGTTCCGGATCATCCACTTTCTTCTTTTTTCTGTACCAGTGAACCACCAGAAAGAAAAGGAGAACCACACTGACGATCTGGCTGAAGGATACGCCAAAATAGAGGCCGCGCACTTCATCCCCCCGCAAAAACTCGATCAGGAAGCGGCACACAGCGTAGCACCCCAGGTACCGGAATACCAGCTCTCCCGGATGCTTTCCCCGGACATACAGAATCAGCATCCCCCAAAAAATCAGGAACAAGCACGCTGCCTCGAGAATCTGCACCGGAAAACAGAAGCGCTCTCCGCCGTTTTGGAGGAAATAGTGAACCGTAAGCGGCCCGTGGTACTCGACCCCATAGCAACATCCGGCAAACAGACAGCTGAACCGGGCGATTCCGTGGAACAGGGGAACAAAAACCCCCAGCACATCCATCTGCACATCCTTATGAAGGAATGTATCCCGGTGCTTCTCCAGCCAGCGGAGGGAGAGAGAATAGACCAGCAAAAAGCCAAAAATCCCCCCATACGCCACAAAAGCGCTGTGACCTACATCTGTCAGGGTGAGGCCGCGCCCCTCGTACAGGCAATTGAGGACCTCCACCAGAAAGCCGAAGAAGCGGCCGCCCAGCAGCAGGCCCAACAGGGAAAAAAGAAACTGCCACCCGAACCAGCGCAGGTCCTCTCCCTTTTTCAGCATGACCACCATCGCCGGAATCATGGCAATCAGCAGGGCCAGACCGGCAAAAAAGTAGTAGGGCGTCACCCCAAAAAACCGGATTTCTCCGAGAGTAACCGTTATCATCGCTCGTTATCCCCGGGGCTTTCCGCACTCATCACAGAACTTGCCGGTGTTCCCGGTTTTGCCGCATGAACAATCCCAGGTTCTGGGCCCCTCTTCCGGACGGGGTTTGCCGCAGTTCTGGCAGAATTTTCCGGTATTTCCTTTCTGGCCGCACACACAGTCCCAACCGGCCGGTTTTTCGGGCCGGGGCTTGCCGCAGTTCTGACAGAACTTGCCGGTATTCCCCTTCTGACCGCAGTCGCAGTCCCAAACCTCCGCCGGGGCCGGCTGCGGTTTGCCGCAGTTCTGGCAGAATTTTCCCATATTGCCAGCCTGACCGCACTCGCAGGTCCAGCCGTTCAGCTGAGCGGCCGCGTTCTGCTGCATTCCCTGGGCGGTACCCATCATGGGATTCAGGGCATCCTTTGTCATATTGATAACTCCGCCCATCATACCAAGGCCGATGCCCAGATTGGCGATATCGCCCACACCTCCGGCGCCGCCGGCCAGGCCACCGTTGGACACGGCGCCCACGCCCACCTGACGGGCCGTCTCCTGCTGGTAGGTATAGCCCTTCATGCGCATTTCCTCCGCCTCGGCCTGCGCCTGCATACGGTAGCTCTCGGCTTCGCCCTGGGCTTTAGCCATCTTCATGCGGGCCTCTGTCTCAGCGCGCAGCACCTGGCGCTCCATATCCACACGTTCGCGCTCGAGGGCCGCCGCACTGGTCTCCTTCTTGATCTCCTCTTCCCGGACATTTAAGTACCGGTCGGCATACTGCTGGCGCAGCCGGCGGAAATTCTCATCATCCGGCAGCACCACCGTGGTCACGAAGAATTCCGGCATCTCCAGGCCGTATTCGTACAGATACTCGTTCAGGCTGATGCGCAGCCCCTCCGACAGCAGGGGGAGCTGCTCGTCAATCTCCAGAACATTGATCTGATTCTGCTTGATAATCTGGGGCAGGCGGCTTTTCACCTGCGTGAGAATCATGGGCTTAAAGGAGGACTGGAACGAAATCACGTTGGGGTTCTGGCTGTCCTGGCGCATTCCCAGGGTGGAGCCCACCATTTTCAGTACCATTTTGCGCGAATCAATCACGCGCACATTGTACTGGCCGCTGGCCCCCAGTTCGATATGCATTCCGGTGGCGGGGTCAAACAGGCGGATTTTGGTATCCGTCCCCCAACGCAGACCCATCTGCACGGCCATATTGATAAAGTACACTTCCGAATGGAAGGACCCCTCCGTTCCGGCGGGCAGTTTATAGAACTCGTTGAGGATCGGCAGTTTTTCCGTCTCCAGCGTATACCGGCCGGCCGGGAACAGATCCATGGCCCGGCCGTTTCGGAACAGCAGGGCCTCCTGCGATTCATGGACAATCAGCTGGGAA
The DNA here is from genome assembly GCA_051881655.1 of Candidatus Heritagella sp. GTDB lineage: Bacteria > Bacillota > Clostridia > Oscillospirales > Acutalibacteraceae > Heritagella. Next base: position 636 of record JBJEQH010000168.1, on the reverse strand, counting down.
CCCAGATTAAAGTCCTCCAGCGGATGCTTCCACACAAAAACAGTGTTATCTCCCTCGTATTTAATCAGGCTGGCCACACCCGCCCGGGAAACCTTGGTTTTTCCCAGCTGCTGCTGCACGTCGATCACCGTATCGCACAACGGACAGGTATAGGTTTTCGCGCTGCGGTCTGTCGTCAATGTACAGGCGCAGGTGGGGCAGGTCATCTGCACAACGGTTCTCCCGTCGCCCACATTCAGCTTTTCCTTACAGACCGGGCACACGGCCGAATCCGCTTTCGACTGATCGAACACCACGGTGTTCCCGCAATGGGGACACACTTTTGTGGTCACCTTATCCGTTTTTACATGGATGGTATAACCGCAGTCGCAATCAATTGTTCGTTTGGTAAAGAAGAAAAACTTCTTCTGTGTCATATGGTATTTTCCACAGTTGGGGCATTCAATTACAAAACCCATAGGTTCTGCCACTCCTTCCGTTTCATGTCTTTTTTCCGCACCGACATGCTTCTGTTGGGACATACAGAAAAAATGCACGTTTTTCTTTCTGAGAAAAGCGTGCATTCCCTCCTGTTCCGATAATAAATTAGTTTTATTATACTGGAAATCCAATTTTTTGACAATATGTTTCCGCGCC
>JBJEQH010000167.1:0-9401 GCA_051881655.1 Candidatus Heritagella sp. | reverse complement strand
CCTCATCGGGAAAGTATTTTTGGGGGGCGCAGGCCGTAAAGTGCAGGCCCATTTTGGCGCAGCCCACCATCAGGGAATTGCCCATGTTATAACGGGCATCACCCATATAGACAAAATGCAGCCCTTTCAGATGGCCGAAATGCTCGCGCAGGGTGAGAAAATCCGCCAGAATCTGAGTGGGGTGGAATTCGTTGGTCAGCCCGTTCCAAACCGGTACCCCGGCATAATGGGCCAGCTCTTCCACAATCTCCTGGCCGTATCCGCGGTACTCGATCCCGTCGAACATGCGGCCCAATACCCGGGCAGTATCAGCGATGCTCTCCTTTTTCCCGATCTGAGAGCCCGAGGGATCCAGATAGGTGACCTGCATGCCCAGGTCATGGGCGGCCACCTCAAAGCTGCAGCGGGTGCGGGTGCTGGTTTTCTCGAAAATCAGCGCGATATTGCGGCCGCGCAGGGTATCGTGGGGGATATGGGTTTTCTTTTTGGCTTTCAGTTCGGCGGCCAGATCCAACAGGCCGCTGATTTCCTCGGGCGTAAAGTCGAGCAGCTTCAAAAAGCTTTTCCCGGTCAGATTCATCGTATTGTTCCTCCTGTGACAGGCATGATGATAGGCGTATGCTCCAGTATACTTCATTTTGAAAGAAAATGCAAGAAAAATGAGAAAATATTCGACCAGTTTTCTCAGTCGTTCCCGTCATAGGCGGAAAAACTGCCGTCCTTTACCGCATCGCGCCAGTTTTCGGTCCATACCGGCTGGCTTCCGCTGTGATTCGTATACCACACATCGGGATAGACTACCCGGGCATTATAGCGGCTTTTGCTGGTGTCCACTTCGCTGCTCTCGCCGTCCCGCACCTTGCGGGCCACCACGACCGTGCGGAATCCGTCGTATTCATACGAGCAGGTGACCAGTGACAGCAGTTCGTCATCCTCCCGAACGGTCACACCGGTATCCAGCACCGACCGCTGGTAAACCTCGTATACATACTGCATAAAATCGTCGTCATCCGAAAAAGAGGTGCGGGAAAAGGGGAAGTATTTCCCGTGCTCTTCCTTGGTGCTCACCTTCATGACGGAGAAGATCTTCCAGGTGCTTTTTCCCTCTTCAGTGTACAGGGTAATGGTGGGGCACGCCCGGTAGGTATCCAGACTGCTGAAGAGGAGGAGGGAGGCGAACATGCGGCCGTCCTGCATGCTGTGGCCATACACCACACTGTTGCGGCACTGAGCAAAGGGCAGACTGTCGCTGGAAGCGAAAATGCTGCCGTACTTGGTGGATTCCGACTTGTAATTCCGGTACAGGTAGTATTCCGGATCGCTGCTGTCCGACTGCAGAACCGGGTAATCAATTACCGTACCGGGCAGCCGGATCCAGCCGACAATATCAGGGTAACTCTCCTGCAGGGTGGCCAGCTGCTTTGCGTAATCAATGGGCTTGGGCGTAGGGGTAGGATCGGGCTGTACGGAGGACTCCGCCGTACTCTCATCCGTTTGGGAGGATTCGGAAGACTCGCTTTCCGATGGGAAAAATTCCTGCCGCAGTTCCTCCACCGACTGGTCGGCGGCCGTCGGTTTTAGCACCAGCTCATCCAGCAGAAAATAACCGGATACCAGAAAGACCACAAGGAACACAATCGTCAGGATCTTCAGAACCACGGTGCCGGGGCGGTCCCCCCGGCAGGGGAACCATCTCTGACAAAAGCTCTTTCTCGGCGCGGCGTGCTGCGGTTTCTTTTTCATAAATTTTTCTCCTTTTCCGGGCAGAGGGACGTTACCGGAATGCCCGCTGCCCGGGGGAATTCCAGATCTTCCAGAACCGGCAGGCCGGTCAGATACCGGCGCACCATGTCCAGTGCGTGGGACGAAGCAGCCTGCCGGTAAAAGGCACGGCTGCGTGTGCGGCCGATGCCGCCGGGCATACAGCGCACCCAGGTGTGCGCCCCGTCCGACAGGGCGATATACACCCGGCCCACCGGTTTTTCGGGAGTTCCGCCGCTGGGACCGGCGATTCCGGTGACCCCGATTCCCAGATCGCTGCCGGCTTTCTGCCGGATGCCCTGGGCCATCTGACAGGCAGTCTCATAGCTGACGGCGCCCTTCTCCCGCAGGGTCTGGGAACGAACCCCCAATACCTGTTCCTTGATGCGGTTGGCATAGGTCACGGCGCCCATCTCGAAAATCTCCGAGCTGCCGGGAATGGCAGTCAGCCGCTGGCTGAGCAGGCCGCCGGTACAGGATTCAGCGGTTGCCAGCGTTTTCTTCTGCCGGATCAGGCCCTGCACCACCGTCTCCTCCAGGCTGGCGTACTCCTCTGTATACAGGTAATTCCCCAGCCGCGCCCGGATTTTCTCCATCAGGGGCTGCATCATCGCAAGGGCCTCCGATTCCTGCGCGGCCCGGGCGGTCACCCGCACAAAGCACTCGTTATCCAGCGCGTAGGTGGCGGCGGTGGGATTGCTGCCCCGCAGCAGATCCTCCAGCTTTTCGGCAGTCAGCCCTTCTCCCAGGCCGAATACCCGCAGATTGCGGGAGAGAATCACCGCTTTTTCCTGCTGTCCCGCAAGGGCCGGCAGCGCGTAATTCTCCAGCATGGGGATCAGTTCACCGGGCGGGCCGGGCAGCATCACCACCAAAGCCCCCTGCCGGGAGCGGAACAGACAGCCGGGGGCTGAGCCGCAGTCGTTTTTCAGCACCGTACAGCCAACGGGCAGGACAGCCTGCTTTTTCTGGTTTTCCCCACAGTAGCGGCCGGCAAAATAGCGGAGCAGCTCCTGCAGGCATGCTTCATTCATGGCCAGCGGCACCCCGGCCGCCCGGGCCACAGTCTCCTTGGTCAAATCGTCCTCGGTGGGACCCAGCCCGCCGGTGGTCACCAGCAGGTCACAGCGGGACAGGGATTCCTCCACGGCGCGCTGCAGCCGCTGGGGGTTATCACCCACAGTGGCGGTATAATGCACATTGATGCCGATCGAAGAGAGCGCCCGGGCCACATAGGCCGTATCGGTATTGACCACATGGCCCAGCAGCAGCTCGGTGCCGACCGAGAGAATTTCAGCGTTCATTTTCGAGATCCTTCTTTCCCTGCCCGGCGGGCACCTCCAGCACTCCGCGGAAGGTGATGCGCCGGTGTGTGGTACCGCGCAGGCATTCCTCTACCAGCCCGTCGATGTCCAGTGCCCGTTCGGCCTCTTCCAACTGGGCGAGGGTGGGGCGGGTGCGCGGATGGCGGGGGGTGAAGACCGTACAGCAGTCCTCAAATGGTTCAATGGAGATGTCGTAGGTGCCGATGCGGTGGGCCTCGGCCACAATTTCGGCTTTATCCGTGCCGATCAGTGGGCGGAAAACCGGCATTCCGGCGGCGGCATCGGTGCAGGCAATGGCCTTGATGGTCTGGCTGGCCACCTGGCCCAGGCTCTCACCGGTGATCAGGGCGTCACAGTCGTTTTCCCGGGCGATGGCCTGGGCGCAGCGCATCATAAAGCGCCGCATCAAAATGGTGAACAGGTCCTCCGGACATTTTTTCAGAAGTTCTTCCTGCAGATGGGCAAAATGCACGGTGTACATCTCCATGCGCCCGGCCCACTGGCCCACCTTCTGCAGCAGGCGGATGACCTTTTCCTCGGCCAGCTCGCTGGTATACGGGGGGCTGGCAAAGTGGATGGCGGTCAGTTCCACGCCCCGCCGCGCCATGCGCCAGGCGGCCACCGGGCTGTCCAGCCCGCCGCTGATCAGGATGGCGGCCTTCCCGCCCGTACCCACCGGGATTCCGCCGGCGCCGGGAATGGGAGCGCCGTGGACATAAGCGCCAAAATCGCGCACTTCCACCCGCACAATCAGGTCCGGCTCATGGACGTTCACGGACAGATGGGGGTACTGCTGCAGCAGATAAGCCCCCACTTCCCGGGAAATGGCCGGCGAGTCATAGGGGAAGGTTTTGTCGCTGCGCTTAGTCTCCACCTTAAAGGTGGAGATTTCCTCCAGCTGCGGGCGCAAGTAATCCGCTGCGGCCCGACAGATGGCGTGCAGGTCCTTTTCCACCACACAGGCGCGGGAGTACGCTACAATCCCGAAAATCCGGCCGATCCTCTCCTGGGCCTCGTCCATATCGGCGTATTCATCCTGGGGGATGATATAGATGGTCGATTGGGCCGAGCGAATCTCAAAATCCCCCAGACCGGTCAGCCGGCGGCGGATGTTTTTCAGAAGGACTGCCTCGAATGTGCTGCGGTTCAGGCCCTTGAGCACCAGCTCGCCCAACTTAATCAAAATGGTTTCTTTCATAAAAATTTCTGTTCCCGCTCCGCGGGTCCTTTCTGTAAAAGTAAAGAAGAATCAGGGGCGTGCCACCAACTGCTGCAGCCCCTCCTGCAGGGCCCGGCACAGGGCCAGCACGTCCTGTTGGGTGTTTTCATGGGAAAAGCTGATGCGCAGAGAGGCGTTGATCTCCGTCTCCGGAAGCCCCATGGCGGTCAGCACATGGCTGCGGGCGCCCTTGGCACAGGCGGAACCCGAGGAGACGTAAATGCCGCGCTGCGAGAGAAAATTCAGCATGGTCTGGGCGCGGACATGGCCGGCGGACAGGTGAAGAATATAGGGCAGTGCATCCGGCGGGGAGTGCAGGATTACGCCGTCGATCTTCTGCAGCTCTTGCCGGGCGAAGGTGTTCAGCTCCCTCATTTTCCGCAGAGAATCGGGAATGGGAGGCAGGGCCGCCGCCGCCGCCCCGAAGGCGCACAGGGCAGGCATGGCCTCGGTGCCCGGGCGCAGCTTTCCCTCCTGCTCACCGCCGAAAGCGCGCGGGGGCAGGTACAGTCCCCGCCTTTTGTATAAAGCCCCGGCGCCCTTGGGCCCGTGGATTTTGTGGGAACTGCAGGTCAGCAGGTCAATGCCCATACGCCCCGGGCGCAGGGGGATCTTCCCGAAGGCCTGAACCGCGTCCACATGGAACAGGGCCGGGGCTTTCGCCCGGCGGATGGCGGCGGGCACGGCATCCAGCGGCGGCATTGTGCCCACTTCGTTGTTCACCGCCATCATGCTGACCAGTACGGTATCGGGGGTAACGGCTGAAAAAACCTGCTCGGGGGTAATGTGCCCCTGCCGGTCGGGCTGTAAATAGCAGACGTCCCATCCCTCTTTTTCCAACTGGCGCACGCTGTCCAGCACCGAGCTGTGTTCAAATGCGGTGGTCACGATGCGGCGTCCCCGCTTCTGCCCCCATTTCGCGGCGCCCAGCACCGCCAGGTTGTTCGCCTCGGTTCCACCGCTGAGAAACGTAATCTCTTCCGGTTCGGCGCCCAGCACCGCGGCAATCCGGCGGCGGGCTTCCATCAGCTCCCGGGCGGCGGCCGAGCCCTTCGCGTGAAGCGAGGAGGGGTTGCCCCAGCACTGCGTCATCATATACAGGGCCTTTTCGGCGGCCTGGGGGCACACGCGGGTGGTCGCACTGTTGTCCAGATAAATATCGTGATCCATAAGGGTAAAACTCCCGTTTTTCATTTTTCCGGAAAACCGGAATATACTGCGCTTTTTATTATACACCCTTTTTGTCCACAGCGGTACCCCCTGCCGTTTGCAATTTCCCGGGGAAAAGGATATAATAAAAGAGAAAAAAGGAGAAAGGGGGCGGCTTTCGATGCAGGAAAAACGGAATACCCGGCAGCGCATGGCACTGCTGCAGGCGTTGGCCCGGGCAGAGGAGCCCATCAGCGCGGAAGAGCTGTTCCTTTTGCTTCAGCCGCAGTTCCCCAAACTGGCCCGGTCCACCGTGTACCGCAATTTGGAGCGCATGGCCGAGGAGAACGAGGTGCTGAAAGAGGCCATGAGCGACGGCGTATCGCTCTATTCCCTGTATGGCCGCCACGGGCACTACCTGATTTGCCGCAACTGTCAAAAGCGCGTGCGCCTGAAGCACTGCCCGCTGAAGGCCGTGGAGAAACAGTTGTGCGAGGAGACCGGTTTTTCCATCGACAGCCATAATTTAACGCTGTATGGGGTGTGCCCCAGCTGTCAGGAAAAGGAAAAGAGCGAGAAAAAATAAAAACCGGGCCCCTGGGAGGGCCCGGTTTTTGTGTCGTCTTATTCCTTTTCACTCTGGGTCAGGCTTTCCATCAGGGCCATCAGATGGGGGATGGATTGGGATTTGTCGAATTTCTCGCAACTGCGGCGCATGCGGTCCAGCCGCTCCTCATCCTGCAGCAGAAGCTGGATGGCTTTGGCGCAGTCATCGCCCTTTTTCATATGGACAGCCATATCGTGGGACAAAAGAAAATCGGCGTTCTCCTCTTCCTGCCCGGGAATGGCATCGAACACGGCCAGCGGCAGGTTGCAGGCCAGCGCTTCGGATACGGTCAGCCCGCCGGGCTTGGTCACGATCAGGTCGCTGACCTTCATGTACTTCTCCACCTCGTTGGTAAAGAAAATCAGCTTGGTCTTTTTCGGGCTGTTCTTCACCTCTTCCTCCAGGGCGTCAAATAGCTTTTGGTTGCGGCCGGTGATGACGATCAGCTGGAAATCGTCCGGCAGGGCCGTCACATCCCGGTAAATCTGCAGGATATTGTTCACACCGAAGGAACCGGCCATGAACAATACGGTGTGCACACCCGTATCCAGCCCGAATTCCCGCAGCAGCTCGTCCTTATTCGCCTGGGAGAAAAACTGGCTGAATACAGGAATCCCGAACGGGTGAATTTTTTCTCTGGGGGCGCCCATTTCCACCAGCTGCGGTACCATGTCCTCGCTGGCGACGACGTACGCATCCACCTGCTTAGCCACCCAGGTGCGGTGCGGGCTGTAATCGGTGAGAATGCAGATCAGCGGCTGATGGATTTTTTCCTTTTCCTTCAGCTGCGAGACCATTTCGTTGACAAAAGGATGGGTGGTCAGGATGATGTCGGGGTTAAATTCCTGCACCGTGGGGAGCAGCTTACGGGCGACGATATTGTTTACCAGCGGCACAAACCGGGAGAGAGGCGTTTCGCGGTTGGTCGTCTCGTACAGTTTCCCGAAAACCTTGGGCTGTTTGGTGGCGAGGAAGTGGTACCCGTCGCAGATGGTCTTATCAAAAATGGTATTGACGCATTTAAGCGCATCCACCACCCGGGTTTGTGAACCCGGCATGTGCTCGGAGAGATAAGCTTCAATGGCGCGCGAGGCTCGGATGTGGCCCCCACCGGTCGCGGCGGTTAAAATCAGAATTTTCATCGGATATCAAACTCCTCATCAAAGGGGACCGATACAATCGTGGTCCGCCAACAATTATAAAAAGGCAAAAATGGGGATTTCCGTACAAATCCAGCCCTATTATAGCATACAAGCTGCAAAATAGCTATGAGACGATTGATATTTTTCATTTTTGCAGGAAAGGTAACAAGAATGTTTCTTTATTTTCCCTGAAGGTGCGTGTATAATAAAGTACGCAGGAAAATGGACCTGTTTTCTCAATGAGAAATGGTGGAGATTTTGCTTAAGCAGGAGGTTATGGTATGACGAGATCGCACGATTCGCGCGATATTTCTTCGCATTCCGGAAAAGGGAAGAAGGCAGTGATTATCACCCTGTGCTGCGTGCTGATTGTGGCGGCGGTAGTGGTGGCGGCTCTGGTGGCCAGCGGTGTCCCGATTTTCGGGGAGAGCGCGGGCTCCGGGCAGACGGAATCGTCTTCACAGTCGGGGGTTTCCCAGGGGGAAGCGGAGAAGATCTACGCGCCCGGTACTACCATCGGGAAAATTTCGGTAGAGGGCATGACGCAGGAGCAAGCGAAAAAGGAGCTGGAAGCCCAGCGGGATTCGCTGCTGCCCGCAGAGGAAATCACCGTTTTCTACGGTGAAACTTCGGTGGTGATTACGGCGCAGCAGGCCGGCGCACAGGTCGATCTGGACGGCGCTCTCCAGCAGGCGGCGGCTTCCCTGGTGGAGAAGAAGGAGGAATCCTCTTCGGAGAAAGAGACGGCCGCCAGCGCGAAAGAACAGGAGACCGGAAAGGATTACCCGGTATCGGTGACCTTTGATGAAGAAGCCATCGGGGAAATTCTGGATTCGTTTGCCGATGAAATTGACTGCGACCCGGTGAATGCCACGATTAAGGCGTTCAATGCATCGACCGGTTCCTTCAGCTATACCGAGGGGAAAACGGGCCGGAAGGTGGACCGGGAAAAACTGCAGCAGCTGGTGGTGAAGGCCCTGCAGGACGGGGAGAGCACTGAGGTTGAAGCCCCGGTTGAAGAAATCCCGTTTGAAAAAACGCAGTCGGATGTATCCGGCCATATTCAGAAGCTGGGTTCTTTTTCCACCTATTCCACCAATACGGCAGCCGGCAACAACAATATGCGTTTGGCGCTGGCCTCGATTAACGGAAAAGTGGTCGAGCCCGGCGAAACCTTTTCGTTTAACGGGGCAACCGGCGATACCACCAACGGCAGTCTGGGATATCAGAAGGCCGGCGCTATCGTAAACGGAAAGAGTTCCCAGCAGTATGGCGGCGGTATCTGTCAGGCCAGCACCACTTTGTATGGGGCGGTTCTCCGGTCCGGCCTGGAGATTGTCACGCGGTATAACCACACCTGGCCCTCCTCTTATGTGGATATCGGATTGGACGCCACGGTGGATTACCCGTACCTCGATTTTGTGTTCCGCAACAATACGGAGTATCCGATTTACATCTCGGCCTGGATGGACGGCACCCAGCTGAATGTGGTACTGTACGGCGATAAGCCCAGCACCTGGGATAAAATCACGGTGTATTCCCAGCAGACGGGCACCATTGCCCAGCCTGAGACCGAGTATGTATACGACAGCTCGCTGAAAGAGGGCACGTTCGAGCGGTACCGCCAGGGCAACGCCGGCCGCACGGCCTCGGCCACGCGGGTATACTATAAAAACGGCGCCGTGGTCAAAACCGAGAATCTGCCCTCGTCCAAATACCGGGCGCTGTCCACCATCTATCATTATGGGCCCGGCGTTACGGTGGAAGAGGTAAAGAAGGCCGTGGCGAATGGTCAGACAGAGGGTGGAACTATCCACACTTCCGCGACCCCGACGCCTACACCTACGCCGAAGCCAACTCCGAAGCCCACACCCACACCGGCCCCCTCTCCCTCTCCGTCTCCGTCTCCGAAGCCGGAGCCCTCTCCGTCTCCCGAACCTTCATCGGAGCCGGATCCCGACGAGGGGAATCTGGAGGAATAGAGCGGATAGAGCATTTTGACGAAAAAGAGGAGTTCCAGCCAAAGGGATTCCTCTCTGTTTGTATTCTTTTCTGCTTGCTGTCTCCTTGACATTTTCTGTGAAATCTGCGAAAATAACAGCATAGATAATTATGGAAAAAAACAGTTTATCCGGGACGCGGATAGAAAACCGGCATCATTAAGGGACATAAACCGGTGAATGTTGGAGAGGATATAT
>JBJEQH010000166.1:0-9408 GCA_051881655.1 Candidatus Heritagella sp. | reverse complement strand
GGAAAAGGTGAAGCAGGGGACCGTGATCACCGTGAACTTTATTGAATCGGATACGGTCATGTAGCAAATATTCGGGGGATCGGAGGGTCCCCATGTCTAAAACCGGAAAGATGTGCTATAATATCTCTGTATACAAAAGCCGCAGGCAAACGCGGGTGCGCTTTGTGTGCGGGGATATGGATTCCGGCGGAAGGGCACGGCGGTGTGCCGGGCGGCCCCGGAATGATGAAGAAACAGCCCATGCCCCCTGTTTCAGGCGGGCGTGGACGGAAAAGGTGGAGAAGTACATATGAGTGGATTGTGGACGTTGTTGGCGGCGGGGATCGCCTTTGGTGTGACGGCCCTGCTGGGAAAATGGATGATACCCTTCCTGCATAAGCTGCATTTTGGACAGACCATTCGGGAGGAAGGGCCCCAGTGGCACCAGAAAAAGCAGGGAACCCCCACCATGGGCGGGCTGATGTTCATGATCGGCATCATGCTGGCCGTGATCCTCTGCGTGCCGCTGTTCTATCTGAACGTGCAGGAGGAGACCCTTCTGCAGAAGACCCATGTGTTCGCCGGGCTGGGCATGGCGCTGCTGTTCGGGCTGATCGGCTTTCTGGACGACTATATCAAGGTGGTCAAAAAGCGCAACCTGGGCCTGACGGCCATTCAGAAGCTGCTGCTGCAGTTCCTGGCCGCGGGGGCGTATCTGGCGGTGCTGGCCATTTCGGGCGGCGATACCGTGACCATGATCCCCTTCTTCGGTTCCCTGGATCTGGGCTGGTTCTACTGGCCGCTGAGCGCGGTGGTCATCGTGGGCGTGGTCAATGCGGTCAATCTGACCGACGGCATCGACGGCCTGAACGCCTCGGTCACCTTCTTTGTGGGCATTTTCTTCATGCTGATCGCCAGCCTGCTCAATCTGTACGGCATGAGCATTTTTGCCGTGGCCGTGGCCGGCGGGTGCCTGGGCTTTCTGCTGTGGAACTTCAACCCGGCCAAGGTGTTCATGGGGGACACGGGCTCGCTGTTCCTCGGCGGGGCGGTGTGCGCCATGGCGTTCGGCCTGGATGTCCCGATTCTGATGCTGCCGCTGGGCATCATCTATTTTGTGGAGATCCTGTCGGTGGTGCTGCAGGTGGTCTATTTTAAGCTGACCCACGGCAAGCGCCTGTTCAAGATGAGCCCCATCCACCACCACTGCGAGATGTGCGGCTGGAGCGAAGTGAAAATCTGTGTGATCTTCGGGCTGATCACGGCCGTCGGGGGCGGGGTTGCCCTATTGCTGACCGTTTTTGGCCTGTGAGGAAAGCCGTTTGATTCTGTGAGAAAGGAGGGGACGCCATGCGCTCTGCCCCGCAGGCGGGCTCTGTCGCCCGCTATCCCGGATCCCCCGCGCCGGAAGCCGGCCGGAAGAAAAAACGCGTCCGGAAAAAATTCAAGATTTTCAGTGCCCGGGAAGGCGTGGACCGCCCCCTCTTCTATCTGATTCTGGTCCTGCTGGTGCTGGGGCTGATTATGCTCTTCTCCGCCAGCTATGCCTATTCGTACTATTATTTTGACAACAGCTATCACTTCATCACCCAGCAGGCGGGCTTTGCCCTGGCGGGGCTGGTGCTGATGGGGCTGATCTCGCTGTTTGATTACCATCATCTGCACAAATTCGCGTTCCCACTGCTGCTGGTCACGGTGCTGCTGCTCGTCCTTGTCAAGGTGCTGGCGGGCACCCCCATTGCCCCGATACTGAATGGGGCCAATCGCTGGCTGTATATCGGGCCGGTGAACTTCCAGCCGTCCGAGATTGCGAAATTTGCGCTGGTGCTGATCTTTGCCCATCTGATCTCGATCAATTACCACAAAATGGGCACCTTCCGCTATGGGGTGCTGCCGTATCTCATCATCCTGCTGCTGCTGGCCGGGCTGATTCTGGTGGAAAACCACGTGTCGGCCACCGTCATCATGCTGGCCATTGCGGCGGTGATGCTGTTTGTGGGCGGGGTAAAGCTGCGCTGGTTCGGGATCGCCGGGGGGCTGGTCGGGGCCGCCATTTTGTATCTGGTGCTGTATTCAGACAAATTCAGCTATGCGCTTGACCGTATTATGGGATGGCTGAATCCCTTTGATCCCCCGCAGGGTGTGGATACCTGGCAGACGCAGCAGTCGCTGCTGGCCATCGGTTCGGGCCAGGCCCTGGGGCTGGGGCTGGGACAAAGCCGCCAGAAGTACCTGTACCTGCCCGAGCCGCAGAACGACTTTATTTTCGCCATTGTGTGCGAAGAGCTGGGGTTTGTGGGCGCGCTGGTGGTCATCATCCTGTTTGCCCTGCTGATCTGGCGCGGCATCGTGGTGGCCCTGAATGCGCAGGATAAATTCGGCACCATGCTGGGGGTGGGCATCACGGCCCAGGTGGGCATTCAGGTCATCCTGAACATCATGGTGGTCACCAATACCATCCCCAATACCGGGATCAGCCTGCCGTTTTTCAGCTATGGCGGCACATCGCTGGTGATTCTCCTGTGTGAAATGGGGGTTCTGCTCTCCGTTTCCCGCAGTTCCAGTCTGGATAAGACATAGTTAGGAGGATGTTTGTGAGAGTTCTGTTTGCAGGCGGCGGGACCGCCGGCCATATCAATCCGGCGCTGGCCATTGCCGGTTATCTGCGCGAAAAGCAGCCCGATGCCGAGATTCTGTTCATCGGCAACCGGGGCGGCATGGAGGAAAAGCTGGTACCCAAGGCCGGGTTTGCCATGAAGACCATTGTCATCTCCGGTTTTCAGCGCAAAATGACCCCCAGGGCCATCGCCCACAATGTGAAAACGCTGACCCGGGTGGTCACCTCGTCCCATCAGGCCCGCCGGATCATCCGGGACTTTGCCCCGGATCTGTGCGTGGGCACCGGCGGCTATGTCAGCGGCCCGGTGGTGCGCACCGCCATGAAACTGGGGATCCCGGCGGTGATTCACGAGCAGAACGCCTATCCCGGCGTGACCAATAAAATGCTGTCGGCGGATGCGGCCCGGGTGATGATGGCGGTATCCGATGCCGAAAAATACATGAAGCCCGGCGCCCGCTGTGTGCTGACCGGGAACCCGATCCGCCCCGAGATCCTGCGGGAGGAGAGGGCGGCCGCCCGGAAAAAGCTGGGCGTGGATGACCGCCCGCTGATCCTGTCCTTCGGCGGCAGTCTGGGCGCCCGCAAGGTGAACGAAGCGGTGGCGGATCTGATGACGCACACGATCCCCGGCGGAAAATTCCAGCACATCCACGGGTATGGCCAGTACAGCCGCTGGATGCCCGACCTGCTGCGGGAAAAGGGGATTGACCCCGACAAGACCCCCCAGCTGGATCTGCGGGAGTATATCCACGATATGCCCGTGTGCCTGGCCGCGGCCGATCTGGTGATCAGCCGTGCCGGCGCCATGACCCTCAGCGAGATTCAGGCCACCGGCAAGGGCTCGATCCTGATCCCCTCCCCCAATGTGGCCGAGAATCACCAGTTCCACAACGCCATGGCCCTGGTCAACCGCGGGGCCGCCGAGATTGTGGAGGAGAAGGACCTGACGGGCGATGTGCTGTGGGAGAAGGTGCAGAAGATTTTCGCCGCCCCCGGCGGAGCCGCCGCGCTGGGAGAGAACGCCGCCAAAATGGCGATCCGCGATGCCAACGAGCGGATTTACCGCGTGATGATGGAAGTGCTGCAGGAGAAGAGGGCCTGACCGCGGAATGACCGGTTTTTTTCCCCGTGCATAGTATGGAACAGTTTGAACCGAACCGGTAGAAAGGGTGTTCCGACTATGGCAGTGCTCGTCATTGATGGACCGTGCCGGCTTTGCGGCGAGGTGCGCGTACATGGGGCCAAAAACAGCACGTTACCCCTGTTGGCCGCCTGTCTGCTGTGCCGCAGCCCGGTGGTGCTGCACGATTGTCCCCGTCTCTCGGATGTGGATACATCAATCAAAATCCTGCGGCATTTGGGGTGTATCGTACAGCGCAGGAAGGACGATCTGTGGGTGGATCCGCGGGCGGTGTGCGGCAGCACGATCCCCGAGGATCTGATGCGGGAAATGCGCTCCTCCATTGTGTTTTTGGGGGCCCTTTCCTCCCGGATGGGGCAGGCGCGCCTCTCGTTTCCCGGGGGATGCGAGCTGGGGCCGCGGCCCATCGACCTGCATCTGCGGGCGCTGGCGCGGCTGGGGCTGGATATCCGCGAGGACCACGGCGAACTGCTGTGCAGCGCGCCGGGCGGCCTTTCGGGGTGCAGCCTCTCCCTCTCCTTCCCCAGCGTGGGGGCGACCGAGAACATTCTTCTGGCCGCCTGCTGTGCCAGGGGGACCACGGTGCTGCACGGCGCCGCCCAGGAGCCGGAGATCGCGGATCTGTGCGATTTTCTGGGCAAATGCGGGGCCCGTATCCAGGGCGCAGGGAGCAGTACCCTTCGGATCGAGGGGGTCTCCCGCCTGACGGGATGCGAGCACACGGTGATGCCCGACCGGATCGAAGCCGCCACCTTTTTGTGTGCGGCGGCGGCCACCGGGGGCGAGGTAACGCTCTCCAATGTGATCCCGCGGCACATTCTCCCGGTTACCGCCGTTTTGGAGGAAGCGGGGTGCCGGATTCAGGAGGAGGAAAACCGCCTGCGGATTACGGCACCGCCCCGGCTGCACGCGGTGCACGCCGTGCGCACCATGCCGTACCCCGGCTTTCCCACCGATGCCCAGGCACCCATGCTCAGCGCCCTGTGTACGGCGCAGGGCACCAGTATGCTGACCGAGACGATTTTCACGGCCCGGTTTAAGTATGTGGGCGAGCTGCTGCGGCTGGGCGCCCATGTGAAGGTGGAGGACCGGGTGGCCGTGGTGGAGGGCGTCCCCCGGTTAAGCGGGGCGCCGGTGATGGCGCCGGACCTGCGGGGCGGCGCGGCCCTGCTGATTGCCGGGCTGTGCGCCGAGGGCGAGACCGTGATGGATGGGGTCAGCCATATTGACCGCGGGTATGAGAAAGCCGAGGAGAGCTTCCGCCTGCTGGGCGCGCAGGTGTGCCGCCTGCCCGGCGGAAGAGGGGAGGAAAAACGGTCCCCCTTATGAAAAACAGGGAGAAGGAAAAAGGAGGGAGAAGCCATGCAGGAACAAAGACCGCAGAAGGGAAGAGCGGTGCGGCAGCGCCGGGGGGCCACCCAGCGGGCCAGGCGCCGCCGGCGCATGCTGATCACCTTTTATCTCCTGCTCTTTCTGTTTCTGGTGGTGGCGGCCGTATCGCTGTCCCTGACCGTATTGTTCCGAATCAGCCGGATTGAGGTGAAAAACGAGAGTATCTACACCCAGGAGGAGATCCTGCAGGCCTGCGCGATTTCCGAGGGGGAAAACCTGTTTTTGGCGGATGTGGACGGGGCCCGCGGGCGCATCGAGACCCAGCTGCCCTATACGGCACAGGTCACGGTGGAGCGGAACTTCCCCTCCGGGATCACGGTCACCGTGGGGCAGGCCACCGTTTCGGCCGCCCTGATCCAAAAGGACGGGACGGTGCTTTTGATCGGCGAGGATCACAAAATTCTGGAGCAGGTCTCCGCCGCGCCCCCGGGAATTCTGCAGGTCAGCGGCCTTCAAGTGCAGGATCCCACCCCGGGCTACCGGGCCCGGTGGGAGGACGAGGAGACGGCCTCGGTCTTCTTTGCGCTGCTGCAGGAGATGCAGGAGGGAGAGCTTTCGCCCATTACCTCGGTGGATGTGGGCGACCTGTACCGCCTGACGGTGGTGTATGACGGCCGGATATCCGTGAATTTCGGGGGTCCGGACGATTTGGAGATGAAAGTGGCGGCGGTACAGAAAATCCTGACCCAGGAGATCGGCGGGGAGGAAAGGGGCACGCTGGATGCCTCCTTAACCCGGGACAGCAAGCGGGTCTATTTTAAGCCGGAGGAGACCTCTTCCCCGCAAAAGGACCCGCCGGACGAGCCGTCCTCCGATCCGGAGAATGAGCCGTCCTCCGACCCGGAGAGTGAGCCGGTTTCCGATCCGGAAAATGACCCGGTTTCCGATCCGGAGAATGAGCCGTCCTCCGACCCGGAGAATGACCCGTCCTCCGACCCGGACAGCGACCCGGTTCCCTCCGGGGACGAGCCGTAACCGGCTGCCGGCAGCGGAGGCCGGGCCCCGTGGGGAGAGGAAATTTTCTCCGCGGCAGGGCGCAAAAAATTTGTGACAGACCGATGAATTTCGAGAAAATTTTCTTGTAAAAATTCCAAATTCGTGGTACTCTATGAGAAGATTATACCTTTGCATATAGTGAAAAAGGATATATGCAATTCTACATATACAGGAGGATGAAGCGCAATGGCATTTGAAATTGACAGCCCCGCAGATTATGAGGTACAGATTAAGGTAATCGGTGTTGGCGGCGGCGGTGGAAATACCGTAAACCGCATGGTCGAGAGCGGCGTGCAGGGCGTGGAATTTATCAGCATGAATACGGACCGTCAGGCCCTGAACCGTTCCAAAGCCGGGGAGAAAATTCAGATCGGTGAAAAAATCACCGCTGGAAAAGGAGCCGGTTCCCGTCCGGAAGTGGGCGCCAAGGCGGCGGAAGAGAGCCGGGATGCCATTGCGGCCGCTATTCGCGGGGCCGACATGGTGTTCATCACGGCCGGTATGGGCGGCGGAACCGGAACGGGCGCGGCCCCTATTGTGGCCGAAGTGGCCCACGATATGGGCGTGCTGACGGTGGGCATTGTCACCAAACCCTTTGAGTTTGAGGGCAAGCGCCGCATGGCCCAGGCGGAAGAGGGCATCCGCAATCTGCGCGAGCACGTGGATTCGCTGGTGGTGATCCCCAACGAGCGCCTGAAGCTGGTCAGCGAGCAGCGCATTACCCTGCTCAATGCCTTCAAAATTGCCGATGACGTGCTGCGCCAGGGCGCCCAGAGCATCTCGGATCTGATCAAGAACCCGGGCATGATTAACCTGGACTTCGCCGACGTGACCTCGGTGATGAAGGACGCCGGCCTGGCCCATATGGGCGTGGGACATGCCTCCGGCAAGGATAAGGCGGAAATGGCCGCCAAAGCGGCGATCTCCAGCCCGCTGCTGGAGACCTCCATCGACAGCGCCAACGGTGTGATTATCAATGTCACCTCCTCGCCCGATATCGGCCTGGATGAAATTGATACGGCCGCCAACATGGTGCGCGAGCAGGCGGACCCCGATGCCAACATCATCTGGGGCGCGGCCTTTGACGAGAGCATGGAGGACGAGATGACGGTCACGGTGATCGCGACTGGCTTTGACAAAGAGAAGACCAGCGCGGTGCTGGACGGCACGGCGGCCAAAGCGGCGCCCGCCAAGGCGGCTCCGGTGGCCCCGGCGGCTCCGGCGGCGCCCAAGGCCCCGGATCCCGATGCGTTCCTGGCCGAAATCAATAAGATTTTCCGCGACTGAAGCAGAGAACCGGTATACCAAAAGCGGCGTTTCCCCCCGGAAAAGGGGCGGGAGGCGCCGCTTTTTCTGCGCCGCCGGCGGAAGAAGGGGCCGGTCTTTTCGGGAAGAACCCGTTGGGGGCATTTTGGGGGGAAAACGCGCCCCCAAACTTTTTCCCCGGCGGCCCCGATTGTTTACAAATTGTTCTTGAAATCGGCGGAGAGATGCGTTACAATAAAATTAGCACTTAAAGCACGAGAGTGCTAAAATATTATCGAAAGAAACCGAGGTTGAATGTTCCCATGGCACTGAAGCAATTTAAGTCGGAATCCAAACGTCTGCTCGATCTGATGATCAACTCCATTTACACGCACCACGAGATTTTTCTGCGCGAGCTGATCAGCAACGCCAGCGACGCCATTGATAAGCTGTATTACCATGCCCTGCAGGACGGGGATACCGGCCTGAACCGCAGTGATTTTTCCATCACCCTCTCCGCCGATAAAGAGGCCCGCACCCTGACCATCTCGGACAACGGCTGCGGTATGTCCCAGGAGGATCTGGAGAACAATCTGGGCGTGATCGCCAACAGCGGTTCGCTGAAATTCAAGAACGAGAACGAAAAGCAGGAGGATATCGACATCATCGGCCAGTTCGGCGTGGGCTTCTATTCCGCGTTCATGGTCAGCGATGACGTGACGGTGGTCAGCCGCGCCTATGGCAGCGAGGAGGCGTATCAGTGGCACTCCAGGGGCGCCGAGGGGTACAGCATTACCCCCTGTGAAAAGGCGGACGGCCACGGCACCACGATCACCCTGCATCTGAAGGACGATACCGAGGACGAGAAGTACAGCGAATACCTGGATCAGTACCGCCTGCAGAGCCTGGTGCGCAAGTACAGCGACTATATCCGCTATCCCATCCGCATGATGATGCACAAGAGCAAGCTGAAAGAGGGCACCGGCACCGACGGCAAGGACCCCGAGTGGGAGAGCGTCGATGAGATGGAGACCCTGAACAGCATGGTTCCCATCTGGCACAAGAAGAAAAATGAAGTGACCGATGAGGAGTACAACAACTTCTATCAGGAGAAGTTCATGGACTGGCAGGCCCCGGCCCGGGTGATCCGCACCAGCACCGAGGGCACGGCCACCTATGACGCACTGCTGTTCATCCCGTCGCAGGCGCCGATGGATTACTATTCCCGTGATTTCGAGAAGGGCCTGCAGCTGTATTCCAACGGCGTGATGATTATGGAGAAATGCGCCGACCTGCTGCCCGACTGCTTCAGCTTTGTCAAGGGCGTGGTGGATTCCCAGGACCTGTCGCTGAACATCTCCCGTGAAATGCTGCAGCACGACCGCCAGCTGAAGCTGATCGAGGGCCGCCTGGAGAAGAAGATCAAGAGCGAGCTCTCCTCCATGCTGCAGAACGACCGGGAGAAGTACGAGCAGTTCTTCAGGAATTTCGGCCTGCAGCTGAAATTCGGCGTGTATGCGGATTACGGCGCCAAGAAGGACCTGCTGCAGGATCTGCTGATGTTCTACTCCTCCCACGAGGGCAAGCTGACCACGCTGCAGGAGTATGTGGACCGCATGAAGGAAGAGCAGAAGGATATCTACTATGCCTGCGGCGATACGGTGGCCCACATTCAGCAGCTGCCCCAGACCGAGCTGCTGCTGGATAAGGGGTATGAAATCCTGTACCTGACCGATAATGTGGACGAATTCGCCCTGCGCATGCTGGGCAAATTCAGCGACAAGGAGTTCAAGAACATCTCCTCCGATGATCTGCATCTGGAGAACGAGGAGGAGAAGAAAGAGGCCGAGCAGAAGGTGGAGGAGAACAAGGAGCTGCTCTCCTTTATGACCGATGCCCTGAAGGATAAGGTGAAGGCCGTGGTGCTGTCCCAGCGGCTGAAGAGCCACCCGGTCTGCATTTCCACCGAGGGCGCCGTCACGCTGGAGATGGAAAAGGTGCTCAATTCCATGCCCGGCAACGAGAAGGTGACGGC
>JBJEQH010000165.1:0-2143 GCA_051881655.1 Candidatus Heritagella sp. | reverse complement strand
TTTTCTGTATGGTTTGCACCGAGGATTCCGCCGATGGCACCGCTGATCAGCATGGCGGCGGCCTTCGTGACGGCTTGCCCATCCTGATACGAGGGAACCATCAGCCATACGCCGATCAGAACTTCCGTCAGTAGCATGAGAAAGCCGCAGAGCAGTCCCCACAGAATCCCGCGGGAGCGGTTTCTTTTGCCCGCCCAGAAGCCCGACAGCAGAGTGCCGGCGCTGGTGCAGATGACAACGATCGGGGAAAAAAGTGATGACGGCAAAGTACCGGCTGCAGCCAAAATGGCGGCGGCAATTCCTAAAAGCAGGGCCGTAATCAGAATGGCAAAAATCCATCCGAACAGAATGGTCCTGATATTCTGTTTCCATCCGTTTTGCAGCAAAAGAAAAACCTCCCTTTTCCAACATGTATACAGATGAATCTACTCTGTATATATGCCGGAAAAGAGAAGTCCATGCCATGTGGTGTACTGAAAAAGAAATCCGTCAGGAATTACTCGGCGTCGTCATGGATGGTATCCACGCTGCCAATCGCCCAGCGCTTTACACGCAGCTTGCTGCGATCGGAACCGGTCTCAATAATCAGCGTATCGGTATCCTCTTTAATGGCCACAATACGGCCGCAGATGCCGCCAATGGTCGTGATCTCATCGCCGATCTGAGCGTTTTTCCGCATTTGCTCCTCTTTCTTTTTCCGCTTGCTCTGCGGACGGAAGAAGATCAGATACAGGGCACCGATAAAGACGGCATAGATCAAAATCATGATCCACATCGAGCCACCATCAGTTGCGGCAGCTTCTTCAAGGGGAAGAAAATTCATCATGTTTGCGTTACCTCCAAATTCGTATTCAAGCAACATGTTGATTATAACAAGGAAAATAGGAGATTGCAAGAAAATTATATCCGATTCCCGATTTTTTTCACATTTTCCCGATAGAAAGCCTCAAACCGGCCCTCGTCCAAAGCGGAACGGATCTTCTCCATCAGCGTATTATAAAAGTAAAGGTTGTGCATAACCGCCAGGCGCATTCCCAGCATCTCCTCGGCTTTAAACAGATGATGAAGATAAGCGCGGGAGAAATTCCGGCATACGGGGCAATCGCATTCTTCATCCAGCGGGCTTTCGTCCAGCTCGTATTTGGCATTTTTTATGTTGCGGATTCCCTGCATGGTAAAAATATGGGCGTGACGGGCGTTGCGTGTGGGCATCACACAGTCAAAAATGTCAATCCCGCGGTATACGCCTTCCAGAATGTTGACGGGGGTTCCCACGCCCATCAGATAACGGGGACGGTCGGCCGGCATCAGGGGTTCTACCTGTTCAATCACATGGTACATCACTTCCGCCGGTTCCCCCACCGCCAGTCCGCCGATGGCATAACCGGGCAGGTCCAGCTCACGGATCTGCTTCATGTGCTCTTTTCGGATGTCCTCATAGGTGCATCCCTGGTTGATCCCCCACAGCATCTGATGGGGATTGAGCGTATCCGGCAGATGGTTCAGACGATCCAGCTCTTTTTTGCAGCGCACCAGCCAGCGAGTTGTCCGCTCACAGGATGCCTTGGAATAGCTGTATTCCGCAGGGTTTTCCACGCACTCATCGAACGCCATGGCGATGGTAGATCCCAGATTGGACTGAATGCGCATGCTCTCCTCGGGGCCCATAAAAATCCGGTGGCCGTCGATGTGCGAAGCAAAAGTGACGCCCTCTTCCTTAATATTGCGCAGCTTTGCCAGCGAAAATACCTGAAACCCGCCGCTGTCTGTCAGGATGGGACCCTCCCAACGGGTCATTTTATGAAGGCCGCCCAGTTTTTTCACAATTTCATCCCCGGGGCGGAGATGGAGGTGATAGGTATTGCAAAGCTGCACCTGACAGTGCAGTTCTTTTAAATCCAGCGCGGAAACCGCGCCCTTAATCGCGCCGCAGGTGGCCACGTTCATAAAGGCGGGCATCTGAATATCCCCGTGAACGGTGGAAAACACACCCCGGCGCGCAGCGCCTTCCTTCTTCAGCAATTGATACATGGTTTCTTCTCCCTCTATTTTTCTCTGTTCCCTCTGCCCTGTCGCGCAGAGAACGCGGTTTTTACAAAATAGTCCCTTACTCGATCAGCATGGCATCGCCGAAACTGAAAAA
>JBJEQH010000164.1:0-9596 GCA_051881655.1 Candidatus Heritagella sp. | reverse complement strand
GACCTGTTCGGGGAAAATCACGTGCAGGAGCTGGTGGAAAAATATGACGCCGGTGCCTATGAGGGCAAGGAGGTTCACTTTATCGGCCATCTGCAGACCAACAAGGTGAAAAAAGTGGTGGGCCGCGCCGACGTGATCGAGAGCGTGGACTCCCAACGCCTGTTGGACGTAATCGAGCGCGAGGCCGAGAAGCAAAACCGGACACAGACGGTTTTTCTGGAGGTGAACATCGGCGGCGAAGCGAGCAAAAGCGGGGTCGCCCCCGACGAGCTGCTGTCCTTGCTGACCTATGCATCCTCTCTTCCCCATATCCGGGTCACGGGCCTGATGGCCATCCCGCCGGTTCTCACCAGTGAGGAGCAGAACCGCGGTTTTCTGCGGCAGATGGCCGGATGGTTCCGAAAAGCCGGCGAGCTCTCTCTGCCCCGTGTGAGCATGCAGGAGCTGTCCATGGGAATGAGCGGCGACTTTGAGAACGCTATTTTGGAGGGGGCCACCCTGGTGCGGATTGGCACAGCCATTTATGGGGCCCGCGATTACTCCAAAAAGTAATTTTTATTTTAAATTTACGGAGGGTATAGAAATGAAAGTGAATGTTCTTTCCAAAAACCACACGATCAATCTGGCGGTTACCGGCCTGATGGGGGCTTTGGTCTTCGTGGCCACTTATTTCTTCAAAATTGAGATCCCCGTGGGCGGCGACCGCACCATGATCGGCTTTGCCAATGTGTTCTGCATTCTGTCCGGTATGCTGCTGGGGCCGGTGTACGGCGGCTGCGCGGCCGGTTTCGGTTCGTTCCTGTTTGACATTGTGGGCGGCTGGTTCAGCAGCTCCCCGGTCACCCTGGTCACCAAATTCCTGATGGCGTTTGTCTGCGGCCTGATTGTACACAGCGGCAAGAAGGAGTCTCCGGCCCCGAAAAAGCACGACGGTCCCACGCTGGTCCGCCTGATTGTGGGCGCCGTGGTCGGCTCTCTTACTTACTGCGCGCTGTATCTCACCTATTCCGTGATTAAAGAGGTCGCAGCGGGCAGCTCGATGGATGCCGCTATGATCGTTCTGTACACCAAGGCTGGGGCTACCCTGCTCAACGCCGTTGTGGCCGATGTGATCGCCGTTCCGCTTTACTGGGCGCTGCGCCGCGCACTGAAGACCAGCGGCCTGAAAACCGCCTGATTCTTCCTCTTCCTCCCCCCGCAAAAGCGGGGGGTTTTTGTTCTCTGTTTTCTGAGGAATTTCTCTCCCCTTCATTGACAACCGCCCCGCCGGCGGCGTATACTGGGAGAGAAATCAAATTGTCATTCGGTAGGTGAGGCTACCGCAGGGATAGGGGCTTTTCCCCGGGATTGCTGCCGCAGGACGGTGGAAACACCGTTTTGGTTCCGGTTAACAGTCTATGTCGCAAGGAAGGCATCGACTAATGCAATGACACGGCTGTATGAAACAGCCGGGCTGATTTTCAGCGCGCCCTGCGAAGTTAAAGCTTGAACGGAGTTTTTCGGGGATTCCTCATTCCGCTTGGGCCTTTTTGCTGGAATGAGGAATTTTTTGTGTCGTTTTCAGGGAGGTGAGAGCCATCATGGAAGGAAACCCGGGTGATCGATCGGCCGGAATTCACATAAGCAGAAACACAGCCACGGCTGCATGGTGTGCTCTCCTTTTGGTGGGTATTCCCTGCTGACCGGCCTGTTTCTCTGCGCATGCGCGTTCCGTCCATTCATAGGGGATCGGCCCCTTTTGAGGAACGGAGGAGAGGAACATTGAGCGATTGGGAACTGGAATTTGACGAACTGAACGAGCTGGCGGAAAAAAGCCAGTTCAAAAAGCTGAAGGCCATTCTCGATGAAAAGAACGAGATGGACGTGGCCGAATTTATCAGCCAGCTGCCCCACGAAAAGGCGCTGGCCACTTTCCGGATTCTGCAGAAAGATTTGGCCAGCGACGTGTTTGCCTGTATGGAACCGGACCAACAGGAAGAGATTGTCAGCAGCATCAGCGATACCGAGCTGAATCTGATTATCGAGGATCTGGCGACGGATGACGCTGTCGACCTGGTGGAGGAGATGCCCGCCAACGTGGCGCGGCGTATCCTCCGGCTGGCCACTGCGCAGACCCGCAACCAGATTAACCAGTACCTGAAATATCCGGAAAACAGCGCCGGCAGCATTATGACCAGCGAATATGTGGCCCTGCGCGCCGCTATGAACGTGCAGGACGCTTTTCAGTATATCCGGCAGCACGGCGTGGACAAAGAGACGATTTACACCTGCTATGTAATTGATGAAAAGCGCAAGCTGATCGGCGTTATCACCCTGAAGGATCTGCTGATGAACCCATATGAAGCGGTGATCCGCGACATCATGGACGACAATGTGATCCAGGTGACCACCACGGAGGACAGCGAAGAGGTCTCGCAGCTTTTTAACCGCTATGACCTGCTGGCCCTGCCGGTGGTGGACAGCGAATCGCGGCTGGTCGGTATCGTCACCGTAGACGACGCCGTGGACGTCATGGAGCAGGAGGCCACCGAGGATATTCAGAAGATCGCCGCTATCGCCCCTTCGGAAAAGCCGTATCTGAAAATGAGCGTTCTGACCCTGGCGCGCAACCGGATCGTGTGGCTGCTGGTTCTGATGGTCAGCAGCATGTTCACCGGCAGTATTCTGGAACATTACGAAGCGGCATTTGCCTCGGTTCCGCTGCTGGTCACGTTTATCCCCATGCTGACCGGTACGGGCGGCAACGCCGGCAGTCAGGCCAGTACCATGATTATCCGCAGCATGACCCTGGGGGAAATAGAGCCCCGGGATGCCCTGCGTGTTCTGTGGAAGGAATTCCGCGTGTCCCTTCTGTGCGGCTCGGCACTGGCGCTGGTCAACTATATCCGGCTGATTATCATGTACCCGGGAAAGGAAATGATCTGCCTGGTCGTCGCGTTGAGCGTGATGGGCATTGTGATTATGGCAAAGGCCCTGGGGTGCCTGCTGCCCATCGCGGCCCGCTGTGTGCATCTGGATCCCACGCTGATGGCTTCGCCCCTGATCTCGACGATTCTGGACGCCGCCAGCCTGATTCTGTATTTCCAAATCGCTTCGTGCCTGCTGACGTTCTGAACCGATCGTTCACACCTACGCTCCAAAATTTCAAACAAGCCCGCATTCTTTCGCCAAAAAGGGACAGGATGCGGGTTGTGTCTTCTTTACTTTCCATCTTTCTTGTGCTAAAATAAATTTTGCCGCACACCGCGGCGCTGCTTTCGATGATTCTGTATGACCCGGTATGGACCGGGCTGTGAGGAGAGGAAAAAACATGGAAAAGACCATGAAGTGGAACCGCAAACTGCCCACGCCGGAGGAGATTAAATCGGAATTCCCCCTGCGCGCGGACCTGAAGGAGAAAAAGGCCCAGCGCGATCAGGAGATCGAGAAAATCTTTACCGGTCAGGATGACCGCCTGATTTTGATCATCGGGCCCTGTTCGGCCGACCGCGAGGACGCGGTGCTGGAGTACATCCACCGCCTGTGCCCTGTGCAGGAGAAGGTAAAGGACAAGCTGCTGCTGATCCCCCGCATTTATACCAACAAGCCCCGCACCACCGGTGACGGGTACAAGGGGATGTTCCATCAGCCCGATCCCACCGAGAAATCGGATATGACCCGCGGGCTGCTGGCGGTGCGCGATCTGCATCTGCGCGCCCTGATGGAGACCGGGTTTACCAGCGCGGACGAAGCGCTGTACCCCGAAAACTACGAATTTTTGTCCGACCTGCTGGCCTATGTGGCCATCGGCGCCCGTTCGGTGGAGAACCAGCAGCACCGGCTGTGCGCCAGCGGCTTCCAGGTGCCTGTGGGCATGAAAAACCCCACCAGCGGTGACATCAGCGTGATGCTCAATTCCATCACCGCCGCCCAGCACCCCCATGTATTCGAGTATCGCGGCTGGGAAGTGGAGACCACCGGCAATCCCCTGGCCCATGCGATCCTGCGCGGCTCGGTGGACAGCGACGGGAAGAATATCCCCAACTACCACTATGAGGACCTGATGAAGCTGTACGAGCGGTACCAGAAAAAGGGCCTGCAGAATATGGGTGTGATTGTGGACGCCAACCACTCGAACTCCGGCAAACAGTACCTCGAACAGGTGCGTATCTGCAAAGAAGTGATGCACTCCTGCCGCCACAGCGCGGAAATCAAGAGCATGGTGCGCGGCTTTATGGTCGAGAGCTATCTGGAGGACGGCAGCCAGAAGATCGGCGACGGCTGCTACGGCAAGTCCATCACGGATCCGTGCCTCGGCTGGGACAAGACCGAGCGCCTGATCTACGATCTGGCCGATCTGCTGTAAACTGTTACCCTGTAAAACATCAAAAAGGACCATCCGATTTTTTGGATGGTCCTTTTTACCGGCTTTTGCTTTCTCACACAATCAGCCGGTAAATAAAGTCCGCCATTTCTCCGGGAGTTTTCGGAATCTTTTCCATGATCCATTGGCGAAGCATAAAGTATCCGCCGTATCCCAGAAACGTAGAGAGAAGGTTCCTGTCCTCCTCCCGCATCCCCTCCATTTTGGGATGCGGAATTTTCTCACCTCTCATTTTTTCATTCCATTCCTTTAAAAGCTGAGCCAGTTCATAATCTGTATTGGTTGCAATCAATTTTTCGATCAGCCTTCGATTCCTGTACCAGTACTCACAAATTTCTTCCAGCAAAGAGTGAATATCCTCCGGTGTCTCCGGAGTTTTCATTTTTTCATGCATGTTTTCCCAGATTTCGCGGTCCACATCCAGCAGAACATCCCGGGGAATGGCATAATGCCGGTAAAAAGTCGCACGGTTGATTCCCGCTGTACGGCACAACTCGCTTACCGTAATTTTTTCAAGGCTCTTTTTCTCCAGCAGAGAGAGCAGTGCTTCCTGAAGCAGGTGCTTGCTCAGCCTTACCCGTTGATTCTCTCTCGGAACCGGAAAGTCTTCTTTGAATTTTTCATGAACAGCCATACAATCTTCCCTCTTTTTGACGCATTCCCGCCATTTTTCAAAAAATTGCCTGTTGTAAATGCAACACCTGTATAGTAAGCTATCATCAAAAGAGGGGCTTGTCAAGGAATCCCCCTGCATTTTTTACAGAGGAGTTGTCGTATATGAATGTGAAAAAAAGGTTTTCTTCGGGTATCTTCGTCTGCCTGTTTGAACTGCTGATTGGAATTCTTCTTCTGATCAATCCCACGGCCTTCACCACGGGTATTATCATTGCAATGGGCGCCGTTCTCTGCTTTGCCGGTCTTCGGGCTGTCATTCGTTACTTCCGCATGGACGCGCAGGAAGCGGCTGTCAGCCAACTGCTGTTTAAAGGGCTTCTCTTCCTTTTACTCGGCATTTTCTGCATTGTACAATCCTCGTGGTTTATTGCCACTTTTCCGATTTTAGCTATTCTATACGGAATCACCATTCTTCTGTCCGGCCTTGGAAAAACGGAGGCTGCCGTTAATGCTCTGCGCACCCGGCGCAAATGGATCCTCCCAGCTGTCAGCGCTGCCATTTCCCTTCTGTGCTCTGTCATCATTCTGTCCAATCCCTTTACCAGTACCACAGTTCTGTGGATGTTCACGGGAATTGTCCTGATCGTGCAGGCCATTGCCGATTTCTCCGTATGGGTAACGGGACGTGGGGAAGGCCAGAAAGAAGAGGATACTTAACAGGGAGAAAGAATATGAAACCAACCATTTCCCTTCCCGCTCAACCGGGAGATGTCCTGCGGGAAATCAGTCCCCGCTATGTATCCTATAACATCGAAATGGCCGAAGTGACCGGAGGCACTTTCTGGAAAGAATATACTCCCGGGCAGATCGCCGGTACAGAGCCGTTTCTCCTCCCGATGGATCCTTCCTGTCGGGAGTATTCCCCGGCCATGCTGCAAACCATCATGCAGAGTCTGATGCAGGTATATCCTCCTATCCCCCTTTCCAACAAAAAGCTGCGCTTTCTGGCAAAACAGCTGGGGCCGGTATGGGTTCGCGTCAGCGGGACCTGGGCCACCAAAACCTACTATGATTTTGGTTCTTCCGCCCCGGCAGGCCGGTCCTCCGGTATCTCTGCCCCGGAAGGTTTTCAGAATGTACTGACCCGTAAACAGTGGATTGGTGTTCTGGATTTTGTCAGAGAAGTCGGTGGAAAGCTGTTGGTCTCGGTGGCAAACTGCAACGGGATCCACCGTGCTTCCGATCCGTGGACACCGGAACAGGCCCGGCTGCTGTTTGATACCAGCCGGGAATATGGAGTTCCCATTTCGGCTGTTGAATTCGTAAATGAACCGAACATGATGGCCATGAGTGGACTGCCGGACGGATACACGCCTGCCGATTATGTACGGGATCAGGATCTGTTCATCCGGTGGATACGCTCCCATTATCCGGATGTAAAAATTGTGGGACCGTGTTCCTGCAATGCCGGAACCTTCGGCATGGAGGAGGGTGGATCTGCTCCAGCCAGTTTACGCAGTCTCCTCCCCTTCTGCAGGACGGAAGAGCTGCTGGAGGGGGCGCAGGAATCGCTGGATATTTTCAGTTATCATTATTACAATGGGGTATCGGACCGGCTGGCATCCGTCCTGCCCGACGCCCATTGGTCTCCTGAACAGGCACTTTCCAAGGAATATCTCTCGGCTGCCCCCCGGTGCGCTGCCTCTTACCTCCCGCTGCGCGACCGGTATTGTCCCCATTGTCCCATCTGGGTCACGGAGTCCGGCGACGCCGGCGGCGGCGGTGATACCTGGGCCAGCACCTATCTGGATGTTTTCCGCACCCTGCATGAGCTGGGGAGCTTTGCCACCCTGACAGACGGGGTGATTTTCCACAATACGCTGGCTTCTTCCGATTACGGTTTTCTGCATCGGAAAACGTTTGATCCGCGCCCCAACTATTTCGCGGTTCTTCTGTGGAACCGGTTGATGGGCACCACCGTATACGATGCTTCTTCCCTTTCACGGGGGGATACTCCCGTTTTTGCCCATTCCCGCAGGGACGGAAAACCCGGAATCGCTTATCTGGTTCTCAATCCATCCCGCACGGATTCCCTTTCACTTTCGTTTTCCTCTCCCGCTTCCTGTTACCTTCTGCAGGCAGAAAGCCTGCGCGCACCGGTAATGAATCTGAACGGGAATCCCCTCGTTTTGCCGCAGGAGGATTGCCTTCCCGATCTATCTCCGGAAATCCATCCGTCCGGTCCTTTCACGCTTCCCCCCGCCTCCATTCTTTTTGCCATTCTCTGAAAAGAAACCCGCCTGTGTTTCCACAGGCGGGTATTTTCGCAATATTTTCCGGCCAATCGGGCTTTTGATCCAAGGGGAATTCTCCCGGCTTCCATTTTTCTCTTTACAGTGGAGACTTCCTGTGGTACAATACTTTCGATATAAAAAGCAGGAAAGCTAAAAAGAGAAAAAGTGAGGAATCCGTTATGGAATTACAATTTCAGTGGAACCGCAAACTGCCCACGCCGGAGGAGATTAAATCGGAATTCCCCCTGCGCGCGGACCTGAAGGAGAAAAAGGCCCAGCGCGATCAGGAGATCGAGAAAATCTTTACCGGTCAGGATGACCGCCTGATTTTGATCATCGGGCCCTGTTCGGCCGACCGCGAGGACGCGGTGCTGGAGTACATCCACCGCCTGTGCCCTGTGCAGGAGAAGGTAAAGGACAAGCTGCTGCTGATCCCCCGCATTTATACCAACAAGCCCCGCACCACCGGTGACGGATACAAGGGGATGCTCCATCAGCCCGACCCCACCGAGAAATCGGATATGACCCGCGGGCTGCTGGCCATCCGCGACCTGCACAGCCGTACCTTTGCCGAGACCGGGTTTACCTGCGCCGATGAGATGCTGTATCCGGAAAACCACGCGTATCTCGATGATCTGCTGGCTTATGTGGCGGTGGGCGCACGCTCGGTGGAAAACCAGCAGCACCGGCTGACAGCCAGCGGACTGGGACTGCCGGTGGGCATGAAAAACCCCACCAGCGGTGATATCAGCGTGATGCTCAACTCCATCACCGCCGCCCAGCACCCCCATGTATTCGAGTACCGCGGCTGGGAAGTGGAGACCACCGGCAATCCGCTGGCCCACGCGATCCTGCGCGGCTCGGTGGACAGCGACGGAAAGAATATCCCCAACTACCACTATGAGGACCTGATGAAGCTGTATGAGCGGTATTGCCAGAAAGACCTGCAGAACATGGGCGTGATTGTGGACGCCAACCACTCGAACTCCGGCAAACAGTACCTCGAGCAGGTGCGCATCTGCAAAGAGGTGCTGCACTCCTGCCGCCACAGTGCGGAAATCAAGAGCATGGTGCGCGGCTTTATGGTCGAGAGCTATCTGGAGGATGGCAGCCAGAAGATCGGCGACGGCTGCTACGGCCAGTCTATTACCGACCCGTGCCTCGGCTGGGATAAAACCGAGCGCCTGATCTACGATCTGGCTGATCTGTTGTAAAAACCGGGACAATTTTCCGGTGGAATGCAAAGGGGCTGTGCTGGGAATCCCCCGGCACGACCCCTTTTTTCTCTCCACGAAGCGTAGGTTGCAAAACCGGCAGCCATCCCTTATACTTTCGACAGAAAGGGGAGAAAAAATATGAACACCTATATTACCGGTGCCGCCATCAAACACCTGCGCCAGACCAAAGGGCTGACACAAGCGGAGCTGGGCGATCAGATTGGTGTCAGTGCCAAAGCGGTCTCGAAATGGGAGACCGCCCGGGGACTGCCTGATATTACCCTGATTGAACCGCTCGCCGAAGCCCTGGGCGTTTCCGTTTTGGAGCTGATGGCCGGCGCCCCCGTTATCAACCGAAATGTTTCCTCCAATCTTCTCCGCTCGCGGCTGTACGTGTGCCCGGTGTGCGGCAACGTGATCCACGCAACCGGTGACAGTGTAGTTAGCTGCTGCGGAATTGTCCTCCCGGCGCTGGAGGCCGAGGAAGTGGATGAAGCCCACCGGGTCATCGTGGAGAAAGTGGAGGACGAGTTTTTCCTCCGCGTTCCCCATGAAATGACCAAACAGCACTATCTTTCCTTTTTTGCCCTGGCCACCGGTGACCGGTTCCAGCTGATCAAGCTATATCCCGAGGGCAATGCGGAAACCCGGATTCCCATGCGCGGCCGCGGGATTTTGTATCTGTACTGCAACCGGCATGGGCTGATGAAGCAAAAACTGCCGTGATGTTCCCTGAGAAGGGGTTCTGATGACAAAAACAGCGGGGATTTTACAAAAATCCCCGCTGTTTTTTTATCGGCTTTTACAGCATTTCAATCTCTTCCATCCACAGGGAAACCGACGCATCGCTGGGCATGCGCCAGTCTCCGCGAGGCGACAGGGTAACCGAACCCACCTTCGGCCCGTCGGGCAGGCAGCTGC
This sequence comes from Candidatus Heritagella sp., assembly GCA_051881655.1. Lineage (GTDB taxonomy): Bacteria > Bacillota > Clostridia > Oscillospirales > Acutalibacteraceae > Heritagella. The sequence continues at coordinate 186 of JBJEQH010000164.1, read as the reverse complement.
GCTTAAACTGCTGGGCAAAGAAGCGCCAATAGAAGGTGCGCAGCCATTTCTTGATCACATCCTCCTCATACCGGCCGGCAAAGGCACGCCGGGCCATGCGATAAATCTTCCCCGGTGAGAAATTAAAGCGCAGCATATAGTACAGGAAGAAATCGTGCAGCTCGTACGGGCCGACCAGATCCTCGG
>JBJEQH010000163.1:0-9811 GCA_051881655.1 Candidatus Heritagella sp. | reverse complement strand
CTCAGCCGTGAGCTGTACCGCAAGGGCGTTACCCCGCCCATCGACGTACTTCCCAGCCTGTCCCGTCTGAAGGACAAGGGTATCGGCGCCGGCAAAACCCGCGCCGACCACGCCAACACCATGAACCAGCTGTTCGCCGCCTATGCCACCGGCAAGCAGGCCAAGGAATTGATGACCGTTCTGGGCGAGGCCGCTCTGACGGATATCGACAAGCTGTACGCCAAATTTGCCGATGCTTTTGAGAACGAGTACGTCTCGCAGGGGTATGACGCCAACCGCGATATCGAGGAAACCCTTGCGATTGGCTGGAAGCTGCTGTCCATCCTGCCGCGCAGTGAGCTCAAGCGCATTAAGGATGAATATCTGGACGAATATTACGGAAAGTAATCCTTCCTACCAGCCAAGAGAAAGAGGTGAATGCTGTTGGCCGCAATCCATGTAAACCCCACCCGAATGGAACTGACCCGCTTAAAGCGCAAGCTGCAGACCGCCCAGCGCGGGCACAAGCTGCTGAAAGACAAGCGCGACGAGCTGATGCGTCAATTCCTGGAGCTGGTGCGGGAGAATAAAGCCCTGCGCGAAAAAGTCGAAAAGGCCATCCATGCCTCCAACCAGCGCTTCATGCTGGCCCGGGCCGGTATGCAGGAAGAGGCTCTGAGCACCGCCATGCTGGCCCCCAAACAGGAGATCCAGATTGAGAGCGGCGTTCGCAATGTAATGAGCGTGGAAGTGCCGGTTTTCGATGTGAAAACCCGCACCCCCGATCAGAACGATATCTTCAGCTACGGTTTCGCCTTTACATCCAGCGACCTGGATGATGCGGTGCAGTCGCTGTCGGATATCCTGCCCGATCTGCTCCGCCTGGCGGAAGTGGAAAAATCGTGCCAGCTGATGGCTGCCGAGATTGAAAAGACCCGCCGCCGTGTAAACGCGCTGGAGCATGTGATGATCCCCCAAACGCAGGAGAGCATCAAGTATATTACCATGAAACTGGATGAGAACGAGCGCAGCACCCAGATCCGCCTGATGAAGGTAAAGGATATGATGCTGGAACAGGCCCATCATTACAGCGAAAAAATGTAACCAAAAGAGAAACGGTCCTTTTTTAAAAAGGGCCGTTTCTTTTTATAGAGATTCCGTTTGATTGGCCGCCGTTCTTTGGGGCCATTCCCCTTCCGGAAAAGGGGCCCACAAAAAAGGGAAAGGTACGCTGGGCGCGCCTTTCCCTTTCGTTTCCCACTCGTTTTCTTTACAGAAGGGCAATCAATTCATCCCGTACGGAATCATAGTGCTCATCCACCAAGCCAAAATCCATCTTCCGATAGCTCCAGGCCGCGCTGCCAATTCCGCAGGCATCAAACGCCGCATGGATGTCGCGGTACCAGTTCACAGTGCTGCGCGGATCGGCGCGGTCAATCACCCCGTACTCCCCGCAGTACAGGGCCACTCCGTCCGCATCCGCCTTCTCTACGGCCTGACGGAACAGCGCGAGGAAAAAGTCCTTCCCGCACATCTCCTTCCAATCCGCAACCTCTTTCAGGTTTTCCAGCATCATCGGGTCCAGATACTCCCGGGTCTTCTCCAGATACGCGGGCACAGGCTGGGGATAGAGGGTGCGGAAGTCCACCGGCATTCCTTTGGTAAAGGGCGCCCCCTGGTGGGTGAAAATCAGGGGCTCGTAGCAATGGAAGTTGTACACCAGGTTGGGGTATGGCATTTTCCGCAGCAGCGGAACCGCCCGCACACTGTTATAGGCAATGCCGCCATACATGATGGGCACTTCCTTATCGATTTCCCGGATGGCGCCGATGGTCTCCTCGGCCAGCTGGTTCCACAACTCGTACACCTGGGGATCCACTACTTCATTGAGCAGCTCGAACAGAATCAGGTCCTTGTCCTTGGAGAACCGCCGGGCCAGCCGGACCCACAGCTGGCGGAACCGCTCTTTCATCGGCTCGTTTTCAAAAAATCCTACGGAACTCTGCTGGTCGCCGAAATTGTAGCCCGCCGTTTTGTGCAGATCCAGAATCATATGCAACCCATATTTCCGGCACCACTGAATACATGTCTCGAGATAGGCGTATCCTTTTTCAATGGGATCCCCCTCCTGTGTCTCGATCAGCTCATAATCCACGGGAACCCGCACATGGTCCAGCCCCCACGAGGCAATCCGCCGGATGTCTTCCTCCCCGATGAAAGAATCATAGTGCTCCGTAGTATGTACACACTGGGACAGCCATCCTCCCAGATTGATGCCGTGCTGAAATCCTTCCAGTTTTTTCATGTTCCTCTCCCTTTTCTCTGGTTTTGCTCTCATTATAGGAGGAAGGGCCACCCCTGTCAACTACTTTTTGGGAGCCTTTTCCCCTTTCTTTACACTTGCACCCGGTTGTGGTACACTACAACCAGCACTTTTGTTCTTTTATTTTTTATATACAGAAAAGGGCCGGGTCTTTTCGGATTCGGCCAATCCATGAAAGGAGAGAATCCGTTTGCTCAGTCCTGATCTTGCCAAAAAAATTCTGTGCGAGGCCCTTCACACCGGCGGTGACTTCGCCGAGCTGTTCTGTGAGGACACCAGCGGCACCACTCTCTCCCTCTCCAATGACGGGGTGGAGGATGCCTCTTACACCCGCTGCCGCGGGGTGGGGGTGCGCGTTCTGTGCGGAGCGCGCTGCTCGTACGCCTATACGGCCGATATCGGAGAGGAGGCCCTGCTGGCCACCGCCCGGGCAGCGGCCGCCGCTTTCCCCAGTGAAAAAGATACGACGGTTCCCCTGCCGCCCTTCCGCCCGGTCTGCTATGAGACTGCGGGCGACGGCTTTTCCGGGGTGAAGAATGCCATGCGGGTTTCCCTGCTGCGGCGCCTGTATCAGGCGGCCCGCGGAGAGAGCGAAGAAATTACCCAGGTGCAGTGCCGCTATATGGACAGCGAACAGCGGGTCCTTGTCATCAACAGCGAGGGGCTGTGGGCCAGCACATGCCGCCCCTACACGCGGCTGGCCGTGACCGCCGTGGCTTCTGACGGCACCGAATCCCAGACCGGACGCTGTGCCCCGGGCTTCGGGCAGGATTTTTCCGTTTATGATACACTGGATGTCGAAGCGCTGGGCCGGCAGGCCGCGCGTCAGGCCGTGACCATGCTGCACGCGGTGGAATGCCCGGCGGGCACCTTCCCGGTGGTGATGGACGGCGGCTTTGGCGGAGTTATCTTCCACGAGGCCTGCGGTCATTCTCTGGAGGCCACCGGCGTAGCCCGGGGGAACTCGGAATTTGCCAACCGGTTGGGCACGCGCATTGCCGCCCCCTGTGTGACCGCGGTGGATGACGGCACATTGGCGGGTGAATGGGGCAGCCTGAACGGCATGGATGACGAGGGAACCCCCGCCCACCGGACCGTCCTGATTGAAAACGGTATTTTAAAGAGCTATCTGTACGACCGGGCCAATGCCTGCCGGGCGCCGCACCCGCTGACGGGCAGCAGCCGCCGGGAGAGCTACGCGTATGCCCCCACCTCCCGTATGACCAACACCTTTCTCGCGCCGGGCGGGGATGACCCCGAGGAGATGATCGCCACCATGCAGGAGGGGCTGTACGCCAAAACGCTGGGCGGCGGATCGGTAAACCCGCTGACCGGAGAATTTAACTTTGCGGTAGACGAGGGCTACTGGGTGAGAGACGGAAAAATCCTGTGCCCGGTGCGCGGCGCCACCCTGGTGGGAAAGGGCAGCGATGTCCTGATGAAAATTGACCGCGTGGGGCCCAAAATGTGGATGGCCCAAGGCATGTGCGGCTCCGTGTCGGGCTCGGTACCGGTGAATGTGGGCCAGCCGCGCATCCGCATATCCGCGATGACCGTCGGCGGAAAAGGAGGGAAAATCGAAGGATGAAATACGAGGATTTTCGCCGGGAGCTGTTCCGCCTGGCGCTGGAAAACGGCTGTACGGCCGCCGAAACCTACAAAAGAGAGGGTGAGGAATTCTCCGTCGGGATTCTCTCGCAGGAAATTGACAGCTATTCCGTCAGCCGCACCCTGGGGATCAGCCTGCGGGTGCAGAAGGACGGAAAGGATGGCTACGCCTATACCGAATGCATGGAGAATCCCGCTGCGCTGGTGCAGCGGGCGATCGACAATGCCCTGGCCGTAGAAACGGCGGATAAGCACCCCATGCAGGGGCCCCAGGTGTACCCCGCTGTCGAACAGCCGGAGGATCCCATCGCCGCCTGCCCGGAAGCCGGGCGCATTGAACTGGCCAAAAAGCTGGAGCAGGCCGTCCTCTCACAAGGAGAGCCCGTCGTCCGCTGCGAGAGCACGGAAATCTCCCTTTCCCTCACAAAGGTATCCCTCCACAACACCCGCGGCCTTGCGGCGGAGGAAACCCGCGGCTGCTCGCTGCTGTTTACCTCTCCCATTGTCCAAAAGGGCGAGGAAGTTCAGAATGACTACGCCTTTTCCTGCCGCAGCACCGATCTCCACACACTGGCGGAAAAAGCGGTTCGTCAGGCATCGGCCCGGCTGGGTGCTTCCCCGGTGGAGCCCGGCCGGTACCGCATTCTGCTGCAGGGTCGGGCCGCTTTTACACTGCTGCAGGCATTTTCTCCCATTTTCTGCGCCGACCGCGTCCAAAAGGGGCTGTCACCTCTGAATGGGAAGGTGGGCCAAGTAATCGCTTCCCCGCAGGTCACTCTGCTGGATGATCCGTTCGACCCCGGTATGCCGCTGCGCTTTGATGATGAGGGAACCCCTGCCCAGCCCACCGTTTTGCTGCAGGAAGGGAGATTGTGCGGCTTTCTGCACAACCTGAAAACCGCCAAAAAGGACGGCGTTTCCTCCACCGGCAACGGAATCCGCCCCGGCGGCGCCTCCTCCCCGGTGGGGGTGGCCCCCACCAATCTGATCTGGCAGCCCGGCGCTTTTTCCCCGGATGAACTCATGCAGCAGTTGGATACCGGGCTGATCATCACGGGCATGAGCGGCATCCACGCAGGGGTCAACCCCATATCCGGCAGTTTTTCCCTTCTTTCCAGCGGATTCTGGGTGGAGAAGGGGCGGATTGTTCGCCCGGTGGACCGCATTACGGTGGCCGGATCCTTTCCGGAGCTGCTGCAGAAGGTACAGGCCGTGGGAAAGAATCTCACCTTCTCCTTCCCCGGCCTCCCCCGCTATGGCGCGCCGGATGTGCTGATCGAATCACTGAATGTAGCCGGAAGCTGAAAAACGGCCCGGATCGTGGGAGTTTCCACGATCCGGGCCGTTTCTTTGGTTTCTTTTCCGGGGATTACCGTACCTCATCTCCGCCGCAGCAGCTGTACCACACCTGACCGGTATCACCGCAGACCACACTGGGGGTTCCTCTCTTCTTCACGTTTTCTTTTCCTTTCTCCACCTGTCCCCAACCGAGGGGGATTTCAGTGAAAGGGGAAATTCCCCCTCTCCAAACCGTTACCGCCGGATGAAAAGGGGGAATTTCTGTGGGATCTATGGGAAACGGGGCGGCTTTTACTCCGTACGGAGCGCCACCACCGGATCCTTCTTGGCTGCCATCCTCGAGGGAATCAGACCGGCGATCATCGTCAGCAAGACGCTGATCGCGACCAGAATCACAGCTCCCTGCCACGGCAGAGCCGCAATACCGGCCACACCGGTCAGCGATTCCACCACCAGATTGACGGGAATGCACAAAAGCAGGGTAATCAGGATTCCCAGCGCACCGGCCACAAAGCCCTCAATCAGGGTTTCGGCATTGAACACACGGGAGATATCCTTTTTGGAAGCGCCGATGCTGCGCAGGATCCCGATTTCCTTGGTGCGCTCCAATACCGAAATATAGGTGATAATTCCGATCATAATCGACGAGACAATCAGCGAGATCGCCACAAAGGCAATCAGCACATAGGTGATCATGTTCACAATGGTGGTCACACTGTTCATCATCAGGCCGATATAGTCGGTATAGTCAATCGTATCCTCCTCATTTTCCTGCCGGTCATTGTACTCGGTGATCATGGTGCAGATGGATTCCTTTGCGTCAAAATCCCGGGGATAAATGGTAATGCCCGACGGCTTTTCCTCATCGCACACGCCCAGTGCCTGCAGGTTTTCCTCATAGGTAGACGCGGAGATCTTCACTTCCTCCTCCATGGGGGAAACGCCGTACTGCGTCATCACCTGCTGCAGCTCCTCGGGAGAGAGGGTGGTGAGATATGCCTGCTGTTCGGTGGAAAACTGGCTGAGATCATAGCGGGGCGCCGCATCTTCCTGTTCGGCGCGGATTTCCTCCGCCTCCTCTGTATCAGTGAAGGGCAGGCCGGTGCACACGTCATGGACGGGATCTGCCTTCTGCTCTTTCACCATCTGCGAATCGTTGATCTCCTCGATCACCAACTGGGTCAGGGCCTGGGTATAGCCAATGCCGCCGGTTTCGGTTTGGTTGTTTTGCTCGGGATCCACGCGGATAATTCCCACCACGCGCAGCTCGCGGCCGTTTGCAATGGCCTCTTTCATAAAGGATTCGTCTTCCCCCTTATAAATCCAAAGGCCCTCTTCATTCTTCTCATACAGATCCGGCTGCAGCACCAGGCGGAAGGTCATCCCCAAAATTTCGTCATAGGAGTAACTGGTTCCCTCCGAATCCAGTGTTTCACCGTTCTGCACCTTCTCCATCAGATCCTTCATCTCATCCTGGTCTTTCAGTCCCAGTGCATACAGAGTATAGTCGCTGACCTCATTGTTCTCATCCACGATCAGCACCACTTCGTCTGCTTTTTCGGGCCAGCGGCCTTCCACCAGATCGTACTGGGTTTCCCGCAATGTCTGATTGCCCATTAGCTCCTCAAACACATCCACCCGATTGCCCGTTCCGGTCATACTGGTCATCATGTTGCTCATGTTTGCCATCGAGCTCATGCCCATGGTCTCGAAAACCGAGCTGGGGTTCACGCGCACAATCCCGTCCCCGGTATCGGATGCATAGACCTGCAGATCCAGGTCGTAGCTGTACTGGATATCGGCAGCATACTGGTCAATCTCATCGCTCTCTTCCAGATACTGTTTAAATCCGGACAAATTGTTGCTCTTCACCTCGGTGCTCATCATATCGAGCATGCTGCCCAGAATATCCGAGGAATAAATACGGTCCATATCATGATCCGGTTCCTTTTTGCCCGAATCCATCAGGGAAGTGAGCAGCGAGGCGGAATCCACTGCTTTTTCACTGATCATCACCGGATAGGAGGAGAGCGTATCCTTCTCCACCTTGTCAATGTAGCTCTGCACGCCATTGGAAATGGCCAGAATCAGCGCAATCCCGATAATGCCGATGGATCCGGCAAAGGCCGTGAGAAAGGTGCGCCCCTTTTTGGTCATCAGGTTATTCATACTCAGCGACAGTGCCGTGAAAAGAGACATGGAGTTGCGCCCTGCCTTTTTGCGGCCCTTCTCCTTTTTCGGCGGGGCCGCCTCGGCCTGGGGCTCCTCATAGGGATCGCTGTCGTCGATGATCTGTCCATCCTTCAACCGTACAATCCGGGTGGAATACTGCTCGGCCAGTTCCGGGTTATGGGTGACCATAATCACCAGCCGATCCTTCGCCACTTCCTTCAGGATTTCCATAATCTGCACGCTGGTCGCCGAATCCAGGGCACCGGTGGGCTCATCCGCCAGCAGAATGTCCGGGTCATTGACCAGTGCACGGGCAATGGCCACCCGCTGCATCTGCCCGCCGGACATCTGGTTGGGCTTTTTATGCAGCTGATCGCCCAGCCCCACCTTCTCCAAAACCTCCCGGGCACGGCGGCGGCGCTCCTCGCGGGAAACCCCGGACAGCGTCAGGGCCAGCTCCACATTGGCCAGTACGGTCTGATGGGGAATCAGGTTATAGCTTTGGAATACAAAGCCTACCGAGTTGTTCCGATAGGTATCCCAGTCCCGGTCACGGTAATCCCGGGTGGAACGCCCGCGGATCACCAGATCACCGGTGGTGTACTGATCGAGCCCACCGATGATGTTCAGAAGCGTAGTCTTTCCGCAGCCGCTGGGGCCCAGGACGGAGACAAATTCATTCTTCCGAAACGCTACCGAAACTCCTTTCAGGGCTGTGACCCGATTTCCTCCCACCTCGTACTCTTTTACAATATTTTTCAGCTGAAGCATAACCCGTTTTCTCCTCTTTCTTTCAAAACTTTTCCCTGCCTTCAAATATTACCGGTTGCAGAATACCACGCAGTTGTGAAGGAAATATGAATGAGACCTAAACAGTTCGCAAATGCTTCTTTTCCGGTGCCCCATAAAAACAGGGGGAGAAGAACCCCCTTAATCGGTTCTTCTCCCCTGTTATTTTTCTTTTATAGAAATTTTATGATTTGGAAGCTTTCTGCTTTTTATAGGCACAGATTGTCAGAACACCGGCGACTGCCATCGTCACTCCCCAGAGAACCACGGTGCTGTCCGTATCCCCTGCACTGGGTGTCTTATCGTCCCTGGATTCCGAGGCATCTCCGTTCTCACTTCCCGAGGATTCGGGCTGGGAAACCAGCGAGCTCTCCTCCTCAGAGGACGAAGACGACGATTCCTCTTCTTCCTCGACAACCGGCTCCATCAGGGCGGACAGCAGAGGCGAATAGACATGGAAATGGGCAAGGGAACGGCCGGGGAACAGCTTCTGCAGATTAGCCAGCGTATCGTATTTGGTATTCATAAACATACCATCGTACGAATTCCCCTCCTGGCAGGCCGTTTCATCCACTGTCTCAAAATAACCGGTATAGGCATCCCAACCGCCGTCACCCTCTGCATACCAGTTGGTGGCCTCAAAGTAGATATACGGGATTCCCTTTTCCACAAAATCCACATGATCGCTCCAGAAACCGGTGGCCGGAGAGTAAATCTCCCCATCAATAGGCGCGGGGTTTTCCTTGGTCCAGGGATTGCTGTAAATGGCGTCGGCCTCGATGGCCGGACCCTCACCGTTCTTCGCATAGTAACCGTCCAAATCCTCGGTGCGGTACACTTTCAGTCCGATGCTTTCGGCCACATCCATCGCTTTTTCATAGGCCTCGGCTCCCTCTACGGTTCCGTCCTCCTGAGTAACGCCGCCGTACAGGTTGCAGTAATCCCCAAAGGCAATGGAATCGACGTTCAGCATAAACAAGGTACTGGCCGCCTCTTCTTCCGTCATTTCTTCGGCATAATGGGCCGCCCCATACAGACCGATTTCCTCCTGATCAAAGAACACCAGCTTCACCGTATACTGGGGCTGCCAGCCGTCCTTTTTCATGCCAACGGCGTTGCCCAGCAGCAGCGCCACACCGGAGGCGTTGTCCCCGCAGCCGTCACCGTCATAATGAGCCCCCACTACCAACTGCTTGGTGGGATCTGCTCCTTCAATGGTCACAATCAGATTTACGCCGTTATAGATCTTCGTTACTCCTTTGCGGGTTTTCACCGTCTGGAAGGCATCCTCTTCGATCTCGTCTTCGGTATATCCGGCTTTTTTCAGCTCCGAAATCAGGTAGGCCCGGCATTCTTCATGGCGATTGTCTTCTCCCGGATCCACACCCTCCTGAATATCTCCGCGATCCGGGAAATTCGCCGCGATATACTCCATGTACTCTTCGCACAGTTCTGCATAATCATACTTTACAGAGCTACCATCCGGTTCCTTGGCACTTACGGAAGTCATGGCGGAAAACACCGCCAATACCCCCACAAGGAACATGCTTACCCACTTTTTTGCTGCTTTTTTCATGACCCTCATCTCCATACAGGAATAAAATTGTATGAATAATATTATAAATATGACGAATAATTTTT
>JBJEQH010000162.1:0-9833 GCA_051881655.1 Candidatus Heritagella sp. | reverse complement strand
ATTGTGGATGTGGATGCCTCCATTTCGCAGATTGAAAAGGAGAATGGGATTACCTATGCCCAGGAGCAGAAACAGGCGATCCGCCTGGCCCTGCAGAATGGGCTGCTGCTGCTGACCGGTGGGCCCGGAACGGGAAAAACGACCACGCTCAACGCGGTGATCCGCATCCTGAAAAGCTGCGGCCAGACCGTTTTATTGGCGGCCCCCACCGGACGGGCGGCCAAACGAATGGCGGAGGTGACAGGGGAAGACGCCAAAACGATTCACCGTATGCTGCAGGTTGCCTGGGACGCCCAGGACCGGCCGGTTTTTATGAAAAACGAGAGAGATCCCCTGGAATGTGATGCGCTGATTGTGGACGAGCTCTCCATGGTGGACAGCCAGTTGTTTGCGGCTCTTCTGCGGGCACTGCCGCTCTCGTGCCGGCTGATTCTGGTGGGGGACTGCGAACAGCTTCCGTCCGTGGGGGCGGGGAATGTACTGGGGGATTTACTGGCCAGCGGCCTGTTTCCCACCGTGCAGCTTTGCGAGATTTTCCGCCAGTCTATGCAGAGCCTGATTGTTACCAATGCCCACCGCATTGTACATGGAGAAAAGCCGGTTTTGAACCGGCACGACAATGACTTTTTCTATCTGCCGTTTTATGAGAGCGGCGCGCTGGCCCGCACGATTATCGATTTGTGCGTGCGCCGCCTGCCCAAAAGTTATGGGTACACCATATGGCAGGATATTCAGGTACTGTGCCCCGGCCGGAAGGGAGAACTGGGAACCATAGAGATGAACCGCCGGCTTCAGGAGGTGCTGAACCCCGCCGAAAAGGGAAAAAGGGAGATCAAAGTGGACGGCGTGATCCTGCGGGAAGGCGATAAGGTTATGCAGATCAAAAATGACTATGATCTGCCCTGGAGCAAAGAAGATGGAACCACCGGAGAGGGAATTTTTAACGGCGACGTGGGAATTCTGACGGAAGTGGATAAAAAAGGCGGTTCCCTTACGGTGATGATCGACGAGAAAGAGGTTCTCTATGATTTGGATCATGCGGGAGAACTGGAACTTGCCTATGCGATGACCGTCCATAAAAGCCAGGGAAATGAGTTTCCGGCGGTGATCCTGCCCATGTTTCCCGGCCCCAAACAATTATCGTACCGGAATTTGCTGTATACGGCGATCACCCGCGCTAAAAATCTTCTGATTCTGGTGGGGGAAAGGGAATGCATCTATCAGATGGTGGAGAATAACCGAAAGACCAAGCGTTATTCGGCGCTGTGTCTTTTCCTGACAGGAGGGGAAAAGCATGCCTGATCGGGTTGAATGGCTGCCTATGCGGCGCACAGAGCGGATCTGGCACGTTCTTTTTCCCATTGTCTGTCCGCTGTGCGGCAGAAAACACGGGGCCGGTCATTGGCTTTGCCCCGCCTGCCGGGAGAAGAATCCGGCGCGTGCCTTTCAAATGCCACTGCCGGTGGTGGAACATGAATTTTGGCAGGCGATCGCGCCCTATCCCTATGAAAAGGAGATCCGCCATGCTCTGCTGCTCTATAAGTTTTACAACCATCCGGAATTCTTCCGGTTTTTCGGGGATGCGATTGCCAGCGTGGCAGTGCCGCTCTCCCGGTCGATTGATGTGATTACCTATGTTCCCACATCCGGACAGAGGGTGAAAGAGCGCGGCTATGATCAGGCGATGCTGCTGGCAAAACGGGTGGGAAAGCGCCTGGACATTCCGGTCGAGCCCCTTCTGTGTAAGGTGCGCCATAACCAGCCGCAGCATGATCTGTCCCGCAGCCAAAGGGAGAAAAATGTCCGGGGCGTGTACCAATTGCAGGGGGATTGCCGGGGAAAGCGGGTTCTGCTGGTGGACGATATTATCACAACGGGCTTTACGATGAGGGAGGCCGGCGGGCTTCTGTACAGGGGTGGGGCCCAACAGGTATATGGTGCGGCCGCCGCGATTCGAGGTTGCAATGGGGAAAAAGGTATACTATAATAGAGAGAAATGATAAGAAGGGGGAGAGCAGGCGTGCCGGGAACAGATATTGGCATTGATCTTGGGACAGCCAATGTGCGGATTTATCTGTACGGAAAGGGATTGGTTCTCCACGAGCCGGCGGTTGCGGCCGTGGATTTGGACAGTGAAGAGGTGATTGCAACCGGCAGCGAGGCATATCAGATGCTGGGGCGTACCTGTGAGCGTGTACAGGTGGTCCATCCGTTGGTAAACGGTGTGATTTCCGATTATGATCTGGCACAGAACATTCTCTCGGTTTATATGAAGAAGGTCGGCGGCAGCGCGGTTTTTATGCCCCGTGTGGTGGTCAGCGTTCCGTGTGTCATTACCGAGGTGCAGAAACGGGCCGTTGTCGATGCGATCAGCTCGACCGGTGTACGGCGTATTTGCCTGATTGAAGAGCCCGTTGCGGCTGCGATTGGCGCCGGGGTGGATATCGCCAAACCCCACGGTGTTTTCGTGGTGGATGTGGGCTGCGGTACCACGGATATGGCTGTTATGTCCTTGGCGGGAATTGCGGTATCCCAGTCGGTTCAGACGGCAGGGGATGCCTTTGACGATAGCATTATCCGTTATGTTCGCCGGAAATACGGGCTGATTATCGGAAAGCGCATGGCGGAGCAGGCGAAGATCGAGGCCGGCTGTGTCTCTCCGCAGGAAGAAGTGTATACTTGCCGGGTAAAGGGGCGCAATGCCCTTACCGGTTTGCCGCAGTGGGTCGATGTGACCGGCACAGAGCTGATGGAGGCACTGCTTGAGCCTGCGATGGACATCGTGCGGGCGGTTCAGAGCACGCTGGAGATGACCCCGCCGGAGCTGATGGGGGACATCTATGAGGATGGCTTGTACCTCACCGGCGGATCGGCCCGTTTGCGCGGGTTTGATACACTGCTGTATAAAGAAACGCGTGTCCCGGTATTGGTCCCCGAGGAACCGGAGAATTGTGTGGTAGTGGGGGCCGGAAAAGCCACCCGGTTTATTGATGATATGGAGAATAAGCAGTACGGGGTTCTGAATCCTCTGTCCGCTGCTTATTGAGAGCGGCTAAACGCTGGGAAAAAACGCGCCGGAGACATTCGGGCGCGTTTTTTGTCAAAGCTTGTCAAAGGGAGGAAAAAATGGAGGAAAAAAGGAGAACCCGGATCGAAAACGGAAAGGTGCTGCTGTGTTTTCTTATTCCGGCTCTGTTCTGTGCCTGGTTCCGTACGGCGGAAAATTATGATGAATACTGGAACTTCACTTTTGCCAAGAATGTGGCGGATGGCCTGCTGCCATACCGCGATTTCAATATGCTGCAAACACCCTTTTCCTGTTTTCTGTCCGGCGGGGTTCTGGCTTTGTTTGGAAAAGAGCTGATTGTCCTGCGTCTGCTGGGGGTTGTTCTGTTCATCGGGATCATGTGGATTTTGTATCGGATCGGCCGTACCCTGCAGATTCCTCCGGCAGCCTCGATGGTGCTTCCCTTCCTTTTTCTGGCATTTCTTTTCTGGAATGTCTTTTGGGAGTATAATTGTCTTCTCCTGTTTTTCCAAATTACGATTCTCTGGCGGGATCTGGAAGCGGATGCGGATCCGGACAGATATGAAAAACCTGTCTATCAGATTTTTTTAGGGGTTCTGGGCGGCCTTGCCATGATGTGCAAGCAGAGCACGGGCACCGTTCTGGCGTTGTTTTCCCTGGGTTCGCTCTGGTTTGCTTCCCGCCGGCTGCACAAGCGCTATGGCCGGCTGGCATTCTGGCGGTTGGTTGGCACCTCGATCCCCTGCTTTCTGTTTTTGTTCTATCTGCTCATCAGCGGTACTTTCAGGGACTTCCTGGATATGGCGGTGTTCAGTATCGGCACCTTTTCTCACCGGTATTCTTATTGGCGGTTTATGCTGGAAAATCCCATACAGTTTGCGGCCGGAGTCCTTCTGCTGTTGATTTTGGCGGCCGCGATAGCGGGGGCCATTTCCTGGCGCAAAACCGTGCAGGGTGAAAAGCTGGCCGGGGCGCTGACCATGGCAGTGGCCGGTATAATAAATATTTATCCTCTCTCCAATGCGTATCATGTGAGCGTTTCTTCGATTTCCATTCTGCTTTTGCTCTATTATTTGATTCCGACCTCTTTCTTTTCGCTTCGGGCTGCGCGGGTTCTCTTTCGGACCCTGCCCGCCGTACTTATGGCGGTATGGATGGCAGTACCGGTGATCGCTGTGCAAATCGGACCGCCTGCCGTGCTCAGCCGGCACTCCCACTATGCGGGAATCTGGATGGAGGAAAAGCGCGAAGAGGAGATCCGGCTGGTCACAGTCGAAATCGAAAAATGGAGGGAAGAGGGCAGAGAAGTATACATTCTGGACAGCTTCGCGGTGGCCTATCTGTTGCCGGTAGATTGTTATCATAAGTATCTCGATATGTTCCTGGTGGGAAATCTGGGGTTGAAGGATCCGGTGGAGTGTGTGACCGACACGCCGCCCGGCAGTTTGTTCCTGCTTCCGGAGGACAGCAGTCACTGTATTCAAATGCCCTGGGAGGCGTATCACTATATCGAAGAGAATGGGCAGAGAGTGGGTACCGTATCCGCTTTTGTCGTTTATCGGCTGGATAAAGGGGAGACGGATTTTTGAATATAATAAATTGTGCTTGCTCGGAGGGCAAATCATTCGCTTGGAAATGATGGGCTGGATAAGGCAACAGGTTGAAACACCTGACTTATCCGGCCCTTTTTTGCGCTTTGGGCGGGAAATAAACAGGTCATCGGAGGATCTGCGGCCGCAGCCGCAAGGTCGAAAAAGATGTCGGGTGTGAGACCAAGGCGATTGAGTACGGCAATAAGACCCAAGGAAAACCGCGCTATTACCTTGGGGATGAATAACGGAATTTGAAAAACGGACGAAAGCCCGCCCCGGCGTATGAAAATGCGGGGCGGGCCTCTTCGCCAGAATTTTGTAAAAAACGGCACACGGGCATGAAAAAAGGCATCCTCTGCATAGCAGAGAATGCCTTGCCGTTTCTTTGGGAAATGGTAGGGGAGGGAATCAGCACACGCCCTGTGCCAGCATGGCGTCGGCCACTTTGATAAAGCCGGCAATGTTGGCGCCCATCACATAGTTCTTCGCGTAGCCATACTTCTCAGCGGCTTCATCGCACTTGTGGAAGATGCTCTCCATGATGCCCTGCAGCTTCTGGTCCACTTCTTCAAAGGTCCAGCTCATGTGCATGCTATTCTGGCTCATTTCCAGAGCGGAGGTGGCAACGCCGCCGGCGTTGCTCGCCTTACCCGGTGCAAACAGCACGCCGTTCTTCTGCAGGTATTCGGTCGCCTCCAGGGTGGTGGGCATGTTGGCGCCCTCGCATACGGCGATGCAGCCATTGGCCACCAGCTGCTTAGCGTCTTCCAGGTGCAGCTCGTTCTGCGTAGCGCAGGGGAGAGCCACATCGCACTTGACAGACCACACACCGCGGCCCTCGTGGTACTCGGCATTGGGACGATACTTCTTGTATTCGGTCAGGCGCTGGCGGTTTACTTCCTTAATCTCCTTAATGGCAGCCAGGTCAATTCCCTCCGGATCGTAAATCCATCCGTTGGAATCGGACATGGTAACAACCTTCATGCCCAACTGGTTGGCTTTCTGGCAGGCGTAAATAGCTACGTTGCCGGAACCGGAAATAGCAGCCGTTTTGCCCTCCAGGGAATAGCCGTTCTTCTTCATCATCGCGTTGCAGAAATACAGCAGGCCATAGCCGGTGGCCTCGGTGCGGACCAGAGAGCCGCCCCAGGTCAGGCCCTTGCCGGTCAGAACTCCCTCATAGCAATCGCGGATGCGCTTATACTGTCCAAACAGGAAGCCGATCTCGCGGCCGCCCACGCCGATATCGCCGGCGGGAACGTCAGTGTCAGCACCGATATGGCGGTACAGCTCCGTCATAAAGCTCTGGCAGAAAGCCATTACTTCGCGGTCCGATTTGCCCTTGGGATCAAAATCGCTGCCGCCCTTGCCGCCGCCGATGGGAAGACCCGTCAGGCTGTTCTTCAAAATCTGCTCGAAACCGAGGAACTTCAGGATGGACAGGTTGACAGAGGGATGGAAACGCAGGCCGCCCTTATACGGGCCGATGGCGGAGTTGAACTGCACACGGAAACCGCGGTTAATCTGGATCTTTCCATTGTCATCCACCCACGGCACGCGGAACATCACAATGCGTTCCGGCTCAACAAAGCGCTCCAGCAGGGCCGCTTTCTGGTACTGCGGATTTGCCTCGATGCAGGGCTCGAGCGTAGTGAGAACCTCCGTTACAGCCTGCAGGAACTCGGGCTCGTTCGGATTTTTGGCTTTGACATTTTCCAGGATTTCACTGACGTAAGACATTTCACATATCCTCCAAATATTAGTTTAGTTTCCCTATAAACGCGGACCGTATGTCCGCGGCCGTTCGCCGTATTCCTACGGAACAGGAACATTGAATACTCTATCACACTGTCCTGCGAAATGCAAGAAAAAATTGGAGAAAAAAGTGAAAAATTTTCTTTTTTTGAAGGGATGCAAGTTTTTAGTTGCAAGTTGCAAAAACAGAAAACTGAATAAATATTCATGAATTGCCAAAAAAGAGAATAAATAACCGCATTCACGAGAAGAAAATAACAAGCTTTTGGCAGAATAGAAGAGAATTATTGTGCAAGCGCATGAAAAATAGCGGATCGGGTCTCCTTATGTTGACAGTGTACCCCTTTTTGAATAAAATAGGGATGAACAAAAACGCGGCGGAGAGATAGTCGCATGGGACTGCGGTTTTCTGCGGTTCTGGGCGCTGTTTTGCCGCGGTGTATAACGAGACTTTTTAGACAGGAGGGTGCTGAATTCACGGAAAAGAAAGTGAAGGAAGTGCCCTCCCCTTTTGTTAGGGGATCATGTGGGGGGATTGTTATGAGTAAGTATACGAAAGAGGATATCATCCGTATGCTGGACGAAAATGATGTGAAATTCATCCGGCTGCAGTTTACCGATATTTTTGGTACCCCCAAGAACGTGGCCATTACGGACAGGCAGATCCGGCGTGCGCTGGAGAACGAATGCATGTTTGACGGGTCGTCCATTGAGGGATTTGTGCGCATTGAAGAAAGCGATATGTATCTGCATCCCGATCTGGATACCTTTATGCTGTATCCCTGGCATACCGAGCATGGCCATATCGCCCGCCTGATCTGCAATGTGTGCCTGCCCGGCGGGGTGGAATTCCCCGGAGATCCCCGCTACATTCTGCGCAAAACGCTGCGCGAAGCGGCGGATATGGGGTACACCTTCAATGTGGGTCCGGAATGTGAGTTTTTCCTCTTTAACATGGATGATAACGGTTATCCGACCACCACAACCTTTGATCGGGCCGGCTATTTCGATCTGGGCCCCGGGGATGTGGGGGAGCAGGCCCGGCGCGAGATCTGCATGAATCTGGAGGAGATGGGCTTTGAGATTGAGACCTCCCATCATGAGTGCGCCATGGCCCAGCACGAGATTGATTTTCGGTATGCAGAAGCGTTGACTTCGGCGGACAATATCGTCACCTTTAAAATGGTGGTGAAATCCATCGCCTCACAGCATGGCCTGTGGGCCACCTTTATGCCCAAGCCCATTTACGGGCAGGCGGGATCCGGCCTGCATGTGAATATGTCCCTGTTCCGCGACGGGAAGAACAGTTTTTATGACCCGTCAAAAGAAAACGGCCTTTCGAATGTGGCACTCCACTTTATTGCGGGCATTATGAAGCACATCAAGGGAATTACGGCGCTGTGCAATCCGCTGGTCAATTCGTACAAGCGCCTTGTTCCCGGATACGAGGCGCCCTGCAACATCGCCTGGACCGTCTCGAACCGCAGTTCGCTGATCCGCGTACCGGCTGCCCGCGGCAACGGGACCCGCGTGGAGCTGCGCAGCCCCGATCCGGCCTGTAATCCGTATCTGGTTTTTGCCGCGCTGCTGGCGGCTGGCTTGGAGGGAATTCGTACCCGTCTTCCCGCGCCGGAGGCCATTACGCAGAACATTTTTGATATGCCGCAGGAAGAGCGCGCGGCCCGGGGGATCGAGGATCTGCCTACCGATCTGCACGAAGCGCTGTGCGAGCTGAAAAAGGATGGATTCCTGCGCGAAGTGCTGGGGGACCATATTATCGACAAATATGTTGAGGCCAAGGAGCAGGAATGGAGGCGTTTTGCCGAGGAAGTGACCCAGTGGGAGATCCGCGAGTATCTCAGCAAGTTCTGACGGATGGATCCTTATCCAAACGTTTGGCGGATGGAGATGAGAGAGAAAAATGAAAGGCATTTTGGTGGCCAATGCGAATGCGGCGGCCGCAAAAAAAATAGCGGCTGTCCTTCGTTCAGCCGGTTTACCGGTTCTGGGGATTGCTGTCTCGGGCGCCAAAGTGCTGGATTTTTGCCGCTCCCATGGAGATGTCTGTGTGTGCGGCGGCTTTCTGCCGGATATGCCGGTGCGGCGTATGACAGAGCTGGCCGGAAAGCGGTGCGATTTTGTTCTGACGCTGAAGGCGACCGAGTGGCCCCTGCTGCAGGATGTCAATGCCCTGGGAATCCGGATTCCCATTGTGCGGGCGGATCTGATTGCGACGGTGAATCTGCTGTTCAGTCTGGATGAACGGCCCAGCCTGATGGTACGGAAGAAATTGGAGAGCGGGATTGAGGATGAAAAAAAGGTGATTCTCCGCGCCAAGGAGCTTCTGATGCAGCGCAACGGGATGAATGAAGCCCAGGCCCATCGCTTTCTGCAGCAAAAGAGCATGGATGCCGGAAATAAATTGATCGAGTCGGCTCTGATTACCCTGCAGCGCATGTAAGGGGAGACCGGAGAGAATAAAAATCGAAGAGAAAAGAGGAAAAACCGTGAAGTTTACAAAAATGCAGGGCATCGGGAATGACTACATTTATTTTAACTGTTTTGAGAATACCATTGAAAACCCGGAGGAGCTTTCCCGCCGGCTGAGCGACCGCCATTTTGGAATCGGCGGGGACGGGATCTGCCTGATTACTCCCAGCGACCGGGCGGATGCGTTTATGGATCTGTATAATGCCGATGGATCCCGGGCTATGATGTGCGGGAATGGAATTCGCTGTGTGGGGAAATATGTGTATGAGCGCGGCCTGTGCAAAAAGGATGTGCTGAACATTGACACCCTCAGCGGAATCAAAACCCTTTATCTCACCGTGGAGAACGACGAAGTCACCCAAGTGCGCGTGGATATGGGCGAGCCCATTTTTGAGCCGGCCCGCATTCCCACCACCCTGCCGGAGATTCTGGCGCAGGATATCCAGGCCAACGGCACCGTGTATACGGTAACGGCGGTTTCCATGGGGAATCCCCACAGCGTGATCTTTGTGGACGACGTGGATTCTCTGGATCTTGAAAAAATCGGCCCGGCACTGGAAAATCATCCGGTGTTCCCCCAGCGTGTCAATACCGAGTTTGTGCAGGTGATCTCGCCCGAAGAGGTGAAGATGCGCGTATGGGAGAGAGGCTCCGGGGAAACCTGGGCCTGCGGAACCGGCGCCTGTGCGACCGCGGTGGCGTGTTTTTTGAATGGAAAAACCGGACGGAAGGTCCGCGTTCATCTGCGCGGCGGGGATCTGACCATTTTATGGAATGAGGACACCCGTCATGTGGAGATGACCGGCCCGGCTGCGTTTGTTTTTGATGGGGAGATTTCCCTGTAAATCGAGATTTTCCTGTGAACTTGATCAGAACGGCGTGCGAATAAGGAGTCATGGGATGGTGCTTATTTCGGGAATCGCCGCAAAAGATACAGAAATGAGGGACTTGCTATGCTGAAAATCAAT
>JBJEQH010000161.1:0-9839 GCA_051881655.1 Candidatus Heritagella sp. | reverse complement strand
CGCCGGATAATCCCGTAACCGGAACAGGGAACGTCACAGAATACCACATCGAACCGGTCCTGAAGGGTCTGATCCCCGGCGGCGTCCCGTACCTCCGCTCGGATCAGGGAAAGCCCCAAACGCCCGGCCCCCTCGCGGATCTGGCGGACCTTCCCCCGATAGAGATCGAAAGAGCGGATCTCGCCGCGGTTCTGCATCCGGATCCCGGCCGAAAAGCTCTTGCCGCCCGGTGCGGCGCACACATCAGCCACCCGGTCGCCGGGCTTCACCCCGGAAAAAAGCACGCACAATTGAGAGGAGGCATCCTGAATAGTAAAAAGCCCCTGCTGGTACAGCGGGTTTTCCCCCACGCTTCCCAGTCCGGTAAGCTGTACACACCCGGGAATTTCCCCCACCGGCCGGGCGGAAAAACCGGCTTCGGAGGCGCGGCGGCAAAACTCCTCTACCGACAGCTTTGTCTCGTTCACACGGCCGAACAGCGGGGCCTTTTCCCCCAGAACCGCCGCCAAGCGGGCAGCCGCCGGCACACCATAGGCCTTCTGCCAGAAAGCGAGCAGTTCCTGGGGAATGCCGCTGCGCAGAGAGAGGGCCAACAGAGAGGAATCCGTCTCGGCGGGGAAGGAGAGCGTCTCTTTCCCGCGCAGAAAGCTGCGCAGCGTCCCGTTGACAAATCCGGCCGCTTTTCCATATCCATGGGTTTTGATCCACTCCACCGCTTCATTCACCGCGGCGGAATCGGGAATTTTATCGAGAAACAGAATCTGATAGGCCGCCGAAAACAGAGCGGTGCGCACCGGCAGATCCAGCTGATCCAGCGGGCGGCGGCAGAACGGAGCAAGGGCCCATTCCAGCACCACGCGCTTTTCCAGCACCCCATAGAAGAGGATGGAAGCAAGCGAGGATTCGCGGCTGTCCAAATGGGCGGCCCGCAGGGTTTTATCCAGCACAATGTTGGAATACCCCTCATTTTTCTCCATCTGCAAAAGGGCCTGCATCGCGGCATCGCGGCCATTTTTGATCATCATACCAAACGGTTTCTCCTTTTACACAGCACCTGTTACTCGAATGTTTCCCCCTGCACCGGATGCCCCAGCAGATAGGCGTGCCCCTCCATCCGGCGGCTGTTCTCCGGCTGCAGGGACAGAATCCGGACCGCTCCCTGTCCGCAGCAGACAAACAGCTCTCCGTTTTTCTGGATCAGCGTGCCGGGAGCCCCCGAGAGGTCATCACACACCCGGCAGGAATGAATTTTCACCCGTTTTCCATGCAGGAACGTATACGCGCTGGGCCACGGGTTCATCCCGCGCACAAGGTTATGAACCTGCCCGGCCGGCAGGGTCCAGTCGATCCGCGCCTCTTCTTTTGAGAGCATATGCGCATAGGTCGCCTGGTCTTCCTGCTGTGCCTGGGCACAGACCTGTCCGTTTTCAATGGCGGACACGGTTTTTATCAGCAAATCCGCCCCCATCCCGGCCAGGCGGTCAAACAGCTCGCCGGAAGTCTCTTCCTCGCCAATGGGGGTACTCTCTTTCAAAATCACATCGCCGGTATCAATCCCCTCGGCCAAAAACTGGGTGGTAACGCCGGTCTCCTTCTCCCCATCCAGTACGGCGCGCTGAATCGGGGCGGCCCCCCGGTATTTGGGCAGCAGCGAGCCATGCACGTTGATGCAGCCAAGAGGGGGAATCTCCAGCACCTCTTTGGGGAGGATTTTCCCGAAAGCGACCACCACCGCCAAATCCGGGGCCAATTGACGGAGAATCTCCGCCGCTTCCCCGGTTTTCATGCTTTTGGGCTGATACACCGGCAGCTGAACCCGCAGGGCCAGCTCTTTGACCGGCGGCGGCGTGAGGGTATAGCCGCGCCCCTTGGGCTTATCCGGCTGGGTGAACACCCCGCACACCTCATAAGAATGATCCAGCAGCGCCTGCAGGCACGGCACGGCAAAATCCGGTGTGCCCATAAATACAATGCGCATCGCATACTCCCCTTTCCGTTTTGCTTCGCGGAAACCTTACAGCTCGTCCGGCCCCAGCATCCGGCTGACGCGCGATTTGAAGACCACGCCATCCAGGTGATCCAGTTCATGGCAGAAGGCACGGGCCAGCAGTTCGCGGCCCTCCATCTCAAAGGAATTGCCGAAGCGGTCCTGCGCCCGCACTTTCACATAATTGGGGCGCTTGACCATTCCGTATTCCCCGGGAAAAGACAGGCATCCCTCGGCGCCGTCCTGTTCGCCGCTGAACGCGACGATTTTGGGGTTGACCAGCTCGATCACGCCATCCCCCACGTCCACGACCACAACCCGGCGGAGCAGCCCCACCTGCGGACCGGCCAGGCCCACGCCGTTGGCAGCATGCATGGTGTCCGCCATGTCCTCCAGCAGGATCCACAGTTTTTCGTTGAACTTCTCAACCGGACGGCATTTTTTCAGCAGAATGCTGTCCCCATCCTTTACAATATTGCGAATGGCCATCTTTTCTTTCTCCCTTTCATAGCGATCTATAAAATTGTATCGGGATTGCTGTCGGCGTAAACCGTCACGTCCCGGTATTCTTTTTCCTGTGCATAGCGGCACAGCAATCCGGCGGTCATTTCCCGCATTCCGCGGGTAAGGCGGCATTTGATGAGCAGTTTATAGCGGTACTTCCCGCTTACCTTCAAAACCGACGCCGGGGAAGGCGACAATACGCGAAGCGGCAGCTCCGGGTACCGGGCCGAGGCCGTTTCCTGCAGCAGCCGGAAAAAGAAAGCGCTGGCCAGCCGGACTTTCCTCTCATCGGTCCCCACAAAACCGAGGACCAGAAGATCCGCAAAGGGCGGATACAGCAGGGCCTGGCGCAGGCGGATTTCCTGTTGATAAAAAGTCTCGTAGTCCTGCAGGGCCGCCAGGGTGAAAATCGGATTTTCCGGGGTGTGGGTTTGAATCACCGCACTTCCCGGGTACTGGCCCCGGCCGGACCGCCCCACCACCTGGGTTAACAGATCAAAGGCGCGCTCGCTGCTGCGGAAATCATCACTGTACAGGGTCTGATCCGCATTCAGCACGCCCACCAGGGTCACATGGGGGAAATCCAGCCCCTTGGCCACCATCTGGGTGCCAAGGAGAATATCGTATTCCTGCCGGGAAAAAGCGGCCAGCTTTTTCTGCAGCGTATCTTTCACCATGGTGGTATCGGTATCCAGGCGCAAAATGCGGGCTTTGGGGAACAGCTGCTGCAGTTCCTCCTCCCCGCGCTGTGTACCGGCGCCGGAAAAACGCACGGCGTGTTCCCCGCAATGCCCGCATTGGGTGGTAAAGGGCAGCGAGGTGCCGCAGTAATGGCACACAAGACGGTGGTTAGCGCTGTGGTACGTCATGGAAATGCTGCAGTTCGGGCAGGTGACCACCTCGCCGCAGGCCGTACAGGAGGCAAACGTGTGATACCCGCGGCGGTTTAAAAGCAGAATGGACTGCTCCCCTTTTTGCAGGTTTCCGGCAATTTTCTCCTGTAGTACGGTACTGAAAGCACTCCGGTTCCCCCGCAGTGCTTCCCCGTTCATATCGACAACGGTCACTTTCGGCAAAACCGCCGTTCCGTAGCGCTCACCGAGCGAACTGTATCCGTAATACCCCTTCTGCGCCCGGTAACGGGTTTCGATGGAAGGGGTGGCGGATACCAGCACACAGAGCGCCCTGTGATATTTACACCGGAACTGGGCCACTTCCCGGGCATGATACCGGGGGCTCTGTTCCGACTTATAGGTGGATTCCTGTTCCTCATCCAAAAGGATCAGCCCGATATCGGACAGCGGGGCAAACACCGCCGAGCGGGTGCCGACCACCACTTTGGCCAGCCCTTTGCGCACGCGCTTCCACTCGTCCGTCCGCTCTCCCTCCGACAGGCCGCTGTGGAAAACCGCGACCTGTTCCCCAAAAGCCGCACGGAAGCGGGTAACAATCTGCGGGGTCAGGGAAATCTCGGGTACCATGAGGATCACCCCGCGCCGGTCCCGGAGAACCGCGCGGATCAGCTCCAGAAAAACCAGGGTTTTGCCGCTTCCGGTAATCCCATACAGCAGCGACGTGCCCCCCGCTTTTTCCCGGTATGCCAAAAGCAGCTCCTCAAATGCCTTCTGCTGGGAAGGGGTCAGCACGGTTTCCTTCGTTTCCTCCCGGATCTCCGGGGCCGCGGGGGTTCGGTAGACCTCTTCCTCATAATAGAAAGCGGCTCCTTTTTTCACCAGCCCCTCCACAACCGTGGGGCCCGCCCCCGTGAAATAGCACAGCTCTTTTACATAAACGGCGCCCACTTCCTGCAGGGTCTCGTACACCTCTTTTTGACGGGGTGTCAGCTTTATCCCCTCCGGCAGCGGGCGGGCCTGCACCATTTTCCGGGTGGCATCGCCCACTTTCCGCTGGGCCAGATCCACTTCCTCCACCATTCCCTGTTCCAGCAGAATCTTCAGGTCAAAGGCTTCGGCCGTGAGATTCAGCGCCCGCAGAAAGGCCCCCTGTTCCATGGGCCCGGATTTTTCACCGAGCAGCCGGATAATCCGGCGCTGCCACATGGAGAGCTCGCCCCGGGAAGAGCTTTCTTCCCGGGAAGAAGGCTCTTCCCGGGAAATGCGCCGGCCCTTTTCCGTCAGAACATATCCGCGGCGCAGGCGCATATGCAGCCCCGACGGCAGCATTGCCTTTGCCGCATCGTACAGGGTACAGAAATAGTGCTCTTTCATCCAGGAAGTGAGCAAAAGCCGCTCCTCGTCCAGAACCGGCTCCCGATCCAGTATGGCCAGAATCCCCTTGGTCTCTTTCCCCTGTTCTTCCCCGCGGGTAAGAGAGAGAAGGATCCCCTGCCGGGTCCGGCTTCCGGAACCGAAGGGAACCAGCACCCGGCATCCGGGCTTTGCCAGAGATTGGCACTCGGGGGGCACGAAATAAGTGAACGGGCGGTCAAAATGATAGATCGTATCCTCCACCGCTACCGCGGCATACAGCGATTCCATCCATTCCGACCCCCCGTTTTTCATCAGATTACGGCATCTTCCGGCTCTTTAATCAGGCACTTGTGCTCTCTGAAATCACGCACGGCGATTTCCACCGGCTTTTCATCCAGAATCACATGGTTTTCTTCCGCTTCCTGCGAAATTTTCCGGGCCTGCTTGGCCACCGCAACCACCAGCGAATAGTGGCTCTTATGCGGACAATCAATCAAATTTTCAGACGGTTTCAGCATCAATCAACACCCTTTCTACTGTATCGCTGCAGCGGCTGTACCGCAGCTTTTCCGCCGCGATAATTTTCTTCACATCCTCCACAGCATCCTTCAAATCATTATTTACCACGATGTAATCGTAATCCTCGGCATGCTCCATTTCCGCTTTGGCCAGGGCCAAACGGCGCTGGATCACCTCTTCCGTCTCGGTTCCTCTTTTGTGCAGGCGGCGGTTCAGCTCGGCAAAAGACGGCGGCAGAATGAAGATACTGACGCAGTCCGGCAGCTTTTCCTTGACCTGCGAACCACCCTGTACCTCAATCTCCAGAATCACGTCGATTCCATCCTCCGACCAGGCGTCCACCGGCCCCTTCGGGGTCCCGTACAGATTCCCGGCATATTCGGCGTGCTCCAGCATCTCCCCGTTTTTAATCATCTCTTCAAATTCTTTCCGATCCAGGAAGAAATAATCCTTGCCGTCTTCCTCGCCGGGGCGGGGGGAACGCGTCGTTGCCGAAACGGAAAGCCGGATCTGCTCATTCTGATCCAGGATTTCCCTGAGAATGGTTCCCTTTCCGCAACCGGAGGGAGCCGAAAGAACAATGACCAGTCCTTTATTCATCGTTGTCCATCTCCTCGTCTTCTGTCAAATCCTCGTCGCGGTCATTCAGGCGGTTGGCCACGGTTTCCGGCTGCACCGCCGAGAGAACCACATGATCGCTGTCCATAATGATCACCGCACGGGTGCGGCGGCCATAGGTGGCATCAATCAGCGATCCGCGTTCTTTCGCATCCTGTACAATTCGCTTGATCGGGGCGGATTCAGGGCTGACAATCGCCACCAGCCGGCTGGCGGATACCATGTTCCCGAAACCGATGTTGATCAGTCTCATCTGCATGTCTCCTTTACTCGATGTTCTGAATCTGTTCGCGGATTTTTTCAATCTCCGCTTTAATATCCACCACTTTATAGGCGATGGACGCATCACAGCACTTGGATCCGATGGTATTGGCCTCCCGGTTCATCTCCTGAACCAGGAAGTCGAGCTTTCTTCCCACTGCCTCATCCGAGGACAGCATCGCCTTCATCTGCTCGAAATGGCTGCGCAGCCGCACGGTCTCCTCAGCCACAGCCACCTTATCGGCAAAAATGGCCGTTTCCGTCAGCAGGCGCTGCTCATCCACCTGGGTGTCGCCCAGCATTTCCTGAATTTTCTGGCGCAGCTTCTTCTCATATTCCGACACCGATTCCGGCGAACGCTGCTCGATCTCCGTCACCAGTTCCATAATTCTGGCTGCACGTCCCAGCACATCCGCCTTCATGCGCTCGCCTTCCTGACGGCGCATCTCAAGGAAGCGGTCTGTGGCCGCGGCGAGAACCTGGGAAACGGCCGACCAGATCTCCTCCTCGTTTTCCGGCGTCTTATGCACGGAAAAAAGATCGGGATAACGGGACAGCCCCATGGCGGTCAGGTCATTGCGCAGCGCATACCGTTCGCTGATCTCCTGCAGGGCCTTGACATATCCTTCGGCCAGGGAGTGATTGACAAGAACCTCGACGGGTGCATCCTCCAGCGTCTCCACCGAGACATACACATCGACCTTCCCTCTGGACAAACGGGACTGCAGATACGTTTTTATTTTATCATCCAAAAAGGCATATCCGCGCGGCGTACGGCACCCAAACTCAAAATAGCGGTGATTGACCGATTTGATTTCGACCGTAACATGATGCCCACGGACGGTCTCCTCCGCGCGGCCATATCCTGTCATACTGCTGACCAAATTCTCATCCCCTATTGGTTCACATTCTCTGCCAGGAGAAACTGGCAATACATATACAGTTTATTTTACCATCTTCTCTTCCCGTTTGCAATATTCAAAAGGAAAAGGGCAGAGAATTTCTTCTCTGCCCTCTCATTCTCACAAAATCACACGATTACACGGGGTGAACCTTGTTGGCAGCATCAGCGTGCTTGCCGTCAATCCCGTACTTCTCCTCTTTTCTCTTCTCAAAGAAGCCGGGGGCCACCTTCGGGAACATGGCATAGGAGAGTACGTCCTCCTCCTGCTCGATCCACTGGGCACATTCCTTGCGCAGCTTATCCAGCTCCGGCTCGATCCGGTCGGCCGGACGGCAGGTGACGGGCTCTCTGTCTCCGATAATCTTCTTGCGGAATTCCGGATCAATATCGACCGGCGTCTTTCCGTACATACCGGCAACCAGATCCTTGAACTGGTCATTGCACATCTTATAGCGCTCGCCCAGAATCACGTTGAACACGGCCTGGGTACCGACGATCTGAGAGGTGGGCGTTACCAGCGGCGGATAACCGGCATCCTCACGCACACGCGGCACTTCCTCCAGCACCTCGGTCAGCTTATCCTCTTTGCCGGCCTGCTTGAGCTGGGACAGGAGGTTCGAGAGCATACCGCCGGGAACCTGATAGATCAGCGCCTTGGCATCGGCCGTCAGCATCTTGGGATCCAGCAGGCCTTCCTTGATATACTTCTCACGCAGCGTCATGAAGTACTCGCGGATTTCGCTCAGTGCGACCAGGTCCAGACCCGTGTCGAACTCGGTCCCCTGCAGGGCGGCCACCATCGACTCGGTGGGAGCATGAGAGGTGCCCTGTGCCAGAGGCGACATGGCGGTATCAATCATATCCGCACCCGCCTCGATGCCCTTGAGCAGGCACATGGAGGCCAGGCCGGAGGTATAATGCGTATGCAGGCTGACCGGGATGCTAACGGCGCCCTTGATTGCCTCGACCAGTTCGGCCGTGCGGTAAGGCGTCAGCAGAGCGGCCATATCCTTGATGCAGATCGAATCGGCGCCGGCCTCTTCGATGCGCTTGGCATAATCCACATAGTAATCCGTGGTGAATACCGGACCCGTCGTGTAGGAAATGGCGATCTGCGCATGAGCGCCTTCCTTCTTGGCGGCCTTTACCGCCGACTGCAGGTTGCGGATATCATTCAGGGCGTCGAAAATACGGATGATATCAATGCCGTTGGCCACAGACTTCTGCACGAAGTATTCCAGCACATCGTCGGCATAGTGACGGTAACCCAGCATGTTCTGACCGCGGAACAGCATCTGCAGCTTGGTGTTGGGGCACTTGTCCTTAATGGTACGCAGGCGAATCCACGGATCCTCGTTCAAAAAACGCATGCAGGCGTCAAACGTAGCGCCGCCCCAGCATTCCAGGGAATAGAAGCCAATCTTGTCCATCTTCTCCAGGATCGGCTCCATGTCGCTCAGCGGCATTCTGGTAGCCAGCAGAGACTGATGGGCGTCACGCAGGACGGTTTCGGTAATCAGAATTTTTTTAGCCATTTGCAGGACCCCCTTACTGGAGGGAAACAATGGGAGCGCCCGTATCGACACTTTCACCCTTGTTCACATGCACAGCCGCCACAATGCCATCGCGGGGAGCCATAATCTCGTTTTCCATCTTCATGGCTTCGAGAATGGCCAGAACCGCACCGGACTTCACGGAATCGCCGGCCTTGACATTCACGCTGAGGATCGTGCCGGGCATCGGAGCCTTTACCGCTTCACCTTCTACCGCAGCCGGAGCAGCCGGAGCGGGAGCCGCAGCCGGAGCCGGGGCAGCAGCGGGAGCAGCCACCGGAGCGGGAGCCGCCGCAACAGCAGCAGGAGCGGCGCCGCCGACTTCCTCAACCTGTACGCTATACGCAACACCATTTACGGTAATTTTCAAATTTTTCATCGTTTGTTCCTCCTGTCTCTACTTTGCCTTACAGCTGAATATTGGCATGTTTCTTGGCCAGGCGCTGTACGCGCTTGCCAGCCAGCATATCGAGAGCGCCCAGAACCTTGGCGCGGGTCTCCTCGGGCAGTACGATATCCTCGATAAAGCCCTCGGCCGCTGCCTTGAACGGGGTGCATTCGTTCTTCGCATAATCCGCAATCAGTTTTTCACGGTCATGAACCGGGTCGGCCGATCCGGCCAGCTGATCGCTGCAGGTGAACATGCAGGCCGTCGCAGGAGCCAGCGGAGAAACAACCGCATCCGGCCACGCCAGCGTGATATCGGCATTGGCACCGCGGCCAGCCACTGCAATGTAAACGGCCCCAACGGCGCTGCCGCAGATCACCGTCGCCTTTGCGGTCGTGGCCTCGCTGTAGGCATTGCTCAGCTTGCAGGCTTCGCGCACACTGGTAAAGCCCTCGGCATTCACAGCGGTAACCACCGGCAGGGAGAACGCATCACAGAAACGCACGAAACGGGCAGCCTTCGAGCAGCCGTCTACACAGATCACACCGTCAAACGCAACCAGGCCGACCGTCATCCCGTTCATCGTGGCCAGACCCGTCACCGCACAGGAACCGAATCCCTTGCTCAGCTCGGTGAAAGAACCCTCATCCGCGATGGCCTTGACCGTATCGGCCCCGCTCATACCGGCCGCCACAGCAGCCGAAGCGGAAACGCCGGCAAAATCAACAACCGGAGCACCGCTGAGGTTATTGGCAGGCAGCTTGACAACCAGCGAACGGACAGCCGCGATGGCTTCGTCCTCACTGGCGGCTGCCACATGGCACACGCCCGCCTTCACGGCAGCTTCGGCCCCAGCCTCGGCCCCGTTGGTTTCCAGCGTCAGTTCGCCCTTATC
>JBJEQH010000160.1:0-9907 GCA_051881655.1 Candidatus Heritagella sp. | reverse complement strand
TGGGAGTCACCCGAATTTCCTCGAAGGAGCTCTCGGAAAAAATGGGATCAACGGCCTCCCAGATCCGTCAGGATCTCAATTGCTTTGGTGGCTTTGGCCAACAGGGCTACGGTTACTCTGTTGAGCAGCTTTGCCGGGAAATTGGAAATATTCTTGGAATTCAGAATGCGCACAAGTGCATTCTGGTCGGTGTGGGAAATCTGGGTCAGGCCATTGCCCTCCATCTTTCCTTTGAAACCCAGGGATTTTCCCTGATCGGCCTTTTCGACAGTGATCCCGCCAAAATCGGGACGAAACTGCACGGCTGTGAGATTTACAGCACCGATATCCTCCCCCAGTTCTGTGAGGAGCATCAACCTGTCATGGCAATCCTCTGTGTTCCGCGTGCGGCTGTTCCCCGCTTATCCGATGAGCTGTATAATATGGGGATCCGTTCTTTCTGGAACTTCAGTCATTACGACATTGCCATGAAGCACCCCGACACCGTCGTGGAAAATGTCCATTTAAATGACAGCCTGATGACGCTTTGCTATCGGATTTCGGATGAACTACTCCCCGGAAAGGACGTCGTTCCTGGTCCCGCGGCAGAAGAGTAATCCCCCCTTTTTGTTTCCTTAACCGGCGGTGCAGACCGAAAAGTTGGCTCCACCGGTTTTTCATTTCCTTTTCTTCTGTCCTTTCAAAAACAGCAAAACGGGCCTGCCGATTTTAAAATCGGCAGGCCCGTTTTTTGCTGTGAGAGAGGGACGTTCCCCCTATGGTCCTTTTATTCTCCCTTTTTCGCCTTGGCCGCGCATACGAAGCCGCGGAAAAGCGGATGCGGACGATTGGGACGGGACTTAAACTCCGGATGGAACTGCGCGGCGATAAACCAGGGATGATCCGGAATTTCCATCATCTCCACGATCCGTCCGTCCGGGGACTTTCCGGCAAACAGGACCCCCGCCTGCTCCAGCTGATCGCGGAAATCATTGTTTACTTCATAACGGTGACGATGCCGCTCGTAAATCAGGCTTTCCCCATACAGGGCGGCTGCCTTGCTCTCCGGCGCCAGCAAGCAGGGATATTGTCCCAGCCGCATGGTTCCTCCAAGCTGTTTTACTTTCTTTTGCTCCGGCATCAGGTCGATGACGGGATACTCCGTCTCGGAATCAAATTCCGCCGAATTGGCCGTGGCCATTCCCGCCACGTGACGGGCGTATTCGATAATGGACAACTGCATGCCCAAGCAGATTCCCAGGAAGGGAATTTTCTTTTCGCGGGCATACTGAATCGCCGTGATCATTCCCTCGATTCCTCTGGAACCAAAACCGCCGGGAACCAGAATTCCCTGTACATCTCCGAGGATTTCGTCCGCACTCTCATCCGTTACTTCCGAGGAATCGACCCACTTGATCGAGACATGCACCTTATTGGCGATCCCGCCGTGGGTCAGCGCTTCCACTACGCTGAGGTAGGCATCATGCAGTGCCGTATATTTTCCAACCAGCGCAATGCGGACCTCCTCTTTCAGAGAAGCGGCCGTCTGGCACATAACAATCCAATCTGACAGATTGGGGGCCGGGGTATCAAAATTGAAGCGGCGGCAGACAATCTCGTCCAGACGTTCCTCCCGCAGGGCCAGCGGCACCGAGTAAAGGAGAGGAAGATCCAGGTTCTGGATGACGCAGTCCTCGGAAACATTGCAGAAAAGGGCAATCTTTTTGCGCTGGTTTACATCCACTTCTTTCTCCGACCGGAGAACGATGATGTCGGGCTGAATTCCGATGGAAAGAAGCTCTTTTACGCTGTGCTGTGTGGGTTTGGTCTTCTGTTCATGAGAGGCCGCCAGATACGGTACCAGCGTGACATGCAGGAACAGGCAGTTCTGCCGTCCATATTCCACGGCAAACTGACGAATCGCTTCCAAAAACGGCTGGCTTTCAATATCTCCCACGGTACCGCCGACTTCCACAAGAGCGACATCGACGTTCTCTTTTCCTTCTGCAATTCTCTTCTTGATTTCATTGGTAATGTGGGGAATCACCTGAACGGTTCCACCGCCGTAGTCGCCGTTCCGTTCCTTTTGAATTACATTCCAGTATACCCGTCCGGAAGTGACATTGCTGTTCTGACTCAGACTCTCATCAATAAAGCGCTCGTAATGCCCCAAATCCAGGTCCGTTTCTGCACCATCGTCTGTTACAAAAACTTCACCATGCTGAATCGGGTTCATGGTTCCCGGATCCATATTCAGATACGGATCAAATTTTTGCATGGTCACCCGCAGTCCCCGGGCTTTCAACAGACGCCCCAGTGATGCTGCCGTAATGCCTTTTCCCAAACCGGAAACGACACCGCCTGTTACAAAAATAAACTTTGTCGGCATAAAGGACCCTCCATTCTCTTTTTCTGTCCTCAAATATAATGGCGAAAAATAAAAAAACCAGCCATTATTATACCGCCGTCAGCGTTTTGTTGTCAACGCTAACGGCGGTATTTTGCAAGAAAGCCCTGTCAAAATTTCATGGCTTATACTCTTCAATTGTGATCGAATTGACGATTACGTCCTCAATCGGCTTATCATTCTCGTCTACTTCCACCTGATTAATGGCATCGGCCACTTCCAATCCTTCAAAAATCTGACCGAATACCGTATGGCCCCGCTGGGGATCAAAGGCATTATAGGCACCGTCCAGCATGGGATTTCCTCCATGTTGATTATATAGGTTTTTATAGGTATCACCGATGATATCCGTATTCAGAAAAGTATATCCATAATACATCTGGATCTGTGACCACTGGCTGGAATCAATTTCTTTCAGCTGCTTATAGTTGCTCTCCAGACTGGACCACAGGGAAGAATCCACTTCTTTGGTGGTATTGATAAAAAATTGGCTGCCATTGGTATTCGAGCCGCTGTTGGCCATGGCCAGCGAACCATAAAGATTCAGAAGGTTGGAATGGAACTCATCTTCAAAGGATTCCCCCCAGACGCTCTCACCGCCGGTACCGTCCCCTTTGGGATCCCCCGACTGAATAATAAAGTCATTCACAACACGATGAAAAGTCAGCCCATCATAATAGCCAGTCGATGCCAGATATTTAAAATTATAGACGGTTCTGGGGGCTGCCTGTGCAAACAGCCGAACTTTCATCTTACCGTAATTCGTATCAATAACGGCGATTTCCTCCCCTTCTTCCGGCAGTTCAAGCTGATAGCCAATTTTGTGCTCGGAATCCGCTTCAGGAGCAGGAAACTCACTTTGATCAACTACTTTCCCTGTATATTCCCCGGAGATGGCAGGATTCTCTTTCGCCTGCTGACAGCTCGCCAGCGAAAACAGCAATCCGGCAGCAAGAGTGACAGCCGTCCACTTTTTTAATGCATGCAAATACAACACTTCCTTTTAAACTTTTTCTCCATTCTACCTGTTTTCACAAAGATATGCAAGCGAATTGGTGTACTTTAGGAATGAAACCTCTGGCTTTTTTATATAAGTAAATCAATGGCAAAGACAAGGAGGAACGAGCTTCATGAAGTATTATCCGGAAGGTCATCTGATAAAGGCAAAAGAAAACCGAAATGCAATGCTGTCCCTTGCCGCCCTTCAGGAATCCATTGCACAACAGCGCCTGCTGGAAGCACGGGCCATTCTGTGCGACAGCAATCACAATCTGATCGTAGATTTGTTTGGAGTAAAGGGAATGATTCCCCGGGAGGAGGCCGCCATTGGCATCCGGGAAGGGACAGTACGGGATATTGCCATTATCACACGGGTAAACCGGCCCGTCTGCTTTTTTGCCGAAAGGATTGAAAAAGATGAAAAGGGAGAACCCCTGGTAATTCTCTCCCGCCGAAAAGCACAGGAACAATGCACAAAAGAGTATATCGCCTCGCTCCATCCCGGTGACATCATCCCCGCTCACATCACCCATTTAGAGCCATTCGGGGCCTTTGCCGATATCGGGTGTGGGATTCCGGCTTTGATTCCGATCGATTCCATTTCCGTTTCCCGCATTGATCATCCATCGCAGCGCTATCGCGTGGATGATGAAGTGCGTGTTGTTGTCCGCAGCACCGAACAGGGCCGCATTACCCTCAGCCAAAAGGAACTGCTGGGCACCTGGATGCAGAATGCCTCCCGGTTTCAGGTGGGAGAAACCACAACCGGAATCGTACGCAGTATTGAGAATTATGGTGTTTTTGTCGAGCTGACCCCCAATCTGGCCGGACTGGCCGAGCTGCGCGATGGAATTCATACGGGTCACCAGGTGAGCGTGTATATCAAAAATATTTTGCCCCGCCGCATGAAAATGAAGCTGATTATCATTGAAGAATTTGGTCCGGCCCCTATCAGCCGCCCCGTTCCGGTTTACATGGAAAATCACATGGATTCCTTCCTGTATTCCCCGCCAGAATGTGAGAAAAAAGTGGAAACGATCTTTTCCTGTGCGCCCACGGAGTGAGCGGGTAATTTCTCACGCCTTCCATAATGGACCATGGTTTACATTCCCTCCGGCTCATGGTATACTGTGAAAAAGGAGGGGAATTTTCATGAAAAAGTTTGTATCATCATTTTTGGCGTGCCTGTTTCTGGTACTGCTGACTTCCTGCCAGCCGTCCACCAGTACCACCGTTTCACTGGAGGAGCTAAAAGAGCTCTTGGAGCAAATGGAGAACCGGGATTCCTATTCATTTTCCGGAAAGGCGTCCATCGCACTGGATATGCAGGGGATGCAGTTTAAATCGGATGTCCAACTGCACCTTCGTGGCTGCGATTGGAACAGCGAATCGCCGTCTTCCGCCTGCGACCTCGATTACTCTCTTATGGGAATGGACTTCTCTGTCTCCTCTGTGACGAAAGACGGATACACCTATGTAAAAACAGAAGTGGACGGTATGACCACCCGGACGAAGGAAGCCGTTTCTCAGGAGGATTTGGAAAGCTCCGGCGATGAGGAACTGGACTGGGATGCATGGCTGACCGAGGAGAACCTCACCGTTACCGCTGTTTCTTCGAATGGAACCACGGTTTACACCGTGGCCGCCACAGAAAAAGGGTGCCAGGCATTTCAGGATGCTGTGCTCGCCGCTATGAAAATTTCGGAAGAAGATACGGAATTTCTTCCTGCTTTCGAAATCAGCAAGTTCACTTGGATGTTTGCAGTAAATTCACAGGGAAACCTGACCCAGCAGAATATCCAACTCTCTTTTTCCATAGAAGCGCCCAGTATGGACGGCACGGGTTTGGGCTCCCCCATTTTATTGGACGCCTCGATCTCCGGTGATTTGGCTGATCCGTCGATCCCCGTTGTGATTACCCTGCCGGAGGACGCCGACCGTTATGAGGAAGTCCCTTCCGCGGAATTGTATGGGATGGATCCATTTCTCCAGGAAGGAGATTCCGTTCTCCATTTTTCCGATTTTTCCGACAGCATGCTGTATTATTACGATGAGGAGACTTCCACTTCCTATTCCACGCTTCTCTCTGACCAGGAAATTGCCGCTCTGACGGAAATTTTGGAGAGAAAAACCGGGGAACCGTACTCCGCTCAGGATGAGGCCGCCTTCCTTGCTTCGGAAAGACAGGCGGATTTTCTGATCGGGGATTATGATCTGTACATCCTTCTGGATCAGGAAACGGACGGACGTTTGTTTTCCTATTATCCGGAATACTGCTACTCCCTGTCGGATGAGGAATGGGAAACCGTTCTCTCTATTTTGGAGGGACACGGTATCTTCGCTTCCTCCTTCTCCCTGTCTGCTGCATAATTTTCTGATTGCATCGCCCCCGGATCCCTTGACTTCCTGGGGGCGATGTTATATTCTATCGAAAATTCTGCAAAACGCAGCGAACGGAAGGGTTTTCATACCAGCGCTTGTCTGATCCGGCAGCGCCCGTTCAAACGGAAGCACCTCTACCCGGAAATCCTGTACCGGCTATACGGATACGCCGGAAGACCTGAAGGAAAAGCACCATCAGGAGGGAAATCTGCCAGCCTGGGCGCACCTGTCAAAATCTCTGACCGCAAAAAAATCCACCCGCCATACGGGTGGATTTTTTCAAATTACCTGAAAAAGATAGAATTTCAGGTAATTCGTCTCTGGTACATTCCATAGAATAGGATGATCCGGTGCCTGCTGGCGGGCCTCGATCTGGCGCAGGGTGACCTGGGCATCGTTCGCCGCCTGGTGCAGCATCTTGCAGAAAAGCTCTTCGGTCATAAAATGCGAGCAGGAACAGGTGGCCAGATATCCGCCCCGGGGAAGCAGCCGCATGGCCCTCATATTGATCTCCTTATAGCCCCGCGCGGCATTTTCGACGGTCTGTCTGGATTTGGTAAAGGCCGGAGGATCCAGAATAATATAGTCGTATGTCCCCCGCTTTTGCTCCTGCAGAAGGGGAAGCAAATCAAAAACATTGGCCTGCTCCACGGTCATCTTTTCCGAAAGCCCGTTTTGTTTTGCATTGTACGAGGCCATCTGAACAGCCTCCTGTGAAATGTCCACCGCGTGCACATGAGCGGCCCCGTGCCTGGCCGCATTCAGCGCAAAAGAGCCCGTATGGGTAAAGCAATCCAGCACATTTTTCCCCTGCGCCAGTCCGGCCGCTGCCAGGCGGTTGTATTTTTGATCCAGGAAAAAGCCGGTCTTCTGCCCGTTTTCCACATCCACCGCATAGAGAATTCCGTTTTCGCAAATCTGCGTAACCGGAGAACCGGGCGCCTGCAGTCCGCGGATGGGATAGAATCCTTTTCCTTCCTCCAACCCCTCCAGCTTCCGGATGGCTACATCGTTCCGCTCAAAAAAACCCCGGATTTTTGCCCCATCCTCCTGAAGCAGCTGCACCAGGGTGTGGAAAAGGAGATCCTTCCGCTTTTCCATGCCAAGGCAGAGGGTTTGGGCCACCAGAAGATCCTCGAAACGGTCCACCGTCAATCCCGGCAGCTGATCCGCTTCGCCGAAAACCAGGCGGCAGGACGAGAGATCCTTCTGCCCCATAACGGTCTTGCGGTATTCCCAGGCATACCGCAGCCGGCGCTGGAAAAAAGCATCGTCAAACCGGTCATTCGCATTGCGGCTGAGCAGTCGGACGCGGATTTTCGAATGATGATTAAAAAAGCCGGAACCCAGATAGCGCCCCTTCTCATTGCGTACATCCACGATCTCCCCGTCTGCGGCGCCCGCCTCCGTCTGGAGGATATCATTGTAATAGACCCAGGGATGGCCGTTTTTCAGCTGAAGCTCTCCCTTTGGTGAAACAATCACCGATGCAAAATCTCTTGCTGTTTTCAAAATATCTCTTCCGATCTGTTTTGTAATGATATGGTATTTATTATACCGTTTTTCGGAAAAAAAGCAATCCCGTATCTTCCGCGCCAAAACGCGGCTTTCCAAAATCCTTTACTTTTCGTTTTTCTTCTGCTATAATTACTTTAAATCTTACAAAAAAGGACGGGTATTTATGAAAAAATTGGGTTCTTTTCTTACAAGCTGTGTGCTGATTCTCTCCATGGCTGCCTGTCAGTCCTCGGGCCCCTCCCTTCCCCCTGCCGACGCCTATGAAGCGGCCCGTGCAAAAACAGCGGCCCTGACCTGTGGAGAATACCGTGCGGATATGGATATTCATATGGAATCCGGCGGCATATCCTTTACCATGGGCATGGATATGGATATTAAAAGCGATTGGACGGACAGCCAGAATCCCAAATTCAGCATGGATTATTCCATGGAAATCCTGGGGCAGTCCCTTGATATTCAGCTGGTATGCGTAGACCAGATGTGCTATCTGTCCTCGATGGGAGAAAAGGGGAAATTCCCCCTCTCGCAGGCCGACAGTGCAGACGCCGGTCTGTCCGGTAATCCCTGCCTGAACATCGAAATACCGGACAGCGTTACCGTTACGGCAAAAACGGAAAACGGATATACGATCTACTCGTTTACCCTCACGGATTCCCAGTTGGAATTGGATGATTCTTTCTTCGGCGCCATGCTCGAAGGAATGGGAAGCCAGGGAGATCTGACGGTAGGCACGGTTTCCTGTGAAATCTCCGTAAACTCCAACGGCTATATCGAGCGGGAAAAAATCACGATGCCATGCACGATGGAGGCACAGGGGGTAACCGCCACCTTCACCATGACCATTGACGGCACCGTTGTGAACCCGGGAACGGCGGTTTCCATCACGGCACCGGAGGATGCCGCTTCGTATCCCGAGACGGAAGAAACCGACCTGGGCTCCCTCTTCTCCGCCCTGTAAACACATCATAAAAAGCTCTCAGCTGTCGAAGTGGCAGCTGAGAGCTTTTTTCATGCCCGGTTTTCTTCCTCCTGACCGGTAAGACTCAGATTCCCCTCCCCGTCAAGGGTGCAGAGATACGATCTTCCCGGCTGCATGCGTTCCTCTAAAATCGCCGTGGACAATCCGTCCTCCAGAACATTCTGAATCGTCCGCCGCAGCGGCCTGGCGCCATAGACCGAATCATACCCCTTTTCTGTGATATACCCATACACTTCCCCGGAAAACTGAACGGTATATCCCAAATCGGTCAGCCGGTCCTGCAGTTTTTGAATCAGCCGCTTGGCGATCATCCGGGTTTCCTCCACGGTCAGGGAGTGGAAAATCACTTTTTCATCAATGCGGTTGAGAAGTTCCGGGCGGAAGAGCTTTTTCACCTCTTCCATGACGGCCTTCTGTACATCATCTGCCAGAGAGGAACCGCCCGCAAACCCCATGGCGGGCCGTGTATCCGTCAAACGGCGGGCCCCGATATTTGAGGTGAGAATCACAATGGTATTCCGGCAATCCACCTTCCGGCCCTGGGCATCGGTAATGGTTCCGTCGTCCAGAATCTGAAGAAGAATATTGAAAAGGTCGGGATGGGCCTTCTCGATCTCATCAAACAGCAGCACACTGTACGGCCGGCGGCGTATGGCTTCCGTCAGCTGTCCGCCCTCCTCATACCCCACATAACCGGGGGGAGAGCCCACCAGACGGGAGACCGTATGCTTCTCCATATACTCGGACATGTCAAAGCGGATCATGGCATCCTCGCTGCCAAACAGAGCCTGTGCCAGGGCTTTGCACAATTCCGTCTTTCCAACGCCCGTGGGGCCCAAGAACAAAAAGGAACCCGTCGGGCGGTTGGGATCTTTCAGCCCCACCCGGCCGCGCCGGATCGCCCGGGAAACAGCCGAAACCGCCTCCTCCTGTCCGACCAGGCGCTCGTGCAAAATATTCTCCAGATTCAGAAGGCGCTGGCCCTCCTCCAGGGAGATCTGCGAAATCGGGATCCCGGTCCACATGGATACAACCGCCGAAATATCCCCGATCCCCACTTCCCGGACAGAACCGGGAGCCTTTTCCTTCCAGTCGGCCTGTGCCTGATTCAGTTCCTCCCTTTTCAGCCGCTGCCGGTCCCGCAGAGCGGCCGCTCTCTCGAAATCCTGCCGCTGCACGGCATCGTCCTTTTCCTGTTCCAGAGATCCGATTTCTTCTTCCAGCTCCCCGATGACAGCCGGCACCGCTTCCCCGCGGAGGTGTACCCGCGAGGCCGCTTCATCTATGAGATCAATGGCCTTATCGGGGAGAAACCGGTCGGGAATATAGCGCCGCGACAGATGCACCGCCTGCCGGATTGCCTCATCGGTAATCCGCACCTTGTGGTGCGCCTCATAGCAGTCGCGCAGCCCCTGCAGAATCGCAACGGTCTCCTCTTCGCTGGGTTCCCCGACCTGCACCGTTTGGAAGCGCCGTTCCAGGGCGGCATCCTTTTCAATATGCTTGCGATATTCGGTCACCGTCGTGGCGCCGATTACCTGAAAATCCCCCCGGACCAGATAGGGCTTGAGAATGTTGGCCGCATCACTGGAACCCCCTGAGGCGCCTGCCCCAATAATGGTATGCAGCTCGTCAATGAAAAG
>JBJEQH010000159.1:0-9953 GCA_051881655.1 Candidatus Heritagella sp. | reverse complement strand
GGAAGCACCCTTCCCCAGAGGAAAAAGAGCAGAAGTGACCTTTGTTTTTTCGTTTCTTCCCCCTTTTGGCCGGTTTTTCGTTCTGAAAGGAAAAACCGGCTTTTTTCGCCGCAGGGGATGAGCAAAGGTGGCTTTTCACCGCAGGCATGGACACTGTGAGAAACCACAAAATATAGTATAAAGAAAAATAGAATTTCTTTTCGGAGGAATTTACAAAAATTGACGATAACAATAGGGAATATACATAGAGTGCGCTTCTTGACAAATCCGAAATATCGGGTATTATACTATATATAGGGGCACTGATAAAGAGAAAACCGAATATATAGGGGAGGGAATCAAACCTCCCAATTTCTTCTTTTTTTGAAAAAGCTCTTGCTTTTTCATCGGCAGTACGCTATGATAGTAGACGCTTTCTTTTCTGCTTTCACACACCACAACATGTTGTGGTGTGTGAAAGCAGAAAACTGAGGATTCCCGAAAAGCTGCGCGGCAGGAAATGTTCTGGAAAATGTGCGGCTGGAATACGAAAGACGATGAACCATAGGAGAGGGGTAAACAGTTCCATGATCCAGACCATTATGAAGCGCAACGGCGAAATTGTGTTGTTTGACGCCAGCAAAATCCGCAATGCCATTTTAAAGGCCAATTCCCATATTTCCGGGGAGAAAATGAGTGACAACGATCTGGACCGTGTGACGGGCCGGGTGGTGGATGCTCTGAACGACGGCCGGATGGGCGAAGAAGTCCCGAATGTCGAGCAGATTCAGGATATTGTGGAAGAAAAGCTGATTGAGAGCGATCTTCCCAAAACGGCGAAGGCGTACATTCTGTATCGCGCCGAACATCAGAAAATGCGCGAGATGAACGCCAGTCTGATGAAGATCTATGAGAATCTGACGTTCCAGCCCAGCTCGGAAGTGGACTTAAAGCGTGAAAATGCGAATATTGACGCGGATACCGCCATGGGTACCATGCTGAAGTACGGCTCGGAGGGTGCCAAGGCGTTCTACGACGAGTATGTGATCCCCAGCGAGATTGCCAGGGCCCATATTAACGGCGATATCCACATCCACGACAAGGACTTTTATGCGCTGACGGAGACCTGCTGCCAGATCAATCTGCTCAAGCTCTTTAAAAACGGGTTCTCCACGGGCCACGGCTATCTGCGTGAGCCCAATGATATCCGCAGCTATTCGGCGCTGTGCTGTATTGCT
The DNA here is from genome assembly GCA_051881655.1 of Candidatus Heritagella sp. GTDB lineage: Bacteria > Bacillota > Clostridia > Oscillospirales > Acutalibacteraceae > Heritagella. The sequence continues at coordinate 8,736 of JBJEQH010000159.1, read as the reverse complement.
ATTCAGGCCAACCAGAACGAAATGCACGGCGGCCAGAGCATTCCCAATTTTGACTATGCCATGGCGCCCGGTGTTGCCAAGACCTTCCGGAAGCAGTATTTTAAATCCATTGCCCAGTATCTGCAGGTTCGTTTTGCCATGGGGGCCGCAGAGGCCGAGGACATGACTGCGGCGATCAAAGAGGATCTGGGACAGGAAGTAACCCTGGGAAATGCCGCTGTTTACGGCAGAAAGCTCGCGGACTATCTTGTGGAAAAGATGCACGGGATGTTCACGCCGGAAGACGCTGGGAAGCTGGCAAATTACTGTGAAAAGAACGCGTACAGCGAGACCGATAACGCCACCTATCAGGCGATGGAAGCGCTGGTACACAATCTGAATACCATGAACTCCCGTGCGGGCGCTCAGGTTCCGTTCTCCTCTCTGAACTATGGCACGGATACGACGCCCGAGGGGCGCATGGCCATCCGGAACCTGCTGGAGGCCACCGAGGCTGGTCTGGGAGGTGGGGAGACGCCGATCTTCCCGGTGCAGATTTTCAAGGTGAAAGAGGGCATCAACTACAACGAAGGGGATCCCAACTACGACCTTTTCAAAATGGCGATCCGCGTATCGGCCAAGCGCCTGTTCCCGAACTTCAGCTTTTTGGATGCCCCGTTTAATGCCCAGTATTACAAAAAGGGCGATTACAATACCGAGGTGGCCTACATGGGCTGCCGTACCCGCGTGATGGGCAATGTGTACGATCCCAGCCGGGAGATTACCTGCGGCCGCGGAAACCTCAGCTTTACCACCATCAACCTGCCGCGGCTGGGCATCGAGGCCCACGGGGATCTGAATAAATTCTTCCAGATGCTGGACGACCGGATTGACCTGTGCATTGAGCAGTTGCTGCACCGTTTCAAAATCCAGTGCAGCAAAAAGGTGTACAACTATCCCTTCCTCATGGGGCAGGGTGTCTGGATCGACTCGGAGAAGCTCAGCCGTTATGATACGGTGGAGGAAGTGCTCAAGCACGGCACGCTGAGCATCGGCTTTATCGGCCTGGCCGAGACGCTGGTGGCCCTGACCGGCAAGCACCACGGCGAGAGCGAAGAGAGCCAGAAGCTGGGATTGTCGATTATCGGGCATATGCGCTCCCGTATGGACGAGGAGAGCGAAAAAACCAAGCTGAACTGGTCGCTGCTGGCCACGCCGGCCGAGGGGCTGAGCGGACGTTTTGTGCGGATCGACGCGAAAAAGTACGGGAAAATTCCCGGGATTACCGACCGCGATTACTATACCAACTCGTTCCATGTTCCGGTTTATTATCCGATCAATGCCTTCCAGAAGATCCGCACCGAGGCGCCCTATCACGCGCTGACCAATGCGGGCCACATCAGCTATGTGGAGCTGGACGGCGACGTATGCAAGAACCTGGATGCTTTCGAGGCTGTCATCCGCTGCATGAAGGAATCCGGAATCGGCTACGGCTCGGTGAACCATCCGGTGGACCGCGATCCGGTGTGCGGCTATAACGGTATTATCGACGAGGTTTGCCCCCGCTGCGGGCGGCGCGCCGGTGAACCGGTCAGCCTGGAAAAGCTGGAGGAGCTGCGCAAGAAATACCCCAATGTGCCGCTGCAGCACTGTGGCTGTTATTGAAAAAACCAAATGATGGATTTGCCTTACACAAATACAAGAGGAGGAAAAGAAAATGAAGGAAAAGAAGACATCCTGTGAAAAGCAGGTAGGTTCGGGCGTGGGCTTTGACCGGATCCGTCGGATTACGGGCTATCTGGTGGGCACCACCGACCGCTGGAACAATGCAAAGCGCGCGGAAGAAAGCGACCGCGTAAAGCATACGCTGAACCGCTGAGGCGCGGATACCGGGAGAGAAATCCGCGGAGTATACGCATTTGGCGGGAAAGAGATATAAAAGGAGGAGTACCCTATGACCGAGAAAAAGACTGAAAACGGGACGATGGTAGGCGCCGGTGTGGATTTTGAGAGAATCCGCCGGATCACCGGTTACCTGGTGGGAACCACCGACCGCTGGAATAATGCAAAGCGCGCCGAGGAGCGCGACCGCGTGAAGCACTCGCTGACCCGGTAACAATCCAAACAGAGCATAAAAAATCCCCCGCCGCAGTCTTTCGGGCTGCAGCGGGGGATTTTTTCAATTGCTTTTTGGAAGGTGCGGCCCCCGGGGAAAAACAGAGAACCCGTTATTTCCGGTTCCCGGCTTCCTCCAGGCGGTTGATCAGGGCCCGGTGGGTCACCTCATAGGCTTTTTCTTCGTACGGATAGGCGATGGCCTGGTAGGAGGCATCCGGGTTCTCCCGCTTCATCAGCAGCCGGACAACCGCGTGCAGCATGGCGGGGTTCTTCACCAGCACCGGGCCGATCAGATGGGTGCCGAAGAAGTTTTCCACACGGCATCCCTCGCCGGGATCGCCCTTCTGATTGCCCATCCCCATTTTCAGGGTGAAAAGGGGAGCGGCAATGCCCGTGTTCTGCGAGCACTTGTTCACAAAACCGACCAGCTCGCTGCCAAAGGGTTCGGCGGTGGTAACGGCATCGCCGGTATAGCGGATGTCGGCGCTCTCGTTGGTGGTAAACGGCAGCAGCCCCAGGGCCGGATGCAATTCACCGCTTCCGTCGGTGATTGAGGTGCCCAGCATATCGCAGGCGTTGCCGGTAAACAGCCCCACCACTCCGCGGCGGCAGGCCTCTTTGATTTCTTCCTGATAGGGCATCAGGTGCATCAGCGCCGCTTTCTGGCTTCTCTCGGTGCCGCAGTCGATGTAAATCAGATCCACATCGGAAAAATCCAGGTCCGTATCCGTCACGGTTTTTTGAATCACCGTCACATCCATGCCCTGGTCGCGCAGATGCTTTTCCAGCACGCGCATATTGCCGTACTCGCCGTACAGATTCATAAAGTCATGATACAGATGAAGCAGCTTCATTCTTCTTTCCCGCCTTTCTCCAGACTGACCGTTTCCACACGGCTGAGCAGCTTTTCCTTATCCGAAAAACAGGTGATCCCATACACATACCCGATGGACCGTTCTTTCAGCGCCCCGACGGCCTGATCCATGTCCTCGATGACCTCGATTTTGTCAAAGGGAATGGTGGTGTAGGAAAAGCGCACCGCCAGATCGTTGGCATAGGTGCCGGCCAGAATAATTTTGCGGATATGCTCCGCCCCCAGCAGTTCAAAATCAATATCCCAAAGCCAGGAGGTCTCGCTGGTGAAATATTTGCGGCTGATGGCGTCCACAATAATCATCACGGTGCAGTCCCGCGGATCCCGCACGGCCACCCGGATCGACTGATCGTACGAGACCGAATTTTCGTGCTTGGAGGTCAGCAGCGTTCCCTCGTGCTCACCGGCGCGGAAAGCCATGATCCGGCCGTTTTTCATCGTGTAGTTCTGCAGGGAGGAGACAATGGTTTCGGCAGGAATTCCCAGCTCGCTGCAGGCGGCAAAGGCGGCCAGCGTGTTATAAAAATGATAGATTCCGGTAAAACTCAGATCAATGCGGTACTGGCCGTTAATCACGATGTATCCCTCGTCCTGGCTGGCCTGGGTCACCGTATACGAGGTGGGCTCGCGGTGCAGGCCGCAGTGCGGGCAGTGGTACGAGCCGATGTGATTATAATGATAATAATCATAGAGAAGCGGGTGCTTGCACTCCGGGCAGTAGGCGCCGTCGTTATACACGCTGTCGTTGTGCTCCTGGGAAAGGGGCAGGCGGTCCACCCCAAACCAGGTCACATTCCGGCGCCCCATGCCGAAGCGGGCCACCATGGGGTCATCGGCATTCAAAATCAGGTGGGTGTCCTCGTAAACGCTTTGCTTCACGATATCATACATCCACTCCGTGTGACCGTTGCGGGTCATCTGATCCCGGTACAGGTTGTTGATCACATAGTGGGTGGGGTGGAAGTGCCGGAAGGTATGGCGGGCAAAGCGCTCGTCGCTCTCCAAGAGGACGATCTCGCTTTTTACCCGGCCGGACAGGGTGCAGTCGTTGAGCAGGAAGGTGGTAACCCCCTCGATCTGGTTGCTGCCCTCTTTGTTATAGGCAATTCGTTTTCCGCTGTTTTTCAGCACCTGGGCAATCATTTCCACGGTGGAGGTCTTGCCATTGCTGCCGGTTACCGCTATAATGGAAGAAGGAAGCTGGATTTTTTTGAGAATGTTCGGGTCCAGCTTCAGGCAGATTTTGCCGGGAAGGCTGCTTCCCTTTCCCACCAGGCGGCCCACAAGGCTCAGCGCCTTGCAGACAAGGATAACAAAAGCGGTTTTGATCATAGTTTTCGCTCCGTTTCTTTGGCATTCCTCCGCTTTCCGGCCGTTTTTCGAAAAGCGGAAAGGGACATTTTTTCTAAGCTATCATTATACCCACTTTTTCCCGAATAAGCAACAGGAGCCCCCGGTTTTCCACCGCAATTTTTTGTAAAAGAAACGGGAATTTTCCATTGACAAATGGAAGGCAGACTACTATAATAAATAACGGTGTCTTCATGAGAAAGTACGCCGCAACGGATATTGGAGTGAGAGAAATGCTGCTGGATTTGCGAAAGGTTTTTGAGAATGACGATGAAATCCTCGCGTTCCAGGATACGCTGGATCTCTCTGATATCGAAATCAGCGGTTCGTATCCGTTTGTTTCGCCTGTTTTTGCTACTGGTCAGGTGAAAAGTCTTGCGGGTGCGGCGCAGATGACGGTAAAAGTGGAGTTTGATTTTTCGATTCCCTGTGACCGCTGCGCGGAACAGATCGAGAGAAAATACTCGTACTCGTTTGAACATATGCTGGTGCGCGAACTGAACGATGAGGAAAACGACACCTACCTTCAGGTTGAGAATGATACCCTGGACGTGAGCGAGCTGCTTCGTTCGGATATCCTGCTGGAGCTGCCCAGCAAGTTCCTCTGCAAACCCGAATGCAAAGGACTGTGCGACGTATGCGGCCAGAATCTCAACACGGGAACCTGTCATTGTCATGATCACGATGTGGATCCCCGGCTGGAAGTATTGAAAAAATTTATGAGCTAAGGCAAGCCATTACCATGGATATAAGGAGGTGCTCAAAATGGCAGTACCCAAGAGAAAAGTATCGAGTGCAAGACAGAACAAGAGACGTTCCAATGTTTGGAAGATGGAAGCTCCGGCTCTGGTAAAGTGCCCGAAGTGCGGCGAGTACAAGGTACCTCACAGAGTCTGCAAGGCCTGCGGTTTTTATGACGGCAGAGACGTGCTGAAGAAAGAAGCTTAATTTTTCTTTTTTCTGTGGATGCAAAAGGGTAGAGAAGGAGCAATCCTTCTCTATTTTTTTGCTGAAAATTGTGAGGCTCAGCGGGAAAGATAAACGTACAGAGAGAAAGGAAGGGGACTATGGCCGTACGGATTACAGGAGTCGATGCCCGCAGCGCGGCGGAAAAGGCCGGGATATGCGCCGGAGAGACGCTGGTGTCCATGAATGGGCATGAAATCGCGGACATTCTGGATTTCCGCTTTTATGAGACGGAAGCGAACCTCCATCTGCTGCTGCGCAGTGAACAGGGAGAAGAGCGGACGGTTTCCCTAAGAAAGCGCCAGTACGATTCCATCGGGCTGCAGTTCGAGACGTATTTGATGGACCGGCAGCGCTCCTGCCGCAACCGGTGCATTTTCTGTTTTATCGACCAGCTGCCCAAAGGGATGCGCAAAAGCCTGTATTTTAAAGACGACGATTCCCGCCTGTCCTTCCTTTTTGGAAATTATATCACCCTGACCAATTTGAGCGAGCGGGAAGTGGAGCGGATTCTCCACATGCATATCAGTCCGATCAATGTATCGGTGCATACCACCAATCCGGAACTGCGCTGCAAGATGATGGGGAACCGTTTTGCCGGACAGTGCCTCTCGATTCTGAAGCGGCTGGCAGAGGGGGGCATTCATCTGAATTGCCAGCTGGTCCTCTGCCCCGGGATCAACGACGGGGAAGAATTGCAGCGGACGCTGAATGACCTGTATGCGCTGGGGGAAAATCTGCAGAGCATTGCCTGCGTTCCCGTGGGGGTGACGCGCTACCGGGAGGGGCTGTATCCTTTGACCACCTATACCCGGGAGACGGCCGCTGCGGTCATTGACCAGGTGGAAGCCTATGGCGACCGCTTTTGCCGTACACGCGGGGCGCGCACGGTGTATGTATCGGATGAATTTTATCTGCTGGCCGGGCGGGAGCTGCCGGGCGAGGACTTCTATGAGGATTTTGCCCAGCTGGAAAACGGCGTGGGGCTGCTGACCAGCCTGAAAAGTGAATTTGAGGATGCGCTTTTTACGCTGACGGAAGAGGAAAGAGGGAAAAAACGGCGCCTCACCCTGGTGACGGGGGAGGGGGCTTATTCCTTTCTGAATCGCCTTCTTGACGAATTGCGCGAGAAATGCGATAATTATAAAATCCGGGTAATCCCTGTGAAGAATGATTTCTTCGGCGGAACCGTGGACGTGGCCGGTCTGCTGACCGGGCAGGATATCGAGCGGCGCCTGCAGGGGGAGGATCTGGGAGAGTGTGTTCTGCTTCCGGGGGTCACCCTGCGGCAGCAGGAGGATGTTTTTTTGGATGATATGTCTCTTCAGCAGCTGGCCGGGCGATTGGGTGTACCGGTGATTCCGGTCCCCAACAGCGGGTACGCGCTGCTGGATGCGATTATAGGAAGGAATGAGGAAATTGGCTAAACCGGTTGTAGCGATTGTGGGCCGCCCCAATGTGGGCAAGTCCACTTTGTTCAATAAACTGATCGGCGAACGCCTTTCGATTGTCAACGATACCCCCGGGGTGACCCGGGACCGTATTTTCGGCACCTGTGAGTGGCGGAACCGTACCTTCTCTCTGGTGGATACGGGGGGGATCGAGCCGGAATCGAAGGATGTGATTTTGTCTCAGATGCGCCTGCAGGCACAGCTGGCCATCGAGAGCGCCGATGTGATTATTTTTGTGACGGATGTGCGCTCCGGTCTGGTGGCGACCGATCAGGCGGTGGCCTCGATGCTGCAGAAAAGCGGGCGGCCGGTGGTACTGTGTGTGAACAAGTGCGATTCATTGGGCGATCCCCCGGCGGAATTCTATGAGTTCTATAATCTGGGCCTGGGTGATCCCATTGCGGTATCCAGTGTCCATGGCCATGGCACCGGCGACCTGCTGGATGCGGTGTTTGCGTATATGCCGAAAGAGCAGGAGGAAGAGGCGGAGAGCGAGACCATCCGCATTGCCATTATCGGAAAGCCCAATGTGGGCAAGTCCTCGCTGGTCAACCGCATTGCCGGGGAAAACCGCTGCATTGTCTCGGATATTGCCGGAACCACCCGCGATGCCATTGATACCCCGGTGGAAAACGAATTCGGGAGCTTTGTGCTGATTGATACCGCCGGCCTGCGGCGCCGCAGCAAGGTGGAGGATGTCATCGAAAAATACAGCAATATGCGGGCGGAAATGGCCATCGAGCGCGCCGATGTGTGCGCCATTCTGATTGATGCGATCGTCGGCTTTACCGAGCAGGATTCCAAAGTGGCGGGCCTTGCCCACGAGGCGGGAAAAGGCTGTGTGATTGTGGTGAATAAGTGGGACGCGGTGCAGGAGAAGACCGGTTCGACCATGGATGAATACCGCCGCCAGCTGGAGCAGGATTTCTCCTTTATGCCCTATGCTCCCATGGTTTTCATTTCGGCCAAGACCGGGCAGCGTGTGGATGAGCTGTTCCGTATGATCAAGCTGGTGGCCAACAGCAACTCCATGCGCATTGCCACCGGTACGCTCAACGACGTATTGGCCCAGGCCACCGCGCGGGTACAGCCCCCCACGGATAAGGGCCGCCGTTTGAAAATTTACTATATGACCCAGGCCTCCACCCGTCCGCCGACTTTCGTCTGCTTTGTCAACTCGGCAGAGCTGTTCCATTTTTCCTATCAGAGGTATCTGGAAAATCGGATTCGGGAAACTTTTGGATTAAAGGGAACCCCGGTTCGCTTTATTATTCGGGAACGCAGTGACAAAGACAGATAAAAGAAAGGTGTGCGTGTTTTTCTATGTGGTTTGAACATTTGCAGCAGCTGGCTCTTCCCGCCGTTTTGGTGGCCGTTATCGGATATCTGCTGGGAAGCATCAGTTTTTCCATCATCTTCACCCGGATTTTTGTCAAGGAGGATATCCGCTCCCACGGCAGCGGCAACGCCGGGGCGACCAACGTTCTTCGCTCGGTGGGCAAACGGGCAGCGGCCCTCACATTCCTGTTCGATTTTCTCAAATGTGTCCTCGCTGTGGTCATCGGGAAGATGGTCATCGCTTATTTTGCCCAGCAGTACGGGATTTCCCCCATTGTGCAGCAGTACGGCGCCTTTGCGGCGGGATTCGGCTGCCTGCTGGGGCATGTGTATCCGGTGTATTTCGGTTTCCGCGGCGGAAAAGGTGTGGTGACCAGCGCGGCCATGATGGCGATCATCGACTGGCGCGTGTTTGTGCTGGTTCTGGTCGGATTTATCATCACCTTTGCCATTACGAAAATCGTGTCTCTCGGTTCGATTGTGGGTGCCATTATCTATCCGGTTTCCACGTTCCTGATTACATATTTCTGCGATTACCGGTATCAGATCCTGTCGGGGGTATCGGGGGCCAGCATGAGCTATGTGATTACCTGTACGGTTTTGGCGCTGATGATCTCCATGATGGTTATTTTCCTGCACCGGGCCAATATCATCCGGCTG
>JBJEQH010000158.1:0-2226 GCA_051881655.1 Candidatus Heritagella sp. | reverse complement strand
CGTTTTTCTCGAATGATCTGCGAAAAATTCCTTCTACAATTTTGTATATGATATACATTTTTTCTTTTCTCTTTCTCCGAACGGATTCTTCTTGTCAAAAATTTCAAAACAAAGAAAATCGTTTCTGTATCATCTGATTTTTCCTGAAAAACAGAGAGCACCGGCCCCGCGGGGGCCGGTGCTCTCTGCGTTTTCGTCCTTTATCGGATTTGTGACAGCCGGTATTCCATCGAGGCCTTCCCCAGTTCCGCACGGAACGCGGGATCCTCATCAAACGGGTTATTGGCCGGGGTACTGTCGATCTCTCCTGCCAAAACCTTTTCGCACAGCTGGGCCATGTCCGTAATGGTTTCCAGAGTCAGCGGATTGTAGTGGGCGGAGCCCGGTTCCCCCTCCTGGATGAGATGCCCGCCATAAATCCGCCGGACCGGAAGCGTACGCAGCCGCTCGGCCAGATGGAGCAGAGCATCCCTGTATTCCGACAGCGTGGTACCGCCGGGAACGACCATCCACACGCCGATGCCGCTGCCGATGGCGTCACCGGTGAACAGCAGTTCCCTCTTTTCATCGTAGAAAGCCACCGAACCCGGGGTATGGCCCGGAATCTCCAGTACCCGCACCGTGTACCCACCGCCCAGGTCGATCACGCTGTCCTCCGTAATGGGGGTAAAGTCCTCCCTTTGGCAACGGCGCCCCTCAAAGTCCGAGGCAAAGCAGTCGTACCATTGATCCAGCTTTTCCGTGTCCCGCGGGTGCATATAGACCGTGCTGTCGCGGAAAAGGCAGGCGTGCAGAAAATGGTCCACATGGGCATGGGTGACGGCCAGCTCAATGGGTTTGTCGGTCAGCTTTCTCAACATGGCCCGGAAATCCCCTTCCCCCATCCCGGTGTCGATCAGCAGGGCTTTTTCCGTGCCCTCCAGCAGATAAAAGGAGGCATCCTCATAATCCTCACAGTGGAAAAAGCCGGGTTCTCTCTCCTCGGTCAAATACCAGTCTTTTTGACGCATTCCGTTTTCCCCCTTCTGAAAAGGGATCCATCCGGACAAAAGGCCGAATGAATCCCTGTTTCTGTAAAATCAATCGTTCAGCTGGCTCTCATAGGCATCCCCGGCCAGGGCGGTCAGCGGGACAGCCTTCGGGCGCTCGCAGGTGCTCTTCATCTCGTACACGATACCCTCCTGGCCGCTCTTCCAAATGCCGTGCACGGCTTCGAAGGCCTGCAGGCCGATTTCAAAGCTGTCGCGGGGCTTACGGCCGTTGATCATGGCATAGGCCATATCGGCCACGCCGATGCCGCGGTTTTCGTCGTTATACGGGAACAGCAGGGGCATCTCCACGGGCTCGGGATCCACATTGCGCTGCAGGGTAATTTTTCCGCTGTAATCGTTGGGATCAAACAGGCGCAGGGTTCCCTGGGTGCCGTACACCTCGAATTTCGGCGTATCAAACAGCGACGATTCACTGGTCACCACCAGACTGCCCAGCGCACCGCTGCAAAACTCCAGGGTGCCGAACATGGTGTTGGGCGAATCAATCTTCCACGACTCACCGAACTTCGGATGACGGGGATTGGTATATGGGCGCACCTCGTTGCGGGCCTGGATAAAGCCCGTCACCCGGCGGATGCCGCCCAGAAGGTTAATCATGTTGTGCAGGTAGTAGCCACCCATATCGAACGGAATTCCGCCGCCGCCGCCAAAGATAAAGCCCTTGGGCTCGGTATAAGTATCCCCGTGATCCTGATAGGAGCGAATGCACACACCCAGTGCGCCGATGGGCGTACCGATCAGGCCGGTATCAATCATGTGACGGGCCGTCTGCCAGCCGCCGCCCAGGAAGGTATCGGGGGCCGTGGTGAGCATCAGCCCTTTTTCTTTGGCCAGCTCGCACAGCTCGAGGCCCTCTTCCAGCGTAACGGCCAGCATCTTCTCCGTGTACACATGCTTGCCGGCCAGCAGTGCCGCCTTGGTCACCTCGTAGTGGGACAGCGGATAGGTAGTGTTCACCACGATCTCGATTGTGGGATCGCTGAGAATTTCCTCATTGGTCATCTGGCGGATACCGAACTGCTCGGCCCGCTGGGCAGAGCGCTCGGGAATGATGTCCGAGCAGCCCACCATATCAATGACATGGAACTTCTTTGTAATATTGGTCAGGTATTTTTCACTGATGGCGCCGCTGCCGATCAGCGCCGCTTTAATTCTTCTGAAGGTACCCATAAAT
>JBJEQH010000157.1:0-9958 GCA_051881655.1 Candidatus Heritagella sp. | reverse complement strand
CGATTTTGGGCATAAGAAAACCCCGGAAAACCTTGATTTTCCGGGGTTTTTGAGCCTTTTTGATTGTAAAAACGCGACCAATTATCTCTTTGAGAACTGAGGTGCGCGACGGGCTGCTTTGAGGCCGTATTTCTTACGTTCCTTCATACGAGGATCGCGGGTCAGGAAGCCAGCCTTCTTCAGCTCGGGGCGCAGGTTCTCGCCATCGTACTGCAGCAGGGCGCGGGCAATGCCATGGCGGATTGCGCCGGCCTGGCCGGTTACACCGCCGCCGGCTACGCGGCAGACAATGTCGAACTTCTCATCCGTGCCGGTGAGAACCAGCGGCTGACGGACGATCAGCTTCAGGGTTTCCAGTCCAAAATAATCATCGATGGGGCGATCATTGATCGTCACCTTGCCGGTGCCCTGATACAGTCTTACACGGGCAACCGAGCTCTTTCTTCTGCCGGTTCCGTAAAAATAAGGTGCTTTCTCGTACATAATCTTCTACGTCCCCTTCCCTTAAAATTCCCAGGCGGTGGGCTGCTGAGCAGCATGCGTGTGTTCACTGCCGGCGAACAGACGGAGTCTGGTCAGTGCAGCGCGGCCGATGGTGTTGGACGGGACCATGCCCGAAACAGCCAGTTCCATGGCCTTGGTGGGATTCTCGCGCATCAGGGTATCATAACGCACGGACTTCATATGGCCGATATAGCCGGTGTGATGATACGAATACTTGTTCTGCAGCTTGTTCCCGGTCAGAACAGCCTGGGCGCAGTTGATGATGATCACATGATCGCCGCAGTCCACATGGGGAGCAAAGGTCGGCTTGTTCTTGCCGCGCAGCAGATTGGCGGCTTCCACAGCCACACGGCCCAGGGGCTTGCCGGCTGCGTCGATGACATACCACTTGCGGTCGATCTGACCGGCTTTGGGCATATACGTAGACATATCGTTTTACCTCCTGCAAATGTTTCCTTGTACATCCTGTACTATTCACAGCGGGCCTGTTTTCCGCATAAAACGGCCAAACAGCGCAAGTACCCGCGAAGTTTGCCTTATGATACTACCACAATCCCCGGGCGAAGTCAAGCACAAATTTCAAAATTTTAATTTAGCTTTAGGTTTTCTCCTGTTTTCTCATTTTTTTACCGGTTTTTCTCCCGTTTTCAAAGCTTTCATTTCATTTTTTCTTTTCCGGTACCTCTTGCGCGGGAAAAACGAACCGGTATAATGAAATACAGAACAACAGAAAAGAGGGATACCCATGCAGAAGCTGACGGGACAAATGCGCGCCGCCATGGAGCGCTATCAGATGATCCGACCGGGGGATCGGGTAGCCGTGGGTGTATCGGGCGGAAAGGATTCCATGGTGCTGCTCGCCGGTCTTACGCAATTGCGGCGGTACTATCCCGTTCCCTTCTCCCTGGTGGCCCTGACGGCCGACCCCTGCTTTCATGGGGAGGAGACGGATTATTCGGCCATCCAGCAGTTCTGTGAGGAGAACGACATCCCTTATGTGATCCGCCGCACCCGCCTGGGCACCCTGATTTTCGAGGAACGCCGGGAGAGCAATCCCTGCAGTCTGTGCGCCCGAATGCGCCGGGGAATTCTGCACGATATGGCCAAAGAGCAGGGGTGCGCCGTCATCGCCCTGGGCCACCATTTTGACGACGCGGTGCAGACCTTTCTGATGAACCTCTTTTATGGGGGCCGTATCGGCTGCTTTTCTCCCAAAAGCGAGCTGACGCGCAAACAGCTGCTGTTAATCCGCCCTCTGATCTTCTGTGAGGAGGAGGATATCCGGCGGGCCGCCGGGCGCTGCCATCTGCCCATTGTGAAAAGCGCCTGCCCGGCCGACGGAGTGACCGCCCGGCAGGACACCGCCGAGCTGCTGCGTCAATTGGAAACACAGTTCCCCGACCTGCGCAAGAAGCTGATGGGCGCCATGCAGCGCGGCCATGTGGACGGCTGGTAATCACCTGCCGGTTCCCCTTTCGCCGGGGACCCGGTTATCCGTAAAGAGAAACGCGGCGGTTCGCAATGACCCGCCGCGTTTTTTCGTTTATGCAACTGCCTTTCCGGTTTTTTTCCAACCTCCGGAGAAATAGAAAATCAGCCCGATCCAGAAGGGGGTAAAACCCGCAAGGGCATCGCCCAGCCAGAATCCGTAATGCTCCATACCCAGTGCCAGGCCGAACAGCAGCGCCAGCCCAATGCGCAGCACGATGGCATCCAGAATGGCGGTGGCAAAATTGATCTTATAATTGCCGCTGCCGTTGATCAGCGCATTCATCACCGCGCGCAGCGCACTGCCATAGAACACCAGCACGGCAATGGGCACATATCCCCCCGCGATGGCCAGCACATCGCTCTCGCCGGTAAAGATCCCGAAGATCTCATTGGGGAAAAGACAGACCGCAACAGACATCAGCGTAGATACCGACAGGGTGAGGATGGCCAGCTGTCTCAGGATTTTCTTCACCCGCTCGTACTCTTTGGCGGCCAGATTCTGTCCCACCATGGTGGATCCCGCGGTATTCATCGCCGTGGAGATCAGGTTGGCAATGCTGGCCACTTTGTTGGCAATCCCGGCGAAAGCGGAGACGGCCACACCGTAGGAATTGATCCACGAATTGACAAACAGCTTGGTCACCTGAACTGAGGCCGACTTGATCGCCATAGGCGCCCCCAGCTTGATCAGACTACCGAGCATCTCCTTGTCCCAGTGGAGGAATTCCCTCATACCGATATTCAGCTCAAACTTTTGACGGTTTTTCGCAAGGAAGACCGCGCAGGTCAAAAAGCTGATCGCCTGGCTGATCACGGTGGCAAGCGCCGCGCCGCCGGGTCCCATCCCCAATCCCATGACAAACACGATATCCAAAACCAGGTTGATCACGGCCGCCATACTGATAAAAATAAACGGGTGTTTGGAATCCCCCATGCCCCGCAGGATCGCGCTGACGATATTGTATCCGTAAATGAACACCAGACCGACCATGCACACTCCCGAGTAGTGAAGCGCCCCTTCCAGAGCTTCCGGCGGGGTATTCATCACCTGCAGAATTTCCTTTTGAAAAATCAGACCCACCACGCTGAGAAAAACCGCGCAGGAAATCAGGAAAGAACTCATGGTTCCCACAAACTTGCCCAACTTGTGGCGCTCGCGGGCGCCGATGTACCGGGCGATGAGCACCTGACCGGCGTTGGAAAAGCCCATGGCCACAAAGGTGAGAAAATTGCTCACATCCCCGCCGACCGAAACCGCCGAAAGCCCCGATTTGCCCAATACGTTGCCCACAATCATCATGTCGATCATATTGTACACAACCTGCAATAAATTGGACAGGAACAACGGCCATGCGAAGGAAAAAAGCTGTTTGGGGATACTTCCCCTGGTAAAATCCCGGATTTGTGTGTCGCTCACATTCCTTCCCCCTCTTTTACACGTCATCGTTTCTTAATTTTGTTTGATAATTATATCATAAAACCATGCTTTTTTCAAAGCATTTTCAAAAACGGTTCCTATCTTGCACACAGCGGGTAAATTCCCACAAAAAAGGAACGGCGGCACAGACTTCCCCCTATGGTAGGGAAAATCCACATACCGGATAGTCCTGCCCCTATGGAACAGAGAAACCACCATTTACCGGGGGAAGATTTCCAGAAAAAATCCTCGTTTTGGCTGCCCGCAGGCCGTCAAAACGAGGATTTTGCATTTTGAAAAAAGCTTTACAGGCGGGCAGACGGCCGCTCCACCTCGTAGAACCGGGGGAAACGCAGGGTCACTTTGAACAAATCCCCGTCAATGGAGAGAGTAAAGGTGCCCCCCTGCAGTTCGGTCAGGCTTTTGGCGATGGACAGCCCCAGGCCGTTTCCCTCGGTATGGCGGGAGACATCCCCGCGGACAAACCGCTCCATCAGCTCCTGCGCGCTGAGGTTCAGCGCCACACGGGATGTATTTTTAAAGGTAAACACCACCTGTCCCCCCTGCTCCTCCAGAGAGAGATACACCCGGGTTCCCGGCTGTGCGTATTTGCAGATATTGTTCATCAGGTTATCGAAAACGCGCTGCATCCGGCGGCCATCCGCCAATACCTTGCAGGGCTTCTCCGGCGTTTGGGTGATCAGAGTCAGACCGGCCTGCTGCACTTTCTGCTCGTATTCTCCGGCGGTCTGCGTCAGGAAGATTTCCGCTTCACAGGGGGCAAGGGCCACCTCCAGATTGCCGGTGGCCGCTTTCGAAGCCTCGACCAAATCCTCGATCAGCCGTTTCAGCCGGCCGGCCTGCCGCGTCAGCACCGAGACATATTCCACAATCACCGGGTTCTCGCAGGGTTCTTTTCCGATCAGGTCCGCGTAATTGATAATCGAGGTCAGCGGCGTTTTGATATCGTGGGAGACATTGGTGATCAGCTCGGTCTTCATGCGCTCACTTTTCATTTTCTCTTCCACGGCGCGGTTCATCCCCGCCGCCAGACTGTTCAGGTTGTCGCCATGCTCTTTAAAATCCCCCCACATCAGCCGTGTATCCACCTGAAAGCCGCTCTCCCCCTTTGCCAGGGCATCTCCTCCCTTTTTCAGGGTGCGCATCATCTGCGCGATGTACAGAACCAGCGGCAGCAAAATCAGCTTTTCAATCGTCCAGAACACCGTGAGATTCGCTTTTGGAGCCCAGGCGATCACCAGGGCCTCCAAAACCGTGAGAACGAGGAAACTTATCATCACTTTAGGGAATGTGGGCATTCCATGGACCGCCCGCACCACCCACGAGCTCATTTCACGCAAAACAAATCGGATTCCTTTTAAAAGATACACAATCACGGTATTCTTCAGCAGGGTTTTTCCCTTGATGCGGACCGCTATGCTCATACACAGCCCCAGTACCAGGCACAAAGTTTCGATCCCTCCCAGGGCCAGACAGACCACCGCCAGCACCCCATTATAGGGCAGCAGGCTGGCAGAAAAGGCGTGCAGCCCCACCATGATGCCCACCGCCATAAAAAGCAGCAGGTCAAAGGGGACGCGGTACAGCGGCCCGGGGAACAGCTCTTCGGTATCGGGTCTTCTCCCTGCCGCACACAACAGCATTACAATCCCGCATACGGCCGCCAAAAAGGTTAAAATTCCAATGGGATAAACGGCGTACTGGAGGGTATATGCCACATGAAGCCAGAAGGCCAGCATGGCATATCCGTCCTGAATGGGCAAGCCATCCTCCATTCTGGCATAAAAAGAATAAATCTCGTATCCTTCCTGTTCGCAGAACTGCCGGTCTTCCTTATCCATTTCCTTACCGAGAGAGCATATACTCCAGCTTCCGCCCTCCTCCTGCCGGGCCCCGAAAAAGAAAAGGTATTCGCACATGGATATATTTTTCCTCTCTTCTCCCTCTGTCCGGGCAATCCATGCACTTTTCCGGTACAGCTGATAGCGCAGGTTGCTCGCATCCGCTGGAGTCTCGAACGTTTTTCCGTCATCCTCGGCATACAGCGCCTCCTGCGTCAGGAGAAGGGCGTCCTGTTCCACCCTCCGTTCCAGGAAATCCCGGATCAGCACCTTCTCCGGCTTTTCGTAAAAATCACTGGCCGCCATGAACACCGCAGCCATGGCGCACCCAGCGGTCACGCACAGCAGCAAAATTACGCTGATAAATACGGCCGTTTTGCCCGGCGTTCTCCGCATCCACTTTTTCATGAATCTGCCCTCCTTCTTCGCAAAAGCATTCCCAAACAGACCGCGGCTGCGGCCAACAGGGCAGCCATCTGTGCCATCCAAATCCACTCCTTTTTCATGGACATTCTGCTCCTACGGTAAGAACGTCCGGGGATCCCTCTTCCCGGGGAAAAGGTTCCCCATTTTCTTCTCATATTCATCCGTTTCTCCCCTTTTCCATTTTGTATCCCTGGCCGAACACCACCTTTATGTAACGGGGCTCGGCGGGATTGATCTCCAGTTTTTCCCGCAGATGGCGGATGTGGACTGCCACGGTATTGTCACAGCCCAGGGATTTCTCCTTCCACACCAGGCGGTAAATCTCCCGGGGGGCATACACCCGGTCCGGGTTCATTATCAACAGCTTTAAGATCTCGTACTCCTTGGGGGTCAGCGAGACCGGCTCCCCATCCAGCGTCACCTCCTTTCCTCTGTCATCCAGTTCGATCCCCCCGATGACGAAGCGCTCGCTCTGGATGGTGCCGCCCCCCAGTTGTCGGTAGCGCCGAAGCTGTGAGCGCACCCGGGCGGCCACCTCCACCGGGTGGAACGGTTTGGTGATGTAATCATCTGCCCCGCAGTCCAGCCCCAGGATCTTGTCCATATCCTCGCTTTTGGCGGTGAGGAGAATAATGGGGACATTCGAGATCTCCCGGATCTTTGCCATAGCTGTCAGGCCGTCCATTTCCGGCATCATAATGTCCAGCAAAATCAGGTGGATTTCCTCCCGTTTCACCACCTCCAGCGCCTCTCTGCCCGTATACGCCCGGAACAGGGTATAGGTGGGATCAGAGAGATAGATTTCCAGTGCGCGCACAATATCGGGATCGTCATCGCAGAGCAAAATATGATTCATAAGGGGGTGCCTCCTTTTGGTCTTAGTATACCGGAAACCCGGTTTAAGAGAAAACCGGCGTTTTGATGAAGATTGCATGAATTTTTGAGAGGAGACACGATTTTTCCCCTTTTACGGGTTCGGGGTATTCTCACGATGCCCCTTTTTGAGGGCACCCTTTAAAAAATGATGGGCACACAGCAGGCCCACCGGCAGAAAATACAGGCACCAGAATTCCATTACAGCCACGCCAACCCACGCTTCTCCCCCCGGGGTGAACACGGGGAACATAGGCAGAATCAAACAGCTGAAGAAGAAAATGCCGTGCAGCAGCAGGAGCCTTTTCAGCCAGCGGTCCGCTTTGGTGTGCACCCGGATGGTCAGTCCCGCAAAAAAGGTGGACAGCGCCATCAGCGCATAACCCAGCAGATCATAGGAAAAGAACAGGCCAAACTGCTGATAATCGAGCAGAGCCGCCGCCTGTTGGGATAAGCCGCCGAACCGGACCGTGGTGACCTGGGCAAAATAGACCAGCAGAATGATGGCCGCATACATCCCCGCAAAAGTAAGGGAGAGATACCCTGCCAGCCGCTCCTCCTTCTCACAGAGACAGGCGCAGCCCCCCATCATCCCCACAAAGCTGAATGCGATAAACATGGAGAAAAGGTAACAGCCGGTATTTGTCCCCAGCAGCATGGAAATTGCAAAGCCCAGGACACACAGTCCATTGAGAAGAGAGGCGGCCCCTCCTATTTTTTGATTCATTTCTCTATTCCTCCCCTGGAAAAAGCAGTT
Source organism: Candidatus Heritagella sp. (assembly GCA_051881655.1). Taxonomy (GTDB): domain Bacteria; phylum Bacillota; class Clostridia; order Oscillospirales; family Acutalibacteraceae; genus Heritagella. Next base: position 2,628 of record JBJEQH010000157.1, on the reverse strand, counting down.
TCATGGTTTTTTGAATGTAGGCGCCCCGGTCCTCTGCCCGGGAAAAGTCATAACCGAGAAGGCGTCCGGCGGTCTCACCGCCCAAAAACGCCGCCTGCATGGCCGCAGTCAACGCAAATACCCGCAGAGCCTTCTCATCGTGTTCTCCCTTCAGGGCATGCAGAAAGCCCTTCTGGGTGCAGACGGAATTGCATTCCCCGGTGTAGTGCTGAAAATCTCCCAGAATGGAGATCCGGCAAATCGCCGAATGCGCAAACAGGAAATGAAACACCTCTGTTGCCCAGGCCGTCAGACGCTCGCGGTCGGTAGAAAAGGACGGCTCTCCACGAAAGTTTGCCACCACCTTTCCGATGATGCGCTGCACGCATTCCGTGATCAAATTTTCCTTACTGCCAAAATGGTAGTTAATCAGCCCCAGCCCCACTTCCGCTCTCTCGGCGATCATGCGGGCCGTCACCTTTTCGACATCGCCGTCATTCTCCTCAATCAGCGCTGTCGTCACCTCACGGATGTGCTCCTTTTTATCCATGATACCACTCCTCTCCTGAACGCTGTTCAGCCACAGTATACAAAACTCCCTCTCAAAAGTCAAGGGCATGACAGGCCTGTCATTACGGGCGTTTTTTCTCCAAAATTCTATGAATCCGGCAGGAAGCTCTCTTTTGGAGGTATGTCCGCCCGGGAAAGCGATATCTTCATTGGGGATAAAAAGAAGGGGCCGTATGAAAGAGATTTCTCTCTTTCATACGGCCCCCTTTTCCGACATGGGAGGATGATTTTATGAATGAGCCGATACCGGCGGCAGCAGACGGGCCGCCCGCAGTGCCCGGCGCAGTGCCGTTGCCAGCAGGCCCGAGAGGACGGCTTTGGTCAGATCCACCCAGATAAACGGGAGGACGGTGGCCCCCAGCGAAACGGTCCAATCCACCTGCGCCGTAAACATGTACCACAACGCCCCACCCAGATAGCAGGGAATCATGCAAACTTCAGCCGCAATAAAGGACAATACCGGCTCCGACAACAGGGCCCGTACGGCCCCGTTTTTCCACTTCCGGCTGGCAATCGGTTGAAAAAGGCGCCACATCCCAGCGGCGGTAATGGCCATGATGGGATACACCATCAAAAAACCGCCCGTAGGACCGAGCAGCGTCCCCAGCCCGGCGCCAAAGGAGCTGAATACCGGCAGGCCCACAGCCCCCAGCAGCAGATAGACAATCAGCGCCAGGAATGCATAGCCCCAGGGGAGCATCAGCCCTGCGAGCATGACTCCCATAATTCCCATGGTGAAAACAATGGGTGTTCCCGGAATCGGGAACGAGATCTGGGCAAAAACAGCAATCAGTGCGACAAACATGGCGGAGAGCGCCAGCATCTTTGTGTTCTTCTTCATGGAATTGTAAACCCTCCTTTTAATTTCCATTGCCAATTATACGGTGCTTTTCGTCAATTGTCAACCTTAATATCATAAAAAGATAACAATTCAGGGATAAAAAAACAGCCACCCTATTGGGTGGCTATCTTGATGTTGGCGTCTTCCTATTGTTCCGGGCCGTTACCAGCCAAGTATCTTCGGCACCGACGAGCTTAACTTCTGTGTTCGGAATGGGAACAGGTGGACCCTCGTTGTCATCAACACCAACTGTGTTTATCGCTGTATCCTTGCGACTTGTATATAATATCACAGCCGATCAAAAAATGCAAGCCTTTTTTTCGATTTTTTCAAAATTTTTTCTCCGTCCCCCAAAGGGCGTATTTCGGGGAAAAGAACCATATCCCGCACTCTCCGGCAGACAGCGGATACCCCCCACTGATACCAGCTAAAGCCCACACGGTCGGCCATCCATCGGGACAGCTTCAATCTAAACAAACAGGCAGCAGCCCCCATGCTTGCGGACAGAGACCATCGGCGCGGTATACGATCCCTTAAGGCGGTCGCTGCAAACTATCTATGCAGGCCCACGGCCGTCTTTCAATGGGGATTCCGGTGCCCAACCAATAGCTTCGCGCTCTTTCGGCTCCGTCTGCCAGGGATTTTATCCGGAACAAGAATGCTATATATAGGGAAAGAGAACCTGCGGGCAAACAGCATTTGATTGGGCCGATGGTGTTTTCTGACTCGCTTTTCCTTATTCTCCTATTGCGCACCGTTCTCCCGCAAGGGGAGCAGAGGCAGCCTATAAAAAACAGGATTCCGCTTTGTCCCCGCAATTCCCCCCAGGATTTTGCAAAGAATGCGGCGGTGTCTCGCCCTTTTACCCTGGCCGGTATCACGTGCATGGTTTTTTGGGCACCATACGCTATCCTCTTGTTCATGCTCCGATTTGTCCTATCCGTTTACCACGGTGACCTGGGTCTGATAGATGACCTCTGTGGACGAAAACGATGCGCACAGCATGTGGTTTCACGGTTTTTGGCAGCTCACCGCTTTAAAAAACAGTTAAAATCCTTCTTCTCTTTGATGATAAAAGAGCGCTCCGCCGCTTTTTTATACATTGGGTAAAATCCGCCCTGTTTTCAACAATATCAACCAATTTATCAACAATTAAAAAAGACCAACTGTTTTCACAGTTGGTCTTTACAGCCCATTCAAAACTGAATAAAAAGGAAGCGTGTTTCCCGTTCCCGAAG
>JBJEQH010000156.1:0-10014 GCA_051881655.1 Candidatus Heritagella sp. | reverse complement strand
TGATCCAGCTTTCCGGATATGAGCCCTACAAGGACATTGATATCACCTTTACCGGCCTTCGTCCCGGGGAGAAGCTGTATGAAGAGCTGCTGCTGGACTGCGAGGGCGGCTGTGAAAAAACGGCGCACGAGCTGATCTATATCGGTTCCCCCACGCCGGTGGATGAGGATGTATTCCTCTGCGGCCTGGCAGAACTGCGGGAGTGTGCCGGGGTGGACAACCGGCATATGATGGAGGTGGTTCACCGCCTGGTTCCCACTTATACAGGCCATGCGGAAAAGAGCGATCTTCTGGCGCGGGCTTCCGCCGAAAGGGAGGAAGAGAACCGGGAGAAAGATACCGGAGAATCGTGAAAAAGAGAGCAGGAGGTTTCCTCCTGCTCTTTCTCTATTGCAAGGAAAAATGAGTACAGTTTCGTTTTTCAGAATGAAGATATTCTGCCATGGATCACCAAAAATGACAAAAGCCCCGGCCGTACAATTGTTTTATCCGGTTATGCGTGCTATAATTCCAGACGAGAAGAGGCGCTCTTCCCAAAATCAGAAAAGAGGATGGATAGCAATGGAAGCATATGAAGTATTTAAAGATCTTGCCATCATTCTGATTGCGGCTAAAATGATGGGACTGGTCGCCAGAAAGTGCAAAATGCCCCAGGTGGTCGGGCAGATTCTGGCGGGCCTGATTATCGGGCCCAGTGTGTTGGGATGGGTCCAGCAGACGGATATTTTGGCTTCTCTGGCTGAAATTGGCGTGGTGCTGCTGATGTTTTCCGCCGGTCTGGAAACCGATCTGAAAGAGTTGATCCGCACGGGACCGGTTGCTTTTTTGATTGCCTGCTGCGGTGTTCTGGTTCCGCTGGTGGGCGGCGCGCTTCTCTACATGGCCTTTTATGGATTTGCCCCGTGGGGGGACGAAGAATTTTATAAAGCCCTGTTCATCGGCACGATTATGACGGCGACTTCGGTCAGTATTACGGTACAGTGCCTGAAGGAAATGGGAAAACTGAAGGGAAAAGTGGGTACCACCATTGTCAGCGCCGCCATTATTGATGATGTGATCGGTATCGTGGTTCTCACCTTTGTCATCGGCCTGAAAAATCCCGAGTCCGACGCCGGTGCCGTGGTTGTCAGCACGCTGCTGTTTTTCCTTGTGGCTTTTGTGGGCGGTTATCTGTTTTATCAACTGTTTCGGTGGCTGGACCGGCGCAATCCCCATACCCGCCGTCTGTCCATTGCGGGCCTGGCCTTCTGCCTGGGCATGGCGTATATCGCGGAAAAGTATTTCGGCATTGCTGATATTACGGGTGCCTATGTCGCGGGTATTGTCCTCTGCTCGGTCAAGGACAGCTCGTATATTGCCCAGAAGATGGATACCGGTTCGTATCTGTTCTTCGGCCCGGTTTTCTTTGCCGGGATCGGTCTGAAGACCAGTTTTGACAATGTGAACGCCACGTTGATCTGGTTCAGCATCGGCTTTGTACTGGTGGCTCTGATCTGTAAGGTGATTGGCTGCGGGCTGGTCAGCCGTGTTTGTGGATTTAACTGGAACGATTCGCTCAAAATCGGTGTGGGCATGATGACCCGGGGAGAGGTGGCCCTGATTGTCTCGCAGAAAGGACTGTCCGTGGGACTGCTCAGTGCGGAGTATTTCACCCCGGTCATTCTGCTGATCCTGGTTTCCTCGGTGGTTACGCCCATTTTACTGAAAATCCTGTATGCGAAAGATTCTCCCTTACAGAGTGCTTTGCCGGCTGATCAAAGGGGATCATAAGGAATGAAGAAGGACGTTGCTTTTGATTACGCCCGCTGTTTGTGGAAACAGTCCTGTACGTTTGTCAAATGGATGATCATTGCCTGCCTGACAGGAGTCACTGTGGGGGCCTTCAGCAGTCTGTTTGCCAAGTGTATGACATGGGCGACCTCCACCCGCCAGAGTACGGATTGGGTGATTTATTTTCTGCCGGTGGCCGGCCTGCTGATTGTATTTTTGTACCAGATTACCGGGATGTCCCGGGACAGGGGAACCAACCGCGTGATTCAGGCGGCCAATGGGGAAGAACGGGTGCCCCTGCGGATGGCGCCGCTGATTTTTGTTTCGACGGTTCTCACCCATCTGTGCGGCGGTTCCGCCGGACGGGAGGGCGCGGCCCTGCAGATGGGCGGCAGCCTGGGGGACAATATTGCCCGGCTGTTCCGTCTCGATGAGGATGACCAGCGGGTGATGGTGATGTGCGGCATGAGCGCGGCCTTTTCCGCTCTGTTCGGTACACCCATGGCCGCGGCCATTTTCCCCATGGAGATGGTCACGGTGGGAATCCTGTATTATTCCGCCCTGATTCCCTGCGTTTTTGCCGCTTTTATCGCTTCGCGGATGGCTGTCTTTCTGGGGGTGGAACCGGAAACCTTTACCATTCTGGACATTCCTCCCATGTCTTTCGATTCCATCTGGAAAATTGTGGTGGTGGGCATCGGCTGTGCGGTGGTTGCCATCCTTTTCTGTGCGGTTATGCATCTCATGGCCGAAAAGCTGCAGAAATGGATCAAAAACCCCTATGTCCGTGCGGCGGCGGCCGGTGTTTTTCTGGTGGCATTTGCTCTTTTGCTGGGTACCCGTGATTATATGGGCGCCGGGATGGATGTGATTGAGCGGGCCATGGAGGGCCAGGCGAGACCCGAGGCATTCCTGTTCAAGATTCTGGTGACGGCCATCACCCTGGGCGCCGGATTCAAGGGCGGCGAAATTGTCCCCTCGTTCTTCGTGGGGGCCACGTTCGGCTGCGTGATGGGGCAGCTGCTGGGGCTGTCCCCGTCCTTATGCGCGGCCGTTGGACTGGTGGCGGTTTTCTGCGGGGTGACCAACAGCCCCATTACCTCCATGTTCATCGCGTTCGAACTGTTTGGCTTTGCGGGGGACTACTATTTCCTGCTGGCTGTCGCGCTCAGCTATGCGCTCTCCGGTCACTGGAGCCTGTATCAGAACCAGAGCCTGCTGTTTACCAAATTCCCGTTTCGCCACACGCGGCTGATGAGAGACCGCGAAAAAGAAGAGGAAAAATAACCGGATGGGCCGGCCTTCTGCCCGGATGGCCGGTTTCCCATCAAGGAAAAATGGTAGACACTTTCGGTGCCTACCATTTTTTATGGGGAAAAGGGGCTCTGCCGGTTATCCCGTGCATCCGCATCCCCCCGCATCCGGCGGGAAGAATTGATCCGTGGGAAATTCGATCCGGCGGAACAGGTCACAGGGGTTCTCCGTATTGGTGATGCATTCCTTATCCGGGACACAGAAGTCATAGGCGGGAATCAGCATCTGTACGTTGCGCACAATCTGCACGATCATAAAGACCCCAAGCGTGACCAGAATGCAGCGGCGCTGCGGGCCGGCGTCCAGTTCTTCGCCAAAATGGCGGCAGATGCACTCGGGGATCCGGCAGCCGGTTTCACAGCCCGCAAAGGGCTGGTCGGCCAGGCGTGCGGAAAGGGCGATGGGCTCGGCGACCTGCACGGTTGCCTTGGGCAGGTTCCGCATGCCTTTTCCCTCCGGCAGATCCGAGGATTTGTCGGAAGAGAACATCTGGACACTGCCCTCGCTGCCATACAGAATCACTTTTTTGCTGAAAATACAGATTCCGCACAAAGGGATGATTCCGTTGGGAAGCGGCCCGAATAATTCCAGGTTTACCTCGAAGAAAAAGGTCATATCCACCGAATAAAAACCTTTGTCAAAGGGAACGGGCTGCAAATCCAGATATACGGTCAATACTTTGGCGTCCCGCAGCCGCACGCCGGTGGCGTTGTTCACGGCTTCTGTCTGGCTGGCGGGCAGGATCACCCGCAAATCCTCCAAACAGTCTTTGGCACTGCAGGTGTCATAGATGCGCATGGCATCAATGCAGACTGCCTCCTTAAAGCCGCCTTCGCCGGTTTCGGGAATACGTTCGTTCTCGGCCACTCATGAATTCCTCCTTTATCCGGGCACAGTGTCCGGTGATTCTGTTCCCATAGTATGTGGCTTTCCGGGATTTGTGCCTGTGTGTGCCCGCTCTCTGTCCGAGGTCAGCAGGGAGAGATGGGAGAGGAGGAAAAGACGGGGAACGACGAACCGCCCGGCCAGAAAATCGGGGGAGAGAGGCCCCTTCGGTAGCTGACAGGCGGGAATGAGAAAGCGAATGGCAAAGCGTTCGCCCGCCTGACGGGGGCCGGGCAGTGAGCGGTCAAAACAGCGGATCCGTCCGCCGCACATGGGGTGCCCCAGCAGGAAATGCCCCACTTCTTCGGCAATGGAGAGCCGCTGTTCCTCCAGGGGAGCTCCGCTGCGCAGGGCCATGTACCAGCGCCCGTCATGCAGATACAGGCGCCCGGCGGTCCCCTGGGTCAGAGAAGAGGAAAGGAGCGGCTGGATGCCGCAGTGCTTCAGAACCGGTAGCAGCGGGACGGGGATCCCGGGGGAGGCCAGTTCCTGATAAGCGGCCTGCGCCGCGTCCTCGCAGCAGGTATACCCGCCATAATAAGATGATTGAGACAAAAAAATCCCCCTTTCCTCAGACCGGATGGGCAGCGGTCGTTCTGCCGGATAGTCTGTGGAAAAAGGGGGATTTTATGCGCTGTTTCAGGATTTGGGCGTTTTTCCTTTTTGGGGGCGGATACGGAATGCGAGGAAAAAGCTGACCACGGCCAGAATCAGAAGGGCGATGCCCAGAACCCGGACGAGAAAGCTGTTTCCCTGGGCAAACAGAATTCCGAACATCAGGCAGACCAGCGCGATGATCGTGTACACCCGGCAGAACCACCGCAGTTTTTTCTCACGGGCGGTCATCGGCGGCCGGTAGTCCCCGCTGTGGACAATGGAGTCCAGCGTACCGGCGGTATCGTCGGGCCGTTCCGGTTCTTTGAGGAAAAGGGAGATCTCCACCTCGGGTAAATCGTCTCCGTTTTCGTAGATGTGCAGGGCCGAACCGGTTGCCTGATAGCCTTTCTGTATCAGAACCCGCACCGGGCGGGCGGTCGCCTCGTCCAGCCAGCCGATCTGCGTGTTGTCATGCAGAACCATCACCCCGTCCTCATCCAGATCGAAAGAGAGCAGGTCCCCTTCATACAAGGCACTGACAAGCGGCAGAAGCTCCTGTCCGAAATGATTGACCCCGTCGCGATAGACGAGTTTGCCGAGATACTGTTCCATAGCCGTTTCCTCCTGCTTGGTGATACCGTTTATGGTATCACATCTGGAAAAATAATCAAGAGTTCTTTCGTGAACAAAAATCCCCCGCCCGATTGGGCGGGGGACCGGTGGGTGTTACAGCTTATACACGTTGGCTTCAAACGGGCGAAGCTCGTCCGTCGTATCGCCATAGGTGGCCAGCAGCAGCTCGCCTTCCACGGGACGGGGGCGTGCAATCGCTTTCTTCGACAAGTTCATTTCCACAAAGAAAGTGCCGTCTTTGTCCGAACGGCGGTACCCGAAGTAGTCTTTCCTTTCGGGATCCACTGCTTCAAATGTACCGTAGACAAAGGTCTTGTACTGATGGCGCAGGGCCGTCGCCTTCTTGTAGAAATTCAGGATCGAATCGGGATCCTTTGCCTCGTCCTCCGCGTTGTGCACGTCAAAATCATCCGCCAGGCGCAGCCACGGGGTGCCGGTGGTAAAGCCGGCGTTCGCCCCGGCTGTCCACTGCATGGGGGTACGGCTCTGGTCGCGGGTACCGGGGGCCACAATGGCAAAGGCCTCCTCTTCGGTTTTTCCGTTCTGAATCAGTTCGCGGTAGTAGTTCCTGGCCTCCACATCGCGGAATTCCTCCGCGCTGTGGAAGGTCACATCCCGCAGGCCCAGCTCCTGCCCTTCATACAGGAAGACCGTGCCGCGCAGCGTCATGGTCAGAACGGCCAGCTGCCGGGCAAAGCGGTCCACTTCGCCCTGATCCTGCGAGACCTTGTTGATAAAGCGGGGGTTATCGTGGTTTTCAAATACCAGCGTGGGCCAGCAGTCGGCATCCTCGTTCTGCTGGATTTTCAGCAGATGGGCCTTCAGGTAATTCAGATCGTAATCATAGGGGTCATACTTGTTGTGGCCCGGCATTTCCATATGGGTAAAGCAGAAAACGGTGTTCAGCTCTTTCGCGCTGGCCATGGAAATGCAGTCGGTGGTCCGGGCACCCAGGCCGCAGCCCTCGCCGACGGTATAGCTGTCATACCGGCCGAAGGCTTCCCGGTTCATTTCCTTCAAATATTCGTGCAGGCGCGGGCCGTACACATAGTTCTCCATGCCGGTCAGATTGCCGAACAGGGGATCGCCGTCGGGCAGGCCGGGGGTTTTGCTGATCAGGTTGATTACATCCAGCCGGAAGCCGTCCACGCCCTTTTGCAGCCACCAGTTCAGCATTTTAAACACATCACGGCGCAGGTCCGGGTTTTCCCAGTTCAGGTCCATCTGCTTCTGGCTGAACAGATGCAGGGCCCACTCGCCGCGCTCGGGATAGTATTTCCAGGCGCTCTCCGAGAAGAACGAGCGCCAGTTGTTCGGGGGCGTCTGGTCATCCTTTCCCTTTCTCCAGATATAGTAATCCTTATAGGGGGAGTCCGGATCGTGTACGGAGGACTGGAACCAGCGGTGCTCGTCGCTGGTGTGGTTCAGCACCATGTCCATAATCAGCTTCATGCCGCGCTTGTGCGTTTCCTCCAGCAGGCGGTCGAAATCCTCCATGGTGCCGTAATCCTTGTGGATCGCCTGATAGTCGCGGATATCATAGCCGTTGTCATCGTTGGGGGAATCGTAGATCGGGCTCAGCCACAGAATGTCCACGCCCAGGTCCTTCAGGTAATCCAGTTTGGACAGAATGCCGTTCAGATCGCCGATTCCGTCGCCGTTGGAATCGCAGAAGCTCATGGGATAGATTTGATAGGCCACCGCTTCCTTCCACCATTTGCGCTCGTATTCCCCGTGAATCGGGACATGAATGGGGGTTTTGGTCGCGTCCACAATTTTCCACACGGGCTCCAGATGAGCCACCTCTTCCGGGGTGAAATCATCGGCGGTTTTCCCGCCAAAGCCCAAGGATTCCATCATATCCTGTGCCAGGGGCTGCTGAATCAGTTCCTGCAGAGTCTCTCTGTTCATATCACTATGTACCTCCTGTCTGAACCGGCGGCCCGACGGGACCGCCTATAATATATCCATTATATCCTATTTCAAACAGGAGGACAAGAAAAATTTGATCAAGATTTCCCGTTTACCTGCGTTTTTTGAACGGAAGTTTTCTGCGAAAGCGCGCTTTGCAGCTGCATCTCCTCTTCACTCAGTTTTTTCAGCTCTTCCGGGGTGGGCACCGGGTGGGTTTTTTTCTCCTGCATCCATCAACTCTCCTTTCGCGTTTTTCCCTATCTTTTCCGGAAAGGCTTTGGAAATACCATGGCCGGTGAAAAAGGGGCGGCGGGAATATGGCGGCGGGCGCCAGGGATTTATGAAAGATTTATTGCTTTATCCGGGGTATTTTGCTATAATAAACAGGATTATTGGATTTTTTCATGAAGAGAAGGAGTGGTGGCGGTGAGCCGCGTTCTTTTATTAGCCCATACGCCCGAACCGGAAAAAACCGTGGCCTCGGCGGCCAAGCTGTGCTATTCCGCTGCGGATATTCAGACGGTCCGGGACGGGCTGACCCCGGAGAAGACCGCCTCGTTTGTCGAGATGCTGGCGGAAATTGGGCATGAAAGCCCCATCGAGCATGCGGTTTTTACCTTTGGAATCGAGGGGGTCTCCCGTTCGCTGCTGGCGCAGATCACGCGGCACCGGATCGCCTCTTTCAGTGTGCAAAGCCAGCGGTATGTGCGGGAAAAAGCGTTTGAATACGTCATCCCGCCGGCCATCCGCGCCAATCCCCGGGCGGCGGACGAGTTTCTGCTGGCCATGGAAGAGGACCAGCGCCACTATGAATCCATTGCGGCGGTGCTGAAAGAAGAGCACACCCGCACGCTGATGCAGCAGGGGATGGAGGAAAAGGCCGCGGCCAAAAAGGCGGAGAAAATGGCGATTGAAGACGCCCGTTTTGTGCTGCCCAACGCCTGTGCCACCAAGATGATTGTCACCATGAACGCCCGTTCGCTGATGAATTTCTTCTCCCACCGCTGCTGCAACCGCGCCCAGTGGGAGATCCGGGAGGTCGCCTGGCAGATGCTGCAGCAGGTGCGCGAAGTGGCCCCCAATCTGTTCCGCAAGGCGGGGCCGCCCTGCCTGTACGGCCCGTGCCCGGAGGGAAAGATGTCCTGCGGGAAGGCGAAAGAGGTGCGGGAAAAGGCCGGGATACCGTCCCTGCGCCCGGAGGAAGAGAAATGAGCCTGATCGTCATCGAGGGGCTGGATGGCAGTGGGAAGGGAACACAGAGCCAGCTGCTCTATACCGCCATGCAGCAGAGCGGACGGCCCTGCCGGAAAATCTCGTTTCCCAATTATGAATCCCCCTCCTCTGCTTTGGTAAAAATGTACCTGGCCGGCGAGTTTGGAAAACAGGCCGACAGTGTGAATGCGTATGCGGCCTCGACCTTTTATGCGGTGGACCGCTATGCCTCGTTTAAAAAGGACTGGGAACCGGAATATAACGCGGGTTCTCTGATTCTGGCGGACCGGTATACAACCTCCAACATGGTCTATCAGCTGACAAAGCTCCCCCGCGGGGAATGGGAGCCGTTTCTCGCCTGGCTTTCGGACCTGGAGTATGGGAAGATGGGGCTGCCCCAGCCCGATTGTGTGCTGTATCTGGATATGCCCGTCGAGGTCTCCCAGCAGCTGCTGACCGGGCGCTATCAGGGCGACAGCGCCAAAAAGGATATCCACGAGGCCAATGTCGGCTTCCTGCAGCAATGCCGGGAGAGCGCTCTGTATGCGGCGCAGAAATTTGGCTGGGCCGTGATCCCCTGTGCCAGGGAGGGGAGCCCTCTGCTGCGGGAGGAAATTGCCCGGGCGGTTTTGCAGAAATTGAAGGAAGTGGGAATTTTTCTATGCTGACATTCCAGGAGCCAACCATTGCGGACCGGCAATGGATGGAACCCTTGATGAGAGAGTTCGGCAATGAAGGAACCGAGAGTGCGTTTGGCAGTTTGTACCTGTGGCGGAACAGCTACCACACGCAGTTCTGCCGCATTGGCGGGGCCGTTGTGCTGTGTTATACCGGCGGGGCCATGCGGTCGTACGGGTTTCCGATCGGGGCACTGGATGCCCCTGCACTGCGGCAGGTGCTGCAGCAGCTGACGGAGGATGCCCGCCAGCGAAATACCCCGTTTACCATGTGGGGTGTGACCAACGAGCAGCGGCAGCGCATGGAAACGGCTCTGCCGGATACGTTTGTTTTTGAGGAGAGCCGGGATGACGCCGACTACCTGTACACTTCGCAAAGCCTCATCACGCTGGCCGGGCGGAAGCTGCACGGAAAGCGCAACCACATCACCCGGTTCTGCAGCCAGTACGAGTATGATTACCGGCCGGTTGACAGGACAACCAAGGACGACTGCCGCCGGGTGGAAGCCCGCTGGGCCGCCCGGCATATTGAAAGGGGCGGGGATGCAGAAGAGCTGCGGCAGGAGCAGTTTGCCATTGAAGAAGCGCTGACCCATTTTGAGGAATTGTGCCTGTGCGGCGGTGTGCTGTACGTCTCGGGAGAACCGGTGGCCTTTACCATCGGGGAGGCGATCAACCCCCGGGTGTTCGATGTCCATTTTGAAAAGGCGCTGGACCATATCGAGGGGCTGTATACCATGATCAACCAGCAGTTTGCCCGGCATGCGCTCGCCCCGTATGAATGGGTGAACCGTGAGGAGGATCTGGGGCTGGACGGCCTGCGCCGGGCCAAGCTCTCGTATCAGCCGGCCTATCTGCTGGAAAGATGGGTCGCAAGGCTGCGGGAAAATCCGTGAGGAGGGCATCCCCATGCAAATACAATGTCCATCCTATGAAGACCGCGGGGATTTGATGGCGCTGTGGCGCTCCTCTTTTATCGATACGCAGGAGGAGACGGAGGCGTTCTTTAGAT
>JBJEQH010000155.1:0-10097 GCA_051881655.1 Candidatus Heritagella sp. | reverse complement strand
CTCTGTTTTTCTATGAAAGGGGAATTTCCTTGGATCTCCTGACCTGCCTGTCGGATCCTGCACAGTGGTCCTCTTTTTATGAATACAAACTCACCGGCGGCCATCTGTCCCCCACCGAGCAAAGGGAGCTGGCCGCCTTTATCCGGGCCGAGGGATACCGGAAGCCGATCGAAGCGATCCTGCATGGCAAGCCCTTTGCTCCGCCGCGCAAATCCTGTATCAGCAAAATGCACTCGGATAAAAAGCGCATTGTTTACACCTATGCCCCCGCTGAAAACTGGGTACTGAAACTGCTGACCTTTCTGCTGCAGCAAAAATATGACGGGGTTTTCGCCCCCAATCTCTACTCCTTCCGCCCTGATCTCGGGGTAAAAAATGCCATCCGGAAAATGACGAATACCCCGCAGGTTAACGCCATGTGGTCCTATAAAGTGGATATTCACAATTATTTTAACTCGGTCCCCATCGGCCGAATGCTGCCTCTCCTGCGGCAGACTCTCTCGGATGAACCCATTCTGTACGGTTTTCTGGAGGCCCTGCTGACCGATCCCCTGGTTGAGGATCACGGCACATTGATCCGGGAGGAAAAGGGCATTATGGCGGGAACCCCTCTTTCCACGTTTCTCGCCAACCTCTATCTCTCCCCGATGGATCATTTTTTTGCCGAAAAAGGAGTGCCGTACGCCCGCTATTCCGATGATATTCTCCTGTTCGAGCCCACCCAATCGGCCCTGCAGCAGGATGTTTTGCTCATCCGGCAGTTCCTCTCCGAGGCGGGCCTGTCGGTCAATCCCAAAAAGGAGCAATACACCGCCCCCGGCGAACCCTGGAGCTTTCTGGGGATCCGCTGCCAAAACGGAACCATTGACCTGTCGCCGGTTTCCGTTGAAAAGCTGAAGGCCAAAATGCGCCGCAAAACCCGGGCCCTGATGCGGTGGAAAGCCCGCAAGGGCGCCGATGGCCCCCGGGCCGCCCGGGCTTTTATCCGCACATTTCGGAGAAAGCTGTTTGAAAATCCGGTTAAACAGGAGCTGACCTGGGCCCGATGGTACTTCCCCCTGATCACCACCGCCGATTCCCTGAAAATTCTGGATGCTTACAGCCAGCAGTGCATCCGCTATCTGGCCACGGGCACCCGCACCAGGGCCGCCTATAATTTCCGCTATGAGGATATAAAGGCGCTGGGATACGTCAGTCTGGTCAACCGGTACTGGGCTTTTCGCAGTGGGGCGCCCATTTCCGGGCAGCCGGAAGCGGCCGATCGGGCCGCGGATTGACAGGAAAAAGAATTCGTGTTATCATTACCAATAAGTACAGTATGTTGATTGGTTTTTATCATCTGGAAGAAGAAGGGACGGAGAAAAGAAAGCCGGTCACGAAAATTGTCATAAGTACGGAAGAAAAAAGGGAATCTCCCTGATTTTGTGAAATATGGAGGAACTCTTATGAATTTTATTTTTATCTCCCCTCAATTTCCCCACACCTATTGGAGCTTCTGCGACCGGCTGCACCGCAACGGCGTCAATGTGCTGGGTATCGGCGACAGCCCGTACGACAGCCTGGAACCCGCTTTGAAACGGGTACTGACCGAGTACTACCGGGTGGACTCTCTGGAGGACTACAACCAGGTATTCCGGGCAGTGGCCTTCTTCTCATTCAAATACGGGAAGATCGACTGGCTCGAATCCAATAACGAGTATTGGCTGGAGCAGGATGCCCGCCTGCGCACGGATTTTCATATCACCACCGGCGCGGATCTGAACGAGGTGGCCTGCTTTAAGAGCAAATCCGCCATGAAAGCATATTACGCCAAGGCCGGTGTGCCCACGGCGCGCTGCCATAAGATCACCACCGAAGCGGCCGCAAAGGAGTTTTTGCAGACGGTGGGCTACCCGGTTATTGTAAAACCGGACAACGGCGTGGGGGCTTCTGCCACCTATAAACTGGAAAATGAGGAGGATCGGATCCGGTTTTTTGAAAACCTGCCCACGGTCCCCTATGTTATGGAGGAATTTGTGGAGGGCGACATCTGTTCCTATGACGCCATCACCGATTCCCACTGCCAGCCGCTGTTTGAATCCATGACGGTTTGGCCGCCGTCGATCATGGATATCGTGAATAAAAAACTGGATCTGGCTTACTATACCGCGGCCGAGGTCCCGGAGGCCCTGGCCAAAGCCGGACGGGCCACCGTGCAGGCCTTCGGCGCCAGAAGCCGGTTTGTCCACCTGGAATTCTTCCGGCTGACCAAAGCGCGACCCGGCCTGGGAAATGTGGGGGACTTCGTGGGGCTGGAAGTGAACATGCGCCCCGCCGGAGGATACACCCCGGATATGATGAATTATGCCCACAGTACGGACGTCTATCAGATTTGGGCGGATATGGTCACCTGTGACCGCCGCTGCCTGCCGGACAGCCCCTATCACCATTACTGTGTGTACGCCAGCCGCCGGGACTGCTACCGGTATGTCCACTCCCACGAGGAGATTCTGGCCCGTTACGGCAACCAGATCGTGATGTGCGAACGGATGCCGGAGATTATGTCCGCGGCCATGGGCAACCAGATGTACACCGCCCATGCGGCCGATTTTGCCGCGGCCCAGGAATTTATCCGTTTTGTCCACGAAAAAGTATAACGGAGGAAGCTGCATGACAACCCGATATTTTAAGGAAATGAGCCAGATCCTGCACCGGGAGATGGAATGTAAGGTGTATGGAGATGGCGGCCGGTTGTGCCTGGCTTTTCCGCCGCAGAATGGGCGGTTTTATGATTTTGAAAACTTCGGTATGGTGGAGGTACTCCGCCCCTGGCTGGACAGCGGGAAAATGATGCTGGTCTGCGTGGACGGCATCGACGGGCAGACCTGGTCCCATTTCGGCGGGGATCCCCGCCAGCGCATCGAGCTGCAGGAGCAGTGGTTCCAGTATGTCGTCCGGGAACTGCTTCCCTGGGCCCGAACCCTGGGAGCGACAACGGGCAAGGGAATCGTTACGGGCTGCAGCATGGGAGCTTTCCATGCGGGCAACTTCTTTTTCCGCCACCCGGACTTGTTTGATACCGTCATCGCCCTGAGCGGCCTTTATCATGCCGGTTACTTCTTTCATGACTACATGGACAACCTGGTTTATGACAACTCGCCGCTGGATTTTCTGCGCAATATGCCGCAGGATCATCCCTATATGGACCTGTACCGCGCCAGCCAAATCATCCTGTGCGTGGGGCAGGGCGCCTGGGAGGACGATCTTTTGTCCTCGACCCGGCGAATGGATGCGCTGCTTCGGGAAAAGGAAATTCCGGCCTGGGTGGACTATTGGGGATATGATGTCTGCCATGACTGGTGCTGGTGGCAAAAGCAGCTGCCGTATTTCCTCGAAAAAATCGGGATCTGATTGGAAAAGGAGGCTCTGTGTGCAGAACACGGGCCTGGCTTTTCCCGCCGCCATACAGAAAAAACAGGCAAAACGGTAGAAAAACCGTTCTGCCTGTTTTGTTTGTGGAAAATCATAGGGCTCCGCTGCCGTGCGGGGCAAAAAGGGAATTTCCGGTCAGGCCAGATATTCCGGGATGATGTCGCGCCCCATCTCGGTCAGCATCGCCTTATCCCCGGCGATATTGGAGCCGGATGTAGTGAGCATATTGCCGGTGATGGTCGCGCTGGCGCCGCTCTGGAAAGCCGCTTTCCCATACTCACGCATCAAACCGCGCCCGGCGGCCAGCCGGATATTGGCCAGCGGATTGATGTAGCGGAAAACGCGACGGTGCGCAGAATGTCATCCTCGGAAAGGGTGGGCAGATTTTCAAGGGGTGTGCCGGGAATGGGCATCAGGGCATTGATCGGGATGGATTCAATCCCCAATTCTGCCAGGCTGACCGCCATATCCAGCCGGTCCTCCCAGGTTTCGCCCATGCCGATAATTCCGCCGGAACAGACGCAGAAGCCCTCGGCCTGGGCCAGTTTGATGGACTGGATTTTCTCGTCATAGGTATGCGTAGTGCAGATATAGGGGAAATACCGGCGGGAGGTCTCGATATTCTCGTGATAGCTCTCCACGCCCGCTTCCCGCAGGCGGTGGAACTGCTCGGCTGTCAGAAAGCCGTGGGAAGCGCACAGCGAGAGCTTGCAGACCTGCTTCATCTTCTGATAAGCGGCAATGGCTTTCTCAAAATCCACATCGCTCAGGCCGCGGCCCGAGGTGACGATGGCAAAGCGGTCCACTCCCTCCTGCTCGTTCGACAAGGCAACTTTCACAATGTCATCCGTCGGCAAAAAGTCATAGACTTCGCAGTTTGTGGAGTGATGCCCTGACTGCGCACAGTATTTGCAGTCCTCGCCGCACCGTCCGCTTTTCCCGTTGATAATCGTACACAGATCCACTTTCTCGCCGCAGAAATGGGTGCGGATCCGGTCTGCCCCCTCACACAGCTTCTGCAAATCACAGTCCAGGAAAAAGTGCAAATCCTCCTGCCGGGTCAGCCGTCTTCCTGCGATAATTCCCTTGGCCAAAGCAAGTACATCCATCCAATTCCATCCTTTCTCTCCGGTTCATCCAAATAAATCGAGCCTATTATAGTACGATTCCATTAAATTGTCAACCTATTGAATTTTTTAAGTTTACATATCTCAGAGAGAAATTGGCTCCACTGGCTTTTCCGTCGGTTCTCCTGAGGAAAGGAGGGGAAAGAGGACAGACGTTTGCATCGCCTGTCCTCTTTCTTTACCGGAATTATTCAAATGTCATCGAAATCACATCGGTGGTGACAATCTCGTCCCAGGTGTCCGAATGAATGATGCGGAAATTCAGCTCGATGCTCTCCACATCCTCGATGCTCTCTATCCCCAGATCACTCAAATCCAGCAGGTACATCCCGTCGATCAGCCGGGTGCCGTCCCGCAGATCCGACCACAGGCTGACGTCCTCCATAAATCCGTTGACCGATACATTTTCCGCCGAAACCGTAATGGGCTCCCCACTGTTATTCTCCAGCAGGAAAACTAAAGTACCATCCCAGATCGGGCCCTGCTGCAATCCCCGGCTGATGATTTTGATTCCGTTTTCCTCGTACAGCACTTCGCCGGAATCATCCACGGGCTGCTGATAACCGGCGGCGGATGTATCCAGGGTAATCAGATCTGAGGATATCAGGGTATCATAGGAATCCGAATCAGCAATTTTCAGATAAAACTGCAGGTTCGCAATGGTATCAATACCCGCCTTCTCCAGTTCCGAAGATAACAGGGAAATGGCATCATTGGCTTTCTTTCCGGCCGCCACCTGGGCATACAGACTGGCCGTGGGCATCATATACCCGTTGACGGAAAGGGACTGAACCGTGACCAGCAGATTCTGTTTTGTATCATTCTCCACGACGATCTTGATCTGCGGACCGGACCAGCTCTCCTCATAACCGGTTGCCGTAATCGTAACGCCCTCTGCTTCATAAAGTACGGTTTCCGCGATGGTAATCTCTCCGTCGGGAATTTGCTCAACCGAAGAGGACGCACCATCATCCTCCGCCACACTGGAACTGCCGTCGGACGGCTGCGATTTTTCGCTGCTGCTGGAACAGGCGGTGGAAAGGATCATGACCAGCGCCAGCAGAAAGGTGGGCAGAATTTTTCTTCTCTTTGCTATCATTGTTTTCTCTCCTCTGTTGTGAAATGGAAGAAATTATAATAAAACTATTATAGCAAAGTCGATTTCTGTCCGTTGCCCCCAAAATGGGGGAATTTCCACTTTGAAACGGTTATTCCAATGTACCGGAAGTTTTCAGTGCCGGCAGCTTGTGGGAGGACAGCAGTGCATCTACCTCCAGAATGCCTCCCTTATGCTGGTTGAAGGCGATCATCAGTACGGCATCCCTCGGAATCCGGGCGTACAACGGGGCCATTCCATAAAGAGTCAGGGCCCTTTGGGTTTCCTCCAGATTCATCCCGGCGGCATAGCAGAGCCGCAGAATGTAGTCGCGCTGCCGGGTATGTTTTTCCTCCGAGAGAATTTTGTATCCAAATCGCTCCGGGAAATCCGCCTGAAGAAACACCTCCTGCTGGGACTTGCCATATTTCCGCAGCATTTCATGCATATAGGCTGAAAAAGGTTTCCCATCCGAAACCATACTCTCCGCGTTTTCAGTCAGGTACCCCTTTGCCTGCGAGGCGGAGGTTTTTCCCAGAATTTTTTCCAATTCACCCGTGGATTTTCTGGTCATATGATTTTCTCCTTTCCATCCGCATGCTATAATACAGTTACCGATATCATCATACCACAAAAAAAGGAGGGACGGCAATGACTCTGGAGCAGGAATTGCGCCTGTCCTATTATATGGAAATCGCCGGGATCGACACGGAACACGGTGTTTCTCTGGTACAGGATGTCCGTTCGAAGGATTTCTTTGTAAAAAAGGAATTGACGGTCTATAATGCCGATATCTACCGATATCTGCAGCAGCATCCCATCGCCAATACCCCGGCAATCCTTTTGGTGGAAGAAGACGAGCAGGGCCTGACCGTGATTGAAGAGTACATCCCCGGCGACACGCTGGAGGCGATCCTGGAGCAGAGGGGCCCCCTGACAGAAGCCGAGGTGATCGAGATCACCCGCCAGCTCTGCTGGATTCTCTCGGATTTTCACCATTGCACCCCTGCGATTATCAACCGGGACATAAAACCCTCGAATATCAAGCTGAGCCCGGATGGGATTGTGAAGCTATTGGATCTGAATGCCGCCAAATGGAACCACAGCCAGACGGAAAAGGACACGGTGCTGCTGGGCACCGAGGGGTATGCGGCCCCCGAACAGTACGGCTTTGGCCCTTCCAGTGTTTTAACGGATATCTACTCTGTGGGCATTTTGATGAATGTGATGCTGACCGGGGAACTGCCGAACCGGCGCCTTTCTGACGGCCGTCTGAGGAGCGTAATCTGCCGGTGCACCGAATTATCCCCTTCCCACCGGTATCAAAGCGTGGAAGAACTGCTGGCTGCCCTGGATGCGCTTTGCAGTGAAGAACCGCCTGAGAAAGAGCCCCAAGAACTCCCCTCTGACTGGCACAGGTTTCTGCCCCCGGGTTTTCGCGGCCACACTCCCCTCAGCTGGCTGCTTTCCGCGCTGGGCTATCTGCTCCTGTTCAGCGTGTGCGCCAATCTGACCGTTGAAAACGCCGGGCCCGCCGTAACGCTTCTCAACCGTATTTTCTTTGGGCTGGCCGTCGTGGGAATCGTGCTTTTCACCGGCAATTATCTGAATGTCCAGCAAAAATTCCCCCTGACCCGCCGCCAAAAGCCATGGGTCAGGCGGCTGGGTGTTCTGCTGGTGGATCTGTTCCTTTTTGTTCTGGCATCCATTCTGTGTGGAATTCTGTCCGCCCTCTTTTTCCCCTCTGCAGCCTCCCTTCTCTGATCGCAATAAGGGGAAATACCTCTTGCCGTTATTTTCCACTCCCTGCGCATCATTCCAAAGCGAAGAGGCAATCATGGCTTCTTTATTCATTTTGCTGCATTCATCCCGAATGGCAGTACCGCCTGCCCAGCCGAATCGGGCTGGCGGCATTGACCGGAGAAACGATCCCATGGATCCGTACCGGCAGAAAGCACCTTAACAGGAGGCGTCCTCTCCGGCTGTAAATCCTCACAGTAATAAAAAAGCGGGAAAACCACTCGCTTCCGGGCGGTTTTCCGACGCAAAAAAGACGGACCTTTCTTGAAATTGTATCAAGGCAGGTCCGTCTTTTCTTTTAAAATTGGGCTTTTTCACGCTTCTGCGGCGGGCGCGCTCAGCGGCCCATGAGTTCCTCGATCTCAGCGATATCCATCAGGCGCTTGCCGATCAGATCCTCCGGCTCTCCGTCCGTGACCAGAATGTCATTTTCCAAACGGATACCGATGCCCTCCTCGGCCACATAGAGGCCCGGTTCACAGGTGATCACCATGCCCGGCTCATAGA
The DNA here is from genome assembly GCA_051881655.1 of Candidatus Heritagella sp. GTDB lineage: Bacteria > Bacillota > Clostridia > Oscillospirales > Acutalibacteraceae > Heritagella. Next base: position 2,156 of record JBJEQH010000155.1, on the reverse strand, counting down.
CCGTGCGGTCGCAGGGATCATGTGTATCCAGGCCCAGAGAGTGGGACACACCGTGATAGTAATACTTCGAAACCTCACTGTCGTCGCGGATGAGCTTTATGGAACGAAGCGCCTTTTTGTAGAAATCAATAACCGCCTGGTTGGCCAGCTTCATTTCAACGCCGGGGCGCATCTTGTCCCGGGCAACGTCCATCGCATCGCGAACGATGCAGAACAGTTCCTTCTGGCGGTCGGTGAATTTGCCGTTGACCGGGAAGGTACGCGAAATATCAGACGAATAATAGTTGTACTCCGCGCCGAGGTCAAAGAGGAAGAGTGCGCCATCGGGCGCAATACAATTGTTGTCGCTGTAGTGCAGCATGGTGGCATTGGCCCCCGATGCGGCAATCGTCGGGAAACCCTCGCGCATACCGGCACGGGCCACATAGTGCGCATAATCCGCAACCCACTGATATTCATACTCACCGGGTCTTGCGGTTTTCAGCATCTGGCGGAGCGCTTCGATGGTCACATCACCGGCGCGGCGAATGCACGCGATCTCCTCCGGTGCCTTGACAGAGCGCAGCGAGGCCAACACCCCTGCAATATTGCGGATCTGCACGGCGGGATACTTTTGGCGCACCTGCCCGGCATATTCCTCGGCGCGCGTCGGTGCGGCATTCATACTGAGCCGGTCGAAGGAAAAACAGGCCGTGATAGGATTACTGGGGCTCTGGCGGTCGTCACGGAGCATATTGGCAACCGTCCGGTCCAGATCCTGCATATACAGAACGCTTTCTTTCGGAATACCGCTGCGCTGGCTTGCCTCTTCGCGGGTCAGCATTTTTCCGTTCCACTTGATGAGAAATTCATCCGGCTGATCTATGAACAGAAACTGCTGCGTTCCGCGTGCCGTCTTGCTCATTACAAGCCAGACATTCTGTGTATCAATGCCTGTGAGATAGTAGAAGTTGCGGTTGACGGAGAAGGGATTCATATTCTGGTCGTTGCTCTTAACGGGTACAAGACCGGAAAACAGCATCGTGACGCTGCCCTCCTCCAGCCGATCGAGAAATCGCTGCCGGTTTCCCGCGAAAAATTCCGAAGTCATAAAAGCCTCCTGAAAAAGTATCTGCTTTGACCGGCAGCACAGCGGCCGCCGGTCAAAGGATTTCTGTTATCGCATCCCATAGAATATAAAGGCGAAGCCCAGAGAAAGGGCCAGGCAGCCCAGTCCGACATAAAGCATAATCCACTTTGCAGCGGATTTCCCCTTTTCCTTCTGCTTTGCCATTTTTTCGGTGCAGTAAGTGAAGTAGTCCTTCCGGTCGTCAAAGCGCTCTTTGCGGAAGGAGAACAGGCGAACCAGGGTGTACCCCAGGAACTGGATGCCGTAGAAGTTGCCGGCCTCCGCAATAAAAGTGAGAGCGCCGCAGCCCAGAAACAGAACGGCAGAGAGGAAGAAGCCGTCGCTGAAAAACTGCATCCACAAGGCGGGACTGGTGCCCTTTTCCTCGGCCTCGAAAGAAACGCAGAACAGGGCAACCACCAGGGCCAAAGCCGACGCCCCAAGATAACCCAGCCAACGCTTTTTCATGATTGGGCCAGCTTTCCGCAGTACACTTCATACTCCGGCGTATTGCAGCTCACGAAATGACCGGGCGCCACTTCCCGGAGAGTCGGCAGCTCCTGGGAATAATCGTGGGCCTCGCTGGGAACATAGGTCATCCGCTTGCGCTGTTTCTCATAGTGGGGATCGGGAAGCGGAATGGCAGACAGCAGGGAACGGGTATAGGGGTGGAGCGGATGGGCGAACAGCTCGTCGGCATCCGCAATCTCAACGATCTTTCCGAAATACATGACAATAATCCGGTCCGAGAAGTATTTGACAACACAAGAGTAATCCGTGACTTGCAGAAATATCTGGACGAGGTCATCACACACCTTTCCACAGTGGATAACTGCGAGGTCGAGCTATCTCTTGAGGTGAGTGCCCATGCAGCTGACGGTTTCCCGCAGGGCACTGTACGAACGGTGTCCGAGAACTGCCGTACTCTTCGAGTTGAAGACTTCGGATTTGAAAAATAATCATTTACATGTGTCTCCATGACTGAATGATTGAGGGTATGTTCATAAAACACAAAATCAAGGTGAAGGTACCCGTCGAGAAGCGTGGT
>JBJEQH010000154.1:0-38819 GCA_051881655.1 Candidatus Heritagella sp. | reverse complement strand
ATTGTTATGACCTCTGTTTTGTCCTCTCACCTCTGTGGGCGAAGTTCCTTTTTATGAAAAATATGTATCCGTTTTCCAATATTTGCATAAGGGGATCCGCTATGCTTTACTCCGCTTTGCAGTAATCCGTCACATCCTCCCAGGTGCGCAGATTTCCGGTAACGGACCGCGGGAAAGAGTATTGGAACCAGTAGATGCTCTCCCACTCGTCGATATAGGAGAGCGAATCATGGCTGCTGTGCCAAAGCTGCCAGGTATCCCCCTCTTTTTTCAGCAGCAGAATCCAGTCGTATCCTTCCGTCTCATCGGTGATGGGCTGCCACAGATCCGTTCCTGTCTCAATGGTCAGGGTCAGGCGGTCGCCGTCTTCTTCCCCTTTTGCCGTCTCCTTCACCCGGAATGTCAGATCCTGGTACCAGCGGCCGTCCTTTTCGTACAGATCGCCCCGCTCTTCCACCGCTGCGCGCACCACCCGTTCACTGTCCGTCAGGCAGTCCGCCGCTATGGCGTCTTCTCGCAGAATCTCTCTGTACAAATCCGGAACCGTATCCACGGATACCGCCAATGCATCTTTGCGGGACGCCAGTACATCCGCCGTATCGGCAATCCCATTGTTATCCCGCCGGCTGCGAATGGAGACATCCGTTCCCTCGATGGTGGTTTTCTTCACACCGTCCAGCCACTGAATCTGGTATTTCCCATACCACTCCTGCAGCGGCTGCATCGAGAGTTTCGGAGTGCTGATATGGTACCCGTCTCCCTCTTTCTTTAAAAACAGCAGCGTGCCCTCGGAGCTGTCCGCCTGTACTTTCCTGCTGTAGGGGGTGGCTGTTTCGGATGTGACCGGCTCCTGCACTGTCACCGTATCCCCCACCTGCAGATCGCCGCGCAGGGTTTCCTTTACGGTGTAGGTGGTATCCACATACCAGCTTTCACTGCGGTCCCCTTCTCCGTGATAGGCTTTCCCATTCTCTTCCAATTGGGCAACCACTACCGTGTCGTGGTACTCCAGCATCGCGCTGAGATTGGTAATCCCGGCGCATTCTGCCGCCTCCGGAACCGCAGGTGTCTCCCCGCTCCCCGCAGACTGGGAGGAAGCCGGTGCGCAGGAGGCGAGCATCAGCCACAGGGCCGCCCATACGGCCAGCGTCAGGCTCCCTTTTTTCATTCTTTTGACATTTTTTCTCCTTTTCACGGCTTATTTCCTCCTTTGCTTTCTCCCTGCAAAATAGAGACAAGTTCTATTTTTAGTATACCATTTCTTCCCTTTTCATTTTTCCAATAAAGAATTATAGAAAATATTTCTTGAAAGAAAATAATTTATAGTAAATTTTCTTAATTTTTTAAAATCCTTCACGGGGAGTGTGGTCCCTATCCCCGCCAAAGACTTTTCTCCCAAAGCACAAAAAAATCGGATCCCTTTTCCAAAAAAGGATCCGATTTTTTTATTCCAACGTACCCATTGTCCGGTTCTTCCGGGGCCGCTTCGCTTTTTTCCAGGCCGCCGGCGTAAAGAGGAACAGCATAGGGAAGATCTCCAGCCGGCCAAACAGCATATCCAGCGACAGGATAAACTTGGAAAAACCCGAGAAGCTGCTGAAATTCCCCATCGGCCCCACCAGATCCAGGCCTGGCCCGATATTGTTCAAACAGGCCAGCACAGCCGTGACCGTGGTTTCCTGGCTGAAATTATCCAGCGCCACCAATGCCATGGAGAGTATACAGATAAAGAGATAGGCAACCAAGAACGCCGTGGTGGCGCGCACCACGCCGTTATCCGTTTTCTTGCCGTCCACCCGCACGGACCGCACACTGTGGGGCCGCAGCATGGCACCCATCTCGTTTTTCAGGTGCTTAAACAGGATAATCAGCCGGGAAACCTTGATACCGCCGCCGGTAGAACCGGCACAGGCGCCCACCAGCATGAGAACCACCAGCAAAAACCGGGATAACTCGGGCCACAGATCAAAATTCGCCGTGGAAAACCCGGTGGTCGTCATGATCGAGGACACCTGGAAGAAGCTGTCCAGAAACGCGCGGCCCCCGTTTTCGTACTGGGGCAGGATGTTGATCCCGATCAGCAGCGTAGCCCCCAGCATAATCAGTCCGTACACCCGCACCTCTTCATTTTTCCATGCGGCGCGGAACTGTCGGGTGAGAAGCAGGTAATACACGCCGAAATTCACCCCGAACAGGGCCATAAACACAGCGATGACCAATTGCAGATAAGCGCTGTCATACGCGCCGATACTGAGATTTTTCACCGAAAAACCACCCGTACCGGCCGTGGCAAACGAATGAGTGACCGCTTCGAACAGCGGCATTCCCCCCGCCAGCAATAAAAGAATTTCCAGCAGCGTCATTGCCACATAGATTTCATACAACCGGCGGGACATGCTGCGGATGGTCGGGGTCAGCTTTCCCACCGAGGGGCCGGGACTCTCGGCACGCATCAGCTGATAGGTATTCCCGCTGCCCTTGGCAAGGGGGATCACCGCCATAACAAAAACCAGTACCCCCATACCGCCCAGCCAATGGGTAAAGCAGCGCCAGTACAAAAGCCCATACGACAGGCTCTCCACCTCCGGCAGAATACTGGCACCGGTGGTGGTAAAACCGGAAACCGTCTCAAACCAGCAGTCGATAAAGCTGGGGATGGCACCGCTGAAGAAGAACGGCAGAGCCCCGAAAAAGGAGAGCACAATCCACCCCAATGCCACGGTGGCAAACCCCTCGCGGGCATGCATGGTGTCGTCCGCACGAAGACGGCTGAGGAAGAAACCGACCACCACCGACAGAATAATGGCCGCCAGAAAAGCCACCCACGAGGCCCGCTCATCGCAGAACAGGGAGATGAGCATGGCCGGGATCATAAAGGCGCCCTCCATCAGGACAATATAGCCGATATAGCGCAATATCAGGCGAAAATTCATGATACCTTCCCCTCGCCGTCCGTGAAAATGTCTGTCAGCTTTGCCACCGGCCGCCCCTGGCTGGTGATCACAATCATGGCATCCCCCGGCATCATGCAGTCAGCACCGCGGGGAATAATCACCTTCTGATTGCGCACAATCGAGGCCACCAGGATTCCCTTCTGAATCGGCAGCTTTTCCAGCGGAATGGACAGAAACGCCCCGGTCTGCGGTACGGTAAAGCCCAGGGCTTCGGCCCGGCCGCCGGCAATGCGGTACAGCGTCTCGACGCTCCCCTGGCCGGATTCTCCCACGGCCCGTACATACCGCACAATCTCATTGGCAATCAGCAGTTTGGGGCTGACGATGGTGTCCACCCCGATATCGGACAGGACATCCGTATACTCCAGCCGGTTGATCTTGGTGATGGTTTTCGGCACCCCGATATAGTTGGCAAACATCGAGACCAGCAGGTTCTCTTCATCCATACCGGTCAGGCTGATAATGGCATCCATCTCCTCGGCGCCTTCATCCAGCAGCAAACTCTGCGTGGTGCCGTCCCCGTGGATGATCGTCGCCTCCGGCAGCAGCTCAAACAGCTCCTCGCATCGCTCATACGATTTCTCCAAAATCGTCACATCCACATGGGTGGTCAAAAGCTGCCGTGCCAGATACGCGGCCGTGCGGCTTCCGCCCACGATCATTACCTTTTCCACTTCCTGGGTGGGAATGCCGAACAGCCGGATCAGCTGGGGCAGTTCCGCCGTCGCCGCCATAATGCTCAGCTTGTCCTCTGCCAGCAGCACAAAGCTGCCGGAGGGAATGTAAATCTCGCCGCCGCGCTCTACGGTGCAGATCAGCACCCGGCGGTTGAGCATTTCGCTGATCTGGTCGATCCGCCGGCGCACAAACACATGGTCAGCCGGCAGTTTGATCTCCACCAATTCGGCCCGGCCGCCGGCAAACGAGTCGCGCTTTAAGAACAGCGGAAACTGCAGCAGCCGGAAAATCTCCCGCGCCGCGGCCTTTTCCGGGTTAATGGCAAAGGAAAGGCCCAGATCCGCTTTCAGCAGTCCGATCTGCTGGTCATACTCCGGGTTTCGCACACGGGCCACGATATGGCGGCACCCCAGCTTGCGCGCCACCAGACTGCACAGCAGGTTGACCTCGTCACTGGAGGTGGCGGCAATCAGCAGGTCGCTGTCCGCCACGCCGGCCTCCCGCTGAATCTGCACGCTGGCACCGTTTCCAGTTACAATGGCCACATCCAGCTTCTCCTGTACATCCCGCAGAATTTCTTCATTCCGGTCGATGACCACCACATCATGGCCTTCCCGCGCCAACAGTTTGGTCAGCAGGGATCCGACCTTTCCATCTCCCACTACTACGATTCTCATCTTCGGTTCTCCTCTTCCGCGCGGTGCGCGGTCCTTTCCCTTTGGCTTTTTCCATCAGCCAAAGCACCGGACATACGCAGTCATTATAGCACCGTTTTTCTTTTTGTTCCACCATCAAAAAGGGAAAACACACAAATTCTCCTTTCTTCCACAAAAAACCAGCCAGCCGGGCTTTTTTATAAAACCAAAATCCCAAAATTTCCGCTTTTTCTCTCCTTTTTGGGGGTTGGGGCTTTATTTATTTTTTACCGCAACATTACGAAAGAAAAACGGAATTTATAATTTTGCCTGTTATCCTGTTATTTTGAAAGTGAACAATTCTGCGGCAAAGGAATTTATTATGCTTGAAAAACTGTCACCGTCCCTGCTCAATCAACTCTATGGTTTTCTGACCAACGGCAACGAGGACATCTGTCTGTCCACCACCCGGCTGCGCGCCGAAAATCCGGAGAAGGCCACCGGTTCTCCCATTGCTTTTGGCATGGCCCTGCTGAAAATAAACCTGCTGTACCGCCTTCCATTTCTCCGCAATCGGAAAGCCGATGCGTCCGACGGCATCCCGGAAAAATACCGGCGCCGCCGGGTGCAGGATTTCATCTCTCCGGCGGCCGGCCTGCACGGAGCCTGCCTGGATGTATTCGGCAGCCTTTTGGTGTGCCCCCTCGAGGAAACGGACCTTTTTGCTCTTTTGGAGAGGGAGAACGGCATTCGGAATTTTTCCAAAACCCGAAAGAAGCTGGATGACCCGACCCTTCCCCTTGCAGCCATCTATGAAAAGATCAACGAAAAGCTGGGCTGTCAGGCCGATTTTCACCGGGAAGAGGCATGGATTTTTAAACTCTATACGCCCAATCCCTATCTGAAACGGGCCGCGGAGATTCTGCACACCTGCGGGCTTCCCCTGTGCGCGGTGGCGGTAACCAGTTTGGGCAGCCGGCAGACCGCCGCTCTCTTATCCGCCAACGGAATCCCGGCAGATACCCTTCTCTGTTCCTCCGATCTGGGGCTTTCAAAGGGGAAGCTATTGCAAAAGGCTCTGCCCGAGGGAGACATCGCCGCGCTGAGCTGTGATTTCCGCGGATTCCTAAAACCGGCCATGCGCCGCGGGGCCAAGCCATACTATATCCCCCACCGGGCCTTTTTAAGAAAGAGAATCCGCTTCCCCCTGCCGCCCTGCGCATTCACCGAGGTTTACTGGCACACACTTTTGACCGCACTGCTCAACCGGTACGAACCCCACCGCGCCTATGAGCTGTCCTTTCTGTACATTGGCCCCATTGTGTACGCGGCCGCGTACCGTCTGTATCAGGCCCATCCCGATGGGCCCCTTTCTGTCGGGGGGCTCCCGGATGATTTCTTCCCGCGCTATATGGAAGAAGTATTCGGTGTTCCCATTATGGGCAGCGCGGAAGGCGAGAACACCGTGGAATCGTATTTTTCCGGGGCGCTGAACGGCCAGAAAGACGCCTATGTTCTCCTCACCGACGGAGAGTTCTCCCGGGCGGGCGCCCTTGCCCGGCAGGGAGTTCTCGATTACGGCCGTGCGTTCCACCGCTCTTCCCGCTGTACCGGTATCCGCAGCGACGAGCTGTCGGCCTGTGCCGTCCGGCTGTACCAATCCGCCGCTGATTCGATTTCGCACATGATGGAGGGGGAGTAACACCATGATTCTGTACCATGTAACGACCCTGTATCAGCTATTGTATGTTATCTGCCACCGCATGACGGTCCATCGGGACCGGCCGTGCTGCCTGTTCCTGTCGGAATACCTGCTGCCGGAAATGAAAAACCGGGATCTGCTGAACCGGCTGGAAGAAAACGGCTGGTTTTCCTTTGTCAGGGTGATTCCTGAGATCTCTTTCAAGCTGAAACGGGGCGGCGCGCTGGATGAAACCAGCCGACCCGAGGAGATTGACGCCATGGCAGAGGCGATCAGCCACACCTTTGAAAAATGGCTGGATCTGGATCTGCGGCAGATGGAAACCCTGTATGTGGCATCGGATCAGTGGTCGCTGGGCGTCTATCTGCTGCACAACCGCATTCCCTATGTGTATATCGAGGACGGCAGCGGCATGCTCTCACAGCCGGAGCGCTATCTGGCGATTACCAAAAAGTTCAACCTGTCCAATTTTATCATCTGCAACCACCTTCACGGGGCGGGACGAAGCCCGCTGGTGACCGCCTGTTTGTGTGACCTGAAAAATCAACTGCCCGGTTTTCATGATGACCGGGCCGTGAATTTTTCCGTGTACGAGGCCGTGCGCTCCATGCCGGAAAAGGACCGGGCCGCCCTGCTGGATTTTTACGGAATCACGCCGATCAAACTGGACCCAAACCAAAAAACCTGTCTGTTTCTGACGCAATATCTGGAGACGCTGGCCGAAAACGACCTGGAAACCCAGGAGTACCTCTCCACCCTGCTGGCCGACTATTTTGCTCCGGATTTCCGCCTTCTTGTAAAGCCACATCCCAAGGACAAATGGCTGGATTACCGGCGTGTTTTCCCAAAAAGCGAAATACTGCCCCGCGAGGTCAACGCCGAGCTGCTTCCATTTGTCTTTGATTCCCCGCCTCAGCTGGCCATTACCATCAGTTCCACCGCGGTGGGCGGGCTGGCCCCTTTTGTCGGGCGTACCTGCAGCCTGGGAACCGCGGTGGAAAAGGATCCGGAGAGCCTGCACCTTTTCTACGCGCTGGCCCGTATTCTGCAGTTTTTGAACAGCAGCGGGGAACAGACCTACCGCGGGGTCAGCCGGACGGCTGCCGAGTGCTTTCAGTCCATGTACAAATCCGGGAAAGACGGCCCCCGCCTGAAGGTGCTGGTGGACAGCGGCGTGTGCGAAAGCGATGAAAACCAGACCGGCCCCTACGGGCTGTGTGTGTTTCTGGGAACCGCCCCCTACACCAACGGCGTCACCGAAGAGAAGCTGTCCGGCATGATGGAGGTAACGGTGCGGGTCACCCCCGAAGAGGGATCCATCGCCCGGCCCTATTTCCACCGGATTTCCGTTTCGAGCCGTGACGCCTCCCTGCTTGAAAAACTCGGCGGCCTGCGAATCCGCTGTCCCCTGTCCTATACCCACGCCATCTGTGAGATTTCTGCCCACCGCAGAACCGAGAGAGAAGCCCGCCTGCTGTGCAGCCGGTACAATAAAATGAAAAGGAGCTACCTCAATGAAATACAAATCCGTCGCCTTCGTTCCCATCAAGCTGAATAACCAGCGCCTGCCGGGGAAAAACACCCGGCCCTTTGCGGGAGGAAAACCGCTTCTGTGCTATATTCTGGATTCCCTCACCCATGTTCAGGGGCTGGATGCCGCTTTTGTCTACTGCAGCAGTGAGGAGGTTCTGCCCTATCTTCCCGAGGGGATCAAATTCTTAAAGCGCGACACCCGTCTGGATCGGCAGACCACCCCCATTTTGGAAGTGATGCGTTCCTTCTGCGAGGCAGTACCTGCCGAAAACTATCTGATGACTCATGCCACGGCGCCGTTTCTCTCTGCCAAAACCCTGCAGGCCGGGCTGGACGCCATTATTTCGGGCGGCTATGACAGTGCCACCACGGTCAAACGGCTGAATGAATTTGTATGGCTGAACGGCCAGCCCCTTTATGACAGCACCCATATTCCCAGAACCCAGGACATCGGCAATCTGTTCGCCGAAACCACGGGAATGTATGCCTTTAAACGGGAACTGATCGTGGAAAAGGGAAGGCGGATCGGTGAAACCCCCTGCCTGCTCCCGGTGGATTTTATCGAGGCATGTGATATCAATGAGCCGTTTGACTTCGATGTGGCACAAATGGTCCTGGATACCTACATCCGCCCCCGGAAAGAAGGGCAATGCTGATATGAGCCAGATTCGACTGCTTGACTGCACCCTTCGGGACGGCGGCTATATCAACGACTGGCGTTTTGGCGAAGCGGTGATCCGGGATATCCTCGAGAACCTGTCCCAGTCCGGAATGGACATCATCGAATGCGGATTTCTCACCGACACACCGGCGGACAGGGACTGTTCCCTGTTTCACTCCCCCGACGACATCGGTCCCCTGCCGGGCAATGGAAAAAATATGTATGTGGCCATGATCGCCATCGGGGAAAAGGAGACCGATCCCCGTCTTTTGCCGCCGGCCCATCCGGGCGGCATTGAAGGAATCCGCCTGACTTTCCACTCCGATGAAATCGACAAAGCGTTAACCTACGGCCGGATCATCCAGGAAAAGGGCTATAAGCTGTTTATGCAGCCGGTGGGCAGCTCGTTTTACTCGGATGATCGGCTGCTCTCCCTGATCCTCCGGGTCAATGAGATTCAGCCCTATGCCTTTTATATTGTGGATACCCTGGGGTGCATGTATGCCCGCGATCTGCAGCGCCAGCTGTTCCTGGCGGACTATAATCTCCGCCCCGGCATTTGTCTGGGCTTTCACTCCCACAACAATTTGCAGCTGGCCTTTTCCAACGCGCAGCAGATGATCCATTACAAAACCGACCGCCCCCTGCTGATCGACTGCAGTGCCAACGGGATCGGCCGGGGCGCGGGAAACCTCTGCTCCGAATTGATCATGGATTATCTGAACAAAAATAACGGCACCTGCTATGACGTACTGCCCGTGATCGAATTGTCGGACAAGTATCTGTCCGGCATTTATGTCTCGAACCCCTGGGGGTACTCGCTGGCGTACTACCTGTCCGCCGTGAATTTCTGCCACCCCAACTATTCGGCGTACCTGATCGCCAAACAGACGCTCAGCGCCCAGTCCATCAAGGAAATTCTCGATCAGATCCCGGCGGACAAGCGCAAGCGCTTCGATGTGGATCTGATCAAACAGCTGTACCTCTCCTATCAGAAAAACTGCATTGATGACAGCCGGGCGATCGCGACGCTGCGCACCATGCTGAGCGGCCGCCGGATTCTGGTTCTCGCACCGGGAAAGAACGGCCGGCTGCAGGCCGATCGGATCCGTGATTACATTTTGCAGTACCGGCCCTTTGTCATCAGCGTGAACTTCCTCCACCCGCTGTTCCCGGCAGATCTGTGCTTTGTCACCAATGCCCGAAGATACGAACAGCTGGGTGCCGCCGGGGAAACACCGCTGCTGCTGACTTCCAACCTCGCCGGCCGCAATCCGGATGCCCTGATTGTCAACTACTCCTCCCTGACCAACACCTCCGCTTACTCCCCCGACAGCGCGGGAATGATGCTCCTGAAGCTGCTGGTGCAGTGCGGGGCCTCCAGCGCGGCCCTGGCGGGCTTCGACGGTTTCGAGCCGCGCGCGCAGAATTATCTGGACAGCCGGTTCGATTCGTACATGGACCGGTATACGGCCCAGCAGAAAAACGCGGAAATCGCCGTTCAGCTTCGCAAGCGTTCGTCCGAACTGGAGCTGAGTTTTGTCACCGATTCGAAATACACATCCATGCTGGCGCACCAAAGCGCCTGAACACAGCCATTCACTTTTTCCGGCGGATTCCGGTCCGCCCGGATCACGGAGGTATGCGCATTCCCATGTATGCTTTTTATAAAAAAACAATCGCCTCTCTGAAAAGGACCCTTTTCCGCATCCGGAGAAAGCTCCTGCGGATGGCCACCCTGTGGAACCGATGGATTCTTCGCTCTTTTTACCGGGAGCGAAAGCCCGGCATCAGCCGCCCCCGAAAGGCCCTGTATCTGTTTTTCCTCAATTTGTCCGCTCTGGCCGGCGACGGGCTGCGGCACCACCGTGTCAGTGCGGCCGCATTGCGAAAGTATTCGCTGGCGCCCTATACCGATCAGCCGGAGACCCGGCACATCCGGCGGCCCAGCTACCCCTTTCTCGCCAAAAAAATCCTGATGAATGACGTTATCTCGTTCGACGTGTTTGATACTCTGCTGCTGCGCCCGTTTGATGACCCCAAAACTCTGTTTTATCTGGTGGGGGAGAAGCTGCGGTGCCCCAGCTTTTTCCGTTACCGGGTGCTGGCCGAAACGGAAGCCCGGGAGGCAAAGCGACAGCAGACCGGCTCGGGCGAAGTGACACTGATCGAAATCTATCAGCGGCTGAACCGGTATGTTATCGTGGATCCCGCTTTCGGCGCTTCGGTCGAAATGGAAATCGAGCTGGAATTGTGCATGCCCCACCCCTATCTCAAGCAGGTGTATGACATGGCGGTCAATATGGGCAAAACCGTCATCGCCGTGACGGATATGTATCTTCCCGCTTCGTGCATCCGCCGTATGCTGGAGAAATGCGGGTATCATCCCGATGCTCTTTTTGTCTCCAATGCCTATGGCGTCTCCAAGCGGCAGGGCGGCCTGTATCAGATTGTCCGGGATGCCTATTCGGGAAAGAGGATTCTTCATTTCGGGGATAACTACACAGCCGACATCCGGCGCGCCGGGGAAAACGGGATCGGAACAGTTTTCATGCGCAGTGTTTCCTCCTATGGAAACGGCCACCGGCCCTGGGATATGACCGACCTGGTGGGCTCCGCTTACCGCGGCATTGTCAATAACAAGCTGTGCAGCGGCACCTGCCGCGCCAGTGCGTATTATGAATTCGGCTATGCCTATGCGGGTCTTTTGGTGCTGGGTTACTGCCAGTTCCTCCACCGGAAAGCAGAAAGTGAATCCATTGGCAAGGTCTTCTTTCTGTCGCGGGACGGGGATATTCTCAAGCAGGTATACGACCGCCTATACCCCGGGGAGAACACCGAGTATTTCTACTGGTCCCGCGCTGCGGCCACCCTGCTGACCGCCGGTGCCTTCCGCCATGAATACATCCTGCGGTATGTCAAATACAAAATCTCCCGGAAAATCCCGGTAAAAGAAATGTGTGCCGCCATGGATCTGCCCGAAATGACGGAACGGCTGCACCGCGCCGGGATTGAACCGGACACGATTCTCTCTCAGGAGAATTACGATGCCATTGTGGACGTGCTGCTGCACAACTGGGAGCTGATTGAAGAAAAGCGGGCCCAGAGCGAGGGCGCTGCCCGGGAATACTTCACCAAAAAAATCGGAAGCGCCCACAAGGTTCTGTGTGTGGATGTGGGTTGGGCCGCCAGCGGCTTTTCCGCCATCCGTTATCTGGTTGAACAGGAGTGGAACATGGACTGTCAGGTGTACGGCGCGGTAATCGGCGCCAATTACCTGCACGATCAGACCATCATCGAAACGCCCCTGCTCAATGGGCGGATGGATGCCTATGCCTTCTCCCAGCGAAAAAACCGCGACATAAAGGAGAGCCACGATGTTCAGCGGCTGTACAGTGTCTTTATCGAGATGATGCTCGCTTCCCCCACGCCGTCCTTCCTGGGCTTTGCCTATGACGAGGAGCACCACATCCGATACCGGTTCGATTTGCCGGAAACCGAGGGATTTGACTATATGAAAGAAATCCAAAGCGGCATCCGGGATTTTGCCGCTGACTACACCGAGGCATTCTCCTCCTTCCCCGCTATGCTGAACATCTGCGGCGCCGATGCCTATGAAGTCTGCCGGTTTGTCATTTCCCAGGTGGATTACTTTAAAAATCTGTTCGGCGATTACCCGGTCAACCGCGCCGTAGGAACCAGCGGGCACCGCACCGAGCCCCTGCGGGCCCTGATCGAGCGGGAATACCAGCGGTGAAAAACTGTCAGAAAGGAGGATGCTCTCTATGCGAATTTATTATGCGGTGACCACCTATCACATTCTGTGCTGTGCGCTGCACCGCCTGACCGAGGACACCGGCCAAAAATGTGTGCTGCTGCTCTCTGATATCCACCGAAATTCGGCCGCCTATCTGGAACGATACCGCCAGGCCGGCATTTTCGATGAGGTTTTTCTTCTGCCGGAGGCCGAGGTGACCGACTTCGCCCGAAGTCTGGACCGGCGGAAAATTCCCTCCTCTCTGGTCGGAAAACTGTGCTGCCGGATGATCAAAAAGCGTCTGCCCGTTCCCCTGACCGGAAAGGACGAACTGTTTTTGTGCCCGGATCACTTCCCCCTGGGGTGGTATGTTGTCACCTCCAAAAAGCCCTATGTCTGTTTTGAAGAGGGCTGTGGGGTTCTCTCGGACCGGGGATTCGCCCTGACCAATATGAGCCGCAACCGGACCCAGCGCAAGCTGTTTGATAAGCTGCGGTTGTTTGGGGATAATGACCTGTGTACCAAGGTGCTGGCAGACACCCAGAAACAGGCCCCGGGGTACCAAAACCCGAAAATGGCCGACTTTTCCGTGGACAGAATCCTGCAGCAGCTGCCGCAGGACAAGCGGGGCCGGGTTCTCGCCCTGTTCGGCTGCCAAAAGCTCTCCCTTGGTACCTCGTCCGGGCTGATTCTCACCCAGCACATGGCAAACCTCGGCCTGATGACGCTGCCGCAGCAGCACCGCCTTTACACTCTGTTCGCCGATCTGCTGCTGCCGGGCATGCACCCGGTGATTAAGCCGCACCCCGATGACATCGCGGGCTGCTATCATACGCTGTTCCCCGATGCCGATGTGCTGCCGTTCTCCATGCCGTCCGAGCTGCTGCCCTACTGCACCGACGCGGTGTTTGACAAGGCCGTTGCCGCCTATTCCACGGCCGTACGCTCCTTGGGACCGTGTGTGAAAACCGCCGTCAGCTTTGATAAGCGGATCCTCACGGATTACCCGTATCTGCTCTCCTATTATGCCGCCTCGCGGGTGCTGGCCCTGCTGGCCAATGCGGGAGATTCCATCGCAACCAATGCAAATGAGCTTCTGCTCGCCGAGCTGTGCGGCGCCTCATACACTTTCACACCGCTCTCTTCCCCCGCGGACATCCTTGTGCTGTCGGACCGGCAGGAGGGAAGCCGCGAGTTTTTCCAATCCTTCCGGGCGGAACACGGCTCCGTCAGCCGTCCCAAAGTGGTGCTGTTCCTCCAGGAGGACAGCCAGCATCTCTACTACGACGGGAAGGACCCATCGATTTTCCGTCACGTCCGGCCGGTATTTGCCGATGGGACAGACGGCAGCCGCCACACTGTTTATGTATACTGTCAAGAGGATTCCGTACTGGAGAGGGTGAACGCCATGAATGAGAAAAAAGAACTGAAATACACCGGGATCACCGTGGATCTGCACGGAATTGACTCATCGGAGCGAGAGAAAATCCGGGTGCTGGAGGGCATCCTGGAGGCCACGGAAAAGCGCCTGCTCGACTGCCTCCGGGAAAACGGGAATAAGGAGCGGGCCGTCTCATGAAAAAGCTGGTCATCTTTGATCTGGATGGGACCCTCGCCGATACCTCCGGGGGCATTCTCTGGTGTTACGGAGAAGCGGCCCGCCGCATGGGCCTTCTTCCCGCCGAACAGGAGCGGTACGAGGGGGTGATCGGCGGCCAGGTGGACGCGGGCTTTCAAAAGGTATACGGGATGAGCCCGGCGGATTCGGAAAAAGCCGCACAGCTCTACCGGGAGCTGTATGCCCAAAAGGGAATCTTTATGGCCAGGCTGTACGATGGGATCGAAGCGTGCCTGCGGGATTTAAAGGCCTGCGGCTGTCTGATCGCGCTGGCCACCCTGAAGCACGAGAGATTCGCCGGAAAGATGCTGGAAAACCTGCATATTCTCCGGTATTTTGACGGCCTTTGTGCATACGACGGAACCCCGGAGTGCCGGAAGGCCTCTCTCCTTGAAGAGGCATGCCGCATCCTGTCGGTCGAAAAGGAGGACAGCCTTTTAGTGGGGGACAGTCTTTTCGATGCGCAGGGAGCCGCCCTGGCCGGGATGGACTTTCTGGCCGTGACCTACGGCCTGGGCTTCCACAGCCGGTCGCAGGCCGATGCATATCCTCATGTGGGCTGTGTGGCTTCACCCGCTGAAATTTTCCCCCAAATCGCCGCACTTCCGGAAAAATGAGAAGGGTTTCTCCCTGATCATTTATATAGAAGGCCCATGCCCGGAACAAGCTGCCCGGGACATGGGCCTTTTGCATACAAAAAACCGCCCCTGCTTTCCATCGGGAAAACAGGGGCGGTCTTATTCAGCGATTCGATATCCGCAGGGAAAAGAAGGGTTTTTCTTTCGAATTACTTCTTCAGTTCCTTTACGGCAGCCTGAGCGGCAGCCAGACGGGCGATCGGAACACGGAACGGAGAGCAGGACACATAGTCCAGACCCACGTTGTGGCAGAACTCGACGGAGGTCGGGTCGCCGCCGTGCTCACCGCAGATGCCCAGGCCCAGGTTCGGGCGGGTCTTGCGGCCGTTCTCGGCAGCCATCTTAATCAGCACGCCTACGCCATTCTGATCCAGGTGAGCAAACGGATCGCTCTCATAGATCTTGTTGTCGTAGTAGTAGCTCAGGAACTTGCCAGCGTCGTCACGGCTGAAGCCGAAGGTCATCTGGGTCAGATCGTTGGTGCCGAAGCTGAAGAAGTCCGCTTCCTTGGCAATCTCGCCGGCGGTAACAGCCGCACGCGGGATTTCGATCATGGTGCCGACCTCGTACTTCATGTCGATACCAGCTTCTTTGATCAGCTTGTCGGCGGTTTCCACAACGATCTTCTTAACGAAGGCCAGTTCCTTCACTTCGCCAACCAGCGGGATCATGATATGGGGAACGATCATGACGCCGGTCTCCTTGGAGACGTTAATGGCAGCCTTGATCACGGCATTGGTCTGCATCTCGGCGATTTCCGGATAGGAAACAGCCAGACGGCATCCGCGGTGACCCATCATGGGGTTGAATTCATGCAGGGAAGCGATGACATTCTTCAGCTCGTCCACGCTGATGTTCAGCTCGCCGGCGATTTCAACAATGTCCTCTTCCTTGGTGGGCAGGAACTCGTGCAGCGGCGGATCCAGATAACGGATGGTCATGGGCTTGTCGCCGCAGATGCGGTACATGGCCTCAAAGTCGCCCTGCTGATAGGGTTCGATCTTCGCCAGAGCCTCTTTGCGGGCTTCCACCGTACGGGCCACGATCATCTCGCGGACAGCCTTGATACGGGTCTCCTCAAAGAACATATGCTCGGTACGGCACAGACCGATGCCCTCAGCACCCAGATCCATAGCCTGCTGGGCATCGCGGGGGTTATCGGCGTTGGTCAGAACCTTCAGCTTGCGGACATTGTCGGCCCAGCTCATGTAGCGGCCGAAGTCGCCGGAGATGGAAGCTTCCACGGTGGGGATGATGCCGCCGTAGATGTTGCCGGTGGAGCCATCAATGGAGATCCAGTCGCCCTCTTTGAAGGTCTGGCCAGCCAGGGTGAATTCTTTCTTGTCATAGTCAACAGCGATCTCGCCGCAGCCGGATACGCAGCAGGTGCCCATACCACGGGCGACAACCGCCGCGTGAGAGGTCATGCCGCCGCGAACCGTCAGGATGCCCTGGGAAACCTGCATGCCGACGATATCTTCGGGGGAAGTCTCCAGACGGACGAGGATGACCTTGGGCATCTCGCCGCTCTTAACCTTTTCTTCTGCGTCTTCCGCGGAGAAGACAACCTGACCGCAGGCAGCGCCGGGAGAAGCAGCCAGGCCCTTGCCGATCGCCTGGGCCTTCTTCAGCTCGGCAGCGTCAAACTGCGGGTGCAGCAGGGAATCCAGCTGCTTGGGCTCGACGCGCAGAACCGCTTCGTTCTCGTCGATCATGCCCTCATCCACCAGGTCAACGGCGATCTTCAGGGCAGCCTGTGCGGTACGCTTGCCGTTACGGGTCTGCAGCATGAACAGCTTGCCGTTTTCAATGGTGAATTCCATGTCCTGCATATCCTTGTAGTGCTTTTCCAGACGGGTGGAGATCTCCACGAACTGGTCATACACTTCGGGCATTTCTTCCTGCAGCTTGGCAATCGGGGAGGGAGTACGGATACCGGCCACGACGTCTTCGCCCTGGGCATTGATCAGATACTCGCCGAACAGACCCTTTTCGCCGGTAGCGGGGTTGCGGGTAAAGGCCACGCCGGTACCGGAGTTGTTGCCGGAGTTACCGAACGCCATGCACTGTACGTTGACGGCGGTGCCCCAGTCGTAGGGGATCTCGTTCATACGGCGGTACACGTTCGCACGGGGGTTGTCCCAGGAACGGAATACGGCGCGAACCGCTTCGATCAGCTGCTCCTTGGGATCCTGGGGGAATTCCTTCCCCTGATGGGCCTTATACAGGGACTTGAACTTCTCTACCAGAGCCTTCATATCGTCGGCATCCAGCTCTACGTCCTGCGTTACGCCCTTTTCTTCCTTCATCTCGTCGATGATCTTCTCAAACTCGCTCTTGGGCAGTTCCATAACGACGTCCGAGAACATCTGAACGAAACGGCGATAGGAGTCATAAGCAAAACGGGGGTTGTTGGTCAGCTTGGCCAGACCCTCGACAGCCTGATCATTCAGACCGAGGTTCAGGATGGTATCCATCATGCCGGGCATGGAAGCACGGGCACCGGAACGAACCGAAACCAGCAGGGGGTTGTTGACATCGCCGAACTTCTTGCCGACCAGCTCTTCCAGGTCAGCCAGGTTGGCGAAAATCTCTGCCTGGATATCCTCATTGATCTTACGGCCATCTGCATAATACTGGGTGCAGGCTTCCGTGGAAACGGTAAAGCCCTGGGGCACGGGCATGCCGGCCTTGGTCATTTCGGCCAGGTTCGCACCCTTACCGCCGAGGAGCTCTCTCATGTCCTTGTTGCCTTCAGAGAACTTGTACACATACTTGTGGCTCATGGGTATCTACCTCCTAAAAATTTTAAAATCGGGAATCCGATTCCCAATTTAACCAGCTGAAAAAACGGGTTTCCCCGAAAAACGGCGCGTGAAATTACGCAGCCGACAGCTACCATGTGTATTATAGCAAATCACCTGCGCAATTGCCATAGCTTTTTTCGAAAATTTCCCCCGGATTTACAAAAGAAGTTCGTGATTTTTACTCGTTTTTCGCCGGGGTCCCCCCTCCTGCGGCACCGCCTCCTCCCTTTCCTCTTTTTCCGCACGGTCCGGTCCCCCTTTTTTGCTTTTTGTGTTCTTGCAATTTTCTCTCCGGATTGGTATACTGAGCACACGGATACGGCAAAACAGGCGGGGCAGGGCTTCTGTCCCGCCGTACTCTGCTGCCCCTATTTCTGACGGTTTTCGCCCTTTCCTTTCGCTATTCTTTATGTATATACGGAGGTACCCTTATGTTCTTTTCCCGAAAAAACGATCCGATCCACAGTCAGGCCAGTGGGCCGGTGGAATGGATCATCGCCGGTCTGGGAAACCCCGGACGCCAGTACGAGAACACCCGGCACAACACCGGCTTTGCCGCCGTGGACGCGCTGGCCGATTCCATGCATATGACCATCGACCGGCTGAAATTCAAGGGGCTGACGGCGGTGGGCAGCCTGATGGGTCACCGGGTTCTGCTGCTCAAGCCCTCTACCTTCATGAACCTGTCGGGTCAGTCCGTGCAGGAGGCCATGCAGTTTTATAAAATCCCCGCCGAGCGGGTTCTGCTTCTGTTCGATGATATCTCGCTGCCCTGCGGCCGGATGCGGATCCGCCGCAAAGGCAGTGACGGCGGCCATAACGGGGTGAAAAACATCCTGTATCTGACCGGAAAGGACACGTTCCCCCGGGTGAAGATCGGCGTAGGGCAGAAGCCCGATGCGGGCTGGGACCTGGCCGACTGGGTACTGTCCCATTACAGCAAGGAGGAATCGGCGGTGATGCAGCAGGTGTATGAGAAAATCCCGCAGGTCTGCTCGCTAATCCTGGACGGCCGTCTGGACGAAGCGATGAACCGCTTTAATTCCTGATCCCTCCTTCCCCTTTTCATTCTTTTTCAAGGAGATGTACCATGCGCTTTTTTGAAGAAGCCCTTCTCTCGCAGAGTTTTTATAAGCAGTTGGAGGACGCCGTGCGCGCCCACACGCTGCCCGGGGCCGTGTCAGGCCTTTCCTCCATTCACAAGGCCCATCTGGTGGCCACTCTCTGTTCCCGGCTCTCCACCCGGGCACTGCTGATCGCCGGGGAGGAGAGTGAGGCGGCCCGGCTGGCCGGGGACCTGAATGCCATGGGCTGCCGAACGCTGTTTTACCCCCTGCGCGATTTTTCCCTGCGCCATACCGACGGCAGTAGCCACGAGTACGAGCACCAGCGCCTGCAGGTGCTGTGCTCCCTTTTGGAAGAGGGGGAGGAAGGCTGCCGGTGCGTGGTCACCTGTGCGGATGCCGCGCTGCAGTACACCCTTCCCCCCGAAGAGCTGCGCCGCCGCACCATCACCCTGACCCCGGGACAGCGGCTGAACCCCGAGGAGCTGTGCCGCGTGCTGCTGCGCTGCGGCTGTGAGCGCAGCGAGCTGACCGACGGGCCCGGCCTCTTTTCCGTGCGCGGCGGCATTGTGGATTTCTGCACTCCGGGGATTTCCTCGCCGGTGCGCGTGGAATTCTGGGATGACGAGATCGACACCCTCTCGCTGTTCGATCCCGAAACCCAGCGCCGCACCGAAATGCTGCCCAGCATCCGCATCACCCCCTCCAACGAGGTGTTAATCGACAATAAAAAGGCATTGTCCGACCGGATCCGCGCCCATGCCCGCTCGCTGCGCGGCAAAAACGCCCCGGCCGCCCGGGCCATCCTGCAGCAGGAGGCCGACCGCCTGGACGAGGGGCTGCCGCTGGGCTCGAAGGACAAATTTCTTCCTTTTGTATACGAAAAACCGGCCACCCTTTTCGATTATATGCGGGAGGGGGATTTGCTGGTGGTATCGGAGTACACCCGTTCCAAGGAGCGGGTGCGGGCTTCCCAGTGGCAGTGGGGCGAAGAGCTGCGCGCCTACCTGGAAGAGGGAGTTCTGTGCCGCGGCCTGGACCGCTACTCCCAGGACTGGGAGGACCTGCTGGGCCATCTGCAGGAAAACCGCACTCTGTATCTCGACACCTTCCTGCACGGCAGCTATGACACTCCGGTGCGCCTGGCCGTGAGCGCCTCGGTCCGCCAGCTCTCCTGCTGGGGCGGCAGCACCCAGCTGCTGGAGGAAGATCTGCAGGCCGCCCTGCACAGCCGTGAGAGCTGTGTGGTGCTGGCCGGCAGCGAAAAAAACGCCCGCATTGTCGCAGCCGATTTAAAAGCCGCCGGGCTTCCGGCCGCCTTTCTCTCCGCGCCCGCCGTGATCCCCAAAGGGACAGTGGCCGTCACCCCGGGCACGCTGTCGGCGGGATTTGAATACCCGCAGGCGGGCTTTTTCCTGATCACCCAGGGGCACCAGTCCATGGGTGCCGTGCGCTCCGCCCCCCGGAAAAAGCGGAACAAAAATGCCCAGGAGGTCTACTCCCTCAGCGAACTGACCCCCGGGGATTATGTGGTCCATGCTACCCACGGCATCGGTGTGTTCGACGGTATCCGCAAGCTGGACCTGCAGGGGGTGGTGAAGGACTACATCAAAATCCGCTACGCCAAAAATGACGTACTGTACGTCCCGGTCACCCAGCTGGATCTGGTCTCCAAGTACATCGGTCCCCGGGAGGATTCCTCGGTGCGCCTGAACCGGCTGGGCGGCACGGAATGGCAGAAGGCCAAAACCCGGGTGCGCAAAGCGGTGCAGGACATGGCCAAGGAGCTGACAAAGCTGTATGCCCAGCGCATGAATGCCAAGGGCCACGCCTTTTCCCCGGACAGCGAATGGCAGCACGATTTTGAATCCCATTTCCCTTATGAGGAGACCGAGGATCAGCTTCGCTGCATCAATGAGATCAAGGACGACATGGAACGACAGGCCCCCATGGACCGGCTGCTGTGCGGCGACGTGGGCTTCGGCAAAACCGAGGTGGCGCTGCGCGCTGCCTTTAAATGCGTCAGTGACAGCAAACAGTGCGCCTTTCTGGTGCCCACCACCATTCTCGCCTGGCAGCACTACCAGACCATCTGCCAGCGCATGGAGGGCTTCCCCGTGCGGGTGGAGCTGCTGTCGCGCTTCCGCACTCCGGCCCAGCAGGAGGAGATCCTGCGGAAACTGCGGCGCGGCGAGGTGGACATCATCGTGGGCACCCACCGCCTGGTCTCGAAAGACGTGCAGTTCCGCGACCTGGGGCTGGTGGTGATTGACGAGGAACAACGGTTCGGCGTGGCACAGAAGGAAAAGCTGAAGCAGGTGTGCCAGAATGTGGATGTGCTGACCCTGTCGGCTACCCCCATTCCCCGCACCCTGAATATGGCGCTGTCCGGCATACGGGATATGTCGGTGATTGAAGAAGCGCCCCACGACCGCCACCCGGTACAGACCTATGTACTGGAGCACGACCCCCAGATTCTCAACGAGGCCATCCGCCGTGAACTGCGCCGGGGCGGCCAGGTCTTCTACCTGCACAACGATGTGGGCTCGATCGAGCGGCTGGCCGCCGGTCTGGCCGCCATGATTCCGGAAGCGCGCATCGGGATCGGCCACGGAAAAATGAGTGAGAATGAACTGTCCGAGGTGTGGCGCCGGATGATCGACCACGAAATTGACATTCTGGTGTGCACCACCATTATCGAAACCGGCGTGGATGTGCCCAATGCCAATACCCTGATTATCGACAACGCCGACCGGCTGGGCCTGTCCCAGCTGCATCAGATCCGCGGCCGGGTAGGCCGCTCGTCCCGCCGGGCCTATGCGTATTTCACTTTTACCCGCAACAAGGTTCTCTCCGAGATTGCGGAAAAGCGCCTGTCCGCCATCCGGGAATTTACCGAATTCGGCTCTGGCTTTAAAATCGCCATGCGCGACCTGGAAATCCGGGGCGCCGGCAACATTCTGGGGGGCGAGCAGCACGGGCACATGGAATCGGTGGGCTACGACATGTATGTAAAGCTGCTCAACGAGGCCATCAGCTTGGAAAAAGGCGAAAAACCGGCCCCGGTGGAGGGCGGCTGCCTGATCGATCTGCAGGTACAGGCCCATATTCCCGAGAGCTACATCGAAAACCTGTCCCAGCGGCTGGAGATTTACCGCCGCATTGCCGATATCCGCAATTATGAGGATGCCGCCGATGTGATCGACGAACTGATCGACCGATTTGGCGAGCCGCCCCGCAGCGTGCAGGGGCTGGTGGATGTGGCGCTGCTGCGCAGCATGGCCACCCGCGCCGGGATGACCGAGATCAAACAGCAGCAGAACACCCTGCTGCTGTACCCGGAAACAGTGGATATGCAGAGCCTGTCCCTTCTCGTAGCGGGCATGAAAAAGGGGCAGGTGCTGTTCTCGGCCGGCGGGAGACCGTACTTCAGTGTGCGGCTTTTGGGGCAGGAGCCCCTGACGGTACTGGAGCAGGCGCTGGCCCTTCTGTGCGGGGAAAGCCCCGAATCGGAGAAAAAAGGCTAAATCCGGCCAAAATCCCCCCGCGGCGGCAGGAAGATTCTGGACAAACGCACCCAGGCACGGTATAATAGAAGTCAGTTTTGCCGCCAGAGGGCGGGCCGCCGGATTCGGACCGGCAGGACGGAAAAGAAAGGGTAGGATTATGAACATGAAAAAATGGGGTAAAAAAGGGCTGGCCGCGCTGCTGAGCGCGATGCTCCTGTTGGGAGTTTGCACCGGCTGTTACTCGGAATCAAAAACCTGGAGCGCCAAGCGCGGGGACGACACCCTGGCCACGGGCGTGTATATTTACGAGCTGTTCGCCGCTTTTAACGAGGCGGAAAACAGCCGCACCGACAAAACCGTGCCGCTGATGGACACGGAGTTCGACGGCATGAAGGCCTCTGACTGGATTTTGGAGGAAGCCAAGTCCCTGACTCGTCGCCTGTTCTATGTGGAGCAACTGATGGAGGAACGGGATCTGACTCTCTCGCCGGAACAGGAGAGCACCGTCAAGAGCATGGCCTCCAACTACTGGTCCAGCCTGGGCAGCACCTTTGATTCCTACGGGATTTCTCAGGAGTCCTTCTCCCGTGCCTATGCCCGGTACGCCGTGATGTACGCCGCCGTCTTCATGGATATCTATGGAAAAGGCGGAGAAAAAGAGGTCTCCGACGAGGAAATCCACGAGTATTACGACAACAAATATGTGACCTTTCAGTATTTCTGTGCTTCCCTGACCACGAAGAACGAAGACGGCGAAACCGTGGAAATGGACGGGGACGCGAAGAAGGAAGTTACCGATACGTTTGACGGGTATGCCCTCTCCATCCGTGAGGGGAACAGCACCATGGAAAAGGCAGCGCAGGCCTATAAGGAGAAGAGCGAGGCTTCCTATGATCTTCTGACACAGGACACCATCGACCCCACCAGCGAGAGCCTGCTGTATCCGGAGGATTTTCTCGGGAAACTGGCGGAGATAAAGGAAGGGGAGGTTGTCACCTTCGGGCTGCCCGAGCAGCATTTGTACGTGATTTTGCAGAAAAATCCGATTTTTGACGAATGCCAGCAGCATTTGGAGAGCGACGGCACCCGCAGCGCTATCCTCAGCGAGATGCGCGGCGACGAATTTGACGCCATGCTGAAAGAAGGGGCTGATTCCCTTACCGATATCGAGTGGAACAGTGAAGTGGTCGGAGCCTATGACCCGGCCATGTTTGTGGAAAAATTCTCTTCCACGGCTACGCCCACACCCACTCCCGAGGACTGAGAATCCGATGAACCTTTGTCCCGCCGTCCTGCCGTCCCGCCGCCTGGCGAAAAAGCAGCTCCGGCGGGACTTTTTTACCCAAATCCGCCGGTGTTGCCTTTGGTTATTCACAGCTTCTTCAAAAGTATGGGGTATACTGAAAAGAAAAGCGGGGCTTTTGCCCGCTGGCGGATGATTTCACCTGAAAAAGGAGGGAATTTATGTCGTTTTCTGAAGGATGGGAGCAGTTCCTGACGGTTTTGTCCGGCACTCAGGACATTCTCCTGCTGGTTCTCCGCATTCTGGTACCGCTGCTCAGTTTGTGGGTGATTCTGCGGTGCTTTTTTTCCGTGCGCCGCTCCCGCCGGAAGGCTGCCCCGGTGGTCATGCTGCAGAATGTAGTGACCAACAGCAAAATTCCGGTTCTGTACTGGGAAAATTCCATTGGCCGCAGCAAGAGCTGCGATATTACCATTGCCGACGGCACCATGAGCCGTGACCACGCCGTACTGATGCGCCGGGAATCCGGCTGGCAGATTACGGATACCGGCTCGAAATCCGGCACCCGCGTAAACGGGGTGAAAATTAAGGGCACCCACACGATTCTGCCCGGCGACCGCCTGACTTTTGGCAGCACCACCCTGATGCTGATCCGCGCCGAGGGGGCCGATTCGCGCACCAGCACCGTGCCGTTCCGGCGCATTCCATCCCCGGCGGGCCTGCTGGCCCTGACGGTGCTGATCCATCTGCTGCTGGCTGTGCAGGTCTGCTGCTCCGGCGACCCCTGGCGCCCGGAGGTTTTTCTGCTGTGGGGCATGCTGGCGCTGATCGAAATTTTCTTCTATCTGTTCTGCACCCATGTGCTGGATCACATCTCCTTCGAGGTAGAGACCGTCGGTCTGCTTTTATCGGGGATCGGGATTTTCCTGCAGACCAGCATGAGCACGGGCGTAGTGGTCACCCAACTGGTCGCCATGGTGGGCGGCCTGATTCTGTTCACCTTTTTGATCTGGTTTATGGGGAACCTGGACCGGGTGAACCAGTGGCGGCGGTACATCGCCATTTTCGGCGTACTGCTGTTGGGGCTGACACTGGTGATCGGCACCTCGATTAACGGGGCGAAAAACTGGATTTATCTGGGGCCGGTCAGCATTCAGCCCGGTGAATTTGTAAAGATCGCATTTATTTTCGGCGGAGCCGCCACCCTGGACCGCCTGCAGACCCGCCGCAACCTGACCGAATTCATTCTGTTCGGCATTGCCTGCGGGGCCTGCTTTGTTCTGATGCACGATATGGGCTCGGCCGCCATTTTCTTCATCACTTTTCTGCTGATCGCCTTTATGCGCTCGGGCAGCCTGCGCACCGTGTTTCTGGCCACGGCACTGGTGGCGCTGGGTCTGTTCATGTTCCTGCAGCTTAAGCCCTATGCGGCGGACCGCTTCTCCGTTTGGGGCCATGTGTGGGACGATATAAACGGGCTGGGCTATCAGCAGAGCCGCACCCTGACGTACATCGCCAGCGGCGGTTTCTTCGGTGTGGGTCTGGGCAAAGGGTACCTGGTCCATATGCCGGAGGGCAACAGCGACCTGGTATTCGGCATGCTGTGCGAAGAACAGGGGATTCTGCTCGCCCTGCTGGTTTTGCTGGCCATGGTGCTGTTCATCTTCTATGCCCGCAGCGATGTCACCCGCAGCCGCTCCACCTTCTACTCCATCACCGCCTGCGCGGCCGCCGGCCTGCTGCTGTTCCAGACGGCCCTGAATGTGTTGGGCCCCACGGACATCCTGCCCCTGACCGGCGTGACCCTGCCCTTTATCAGTGCAGGCGGCTCCTCCATGATGGCGGTGTGGGGACTGCTCTCGTTTATTAAGGCCAGCGACGAACGAACCTATGCGGCAAGGAGGCGAAGCGCATGAGAACACAGGGTTGGCGTTCCTTAACCCTTTATCTGCTGACCGGGCTGTTCCTCTTTGGAATGGGCGTTTTTCTGTTCCGCCTGGTGACCGAGGGGGACATGTGGGCCATGCAGCCCTATAACCGGCATCTGAAAACCGAGACCACCGAGGTGCAGGCCGGAGGCGAGGCCATCTGGTCCGGCACCATTACCGACCGCAGCGGCGTCACTCTGGTGGAAACAAAGGACGGTGAGCGGCAGTATAACGATGACCTGTCCATCCGCAAGGCCACCCTGCACACGGTGGGGGACCTAAACGGCAGTATTTCCACCGGCATACAGCTGCAATACCGGGCCCAGCTGCTGGGCTATAATCCCATTACCGGTGTCAATCAGATTCAAAACAGCTCCTCCGGCAGCACCATTGAGCTGACGCTGGATGCCTCGCTGTGCCAGACGGCGCTGCAGGGGCTGGGCAATTACAAGGGTGCCGTGATCCTGATGAATTACAAAACCGGTGATATCCTGTGCAAGGTCAGCACCCCCACCTTTGATCCCGAAAACCTGCCTGCGGATATCGAGACCAACAATCAGTACAAAGGGGCCTATTACGACCGCACGCTGTCGGTCACCTATGCCCCGGGCTCCACGTTCAAGGTCTTTACCGCGGCCAGCGCCATCCAGCATTTTTCCGACTGGGATACGCGCACCTATACCTGCGAGGGCAAAGAGATCATCAACGGCAATCCCATCACCTGCATGGGAACCCACGGCACACTGGATATCCGGCAGGGGCTGGCTGTATCGTGCAACATTCTGTACGCCGATCTGGCGGTGGATCTGGGGGCCGAGGCCCTGACCGATACGTGTAAGCAGATGGGCTTTGACCGCAACTGGGATCTGGACGGCATCACCGTAAAGGCCAGCCGCATCAACCTGGACGGCGCCACAGAGGACGAAATCGGCTGGGCGGGCATCGGCCAGTACACCACCGAGGTCACCCCTTATCACATGATGCTGGCCGCCAACGCCATCGCCAACGGCGGCCGGGCCGTTACCCCCCACATCATCTCGTCCATCACCGATGGGAACGGCATTGTGTCCACCCCGGAGACGAGCTATCTGACCCTGCTGGACAGCAGCACCGCCGCCGTTCTGGATGAGCTGATGCGAAATGACGTCATTGTCGATTACGGTGACAGCAATTTCCCGGCGGGGATGGAGGTCTGCGGCAAAACCGGTACCGCCGAAGTGGGAGACGATAAGAAGGATACCGCCTGGTTCTTCGGCTACTGCCGCAACCCGGACACTCCCTATGCCTTTGCCGTGGTGGTGGAAGAGGGCGGCTATGGCCGCACCGCCGCCATGCCCATTGTGATTTCCCTGCTGCAGCAGTTGGCTTGATTGGAACATCTTCTCTCCATGCACACTGCTTTTCCGGCATGGGCCATCATTGAAAACAGGCATTTGTCTTTTGATCCGTTTTTCTTTATACTGAAGAGAGAAAAACAAAAGGATGGGCCTCAACAGGCCCCGGGACAGGAGGAATACGGATGGGAACGAAAAAACTGGGCTTTGGCCTGATGCGGCTGCCGTCGCTGGATGCGGACGACCCGTCGAAAATCGACATGGAGCAGACCAAAAAGATGGTGGATACCTTTTTGGAGCGGGGCTTTACCTATTTTGACACCGCCTGGATGTACTGCGGTTTTCAAAGCGAAAACGCGGCCCGCGAGGCACTGGTCTCCCGCCATCCCCGGGGCAGCTTTACGCTGGCCACCAAACTGCACGCCGGGTTTCTGAAGACAAAAGAGGACCGTGACCGCATTTTTGAGGAACAGCGCCGGAAAACCGGGGTGGAGTACTTCGATTATTACCTGCTGCACGATATCAATTCCCGCCACTACGAGATCTATAACGACCTGGACTGCTTTACCTGGCTGAAGGAGAAGAAAGCCCAGGGGCTGGTGAAAAAAATCGGGTTTTCCTTCCATGATCACGCCGATCTGCTCGACCGCGTTCTGCAGGAACACCCCGAAATGGAGTTTGTCCAGCTGCAGCTGAACTACCTGGACTGGGACAGTCTGGGGGTGCAGTCGAGAAAATGCTATGAAGTGGCCGTAAAACACCATGTGCCCGTTTTTGTAATGGAGCCCGTAAAGGGCGGCACCCTCGCCAATGTCCCCGAAGAGGTGGAAGCGGCTTTCCGGGCGTATCATCCGGAGCTGTCCGTTCCCTCCTGGGCAATCCGCTTTGCCGCCAGCCTGCCCAATGTGCAGATCGTCCTCAGCGGCATGAGCAACATGGAACAGCTACTGGACAACACCGGTTACATGGCGGATATGCAGCCCCTGAACGAAGAGGAGCAGGCGATTATCCGCCGGGCCGTGGCGATGATTAACCGCAATATCGCGGTGCCCTGCACCGGCTGTTCCTACTGCACCGACGGCTGTCCCATGAATATCCCGATTCCACGCTACTTCTCGCTGTACAATGCGGATAAGCAGGAAGTAAAGGGAAAGGGTTGGCGGCCCCAGGGGGAATATTACCAGAACCTGACAAAGGATTTCGGGAAAGCCAGCGACTGTATTGCCTGCGGCCAGTGCGAAGGGGTCTGCCCCCAGCATCTGCCGGTCATTCAGTACCTGAAGGATGTGGCCGGTTACTTTGAGTAATATCTTTTCATAAAAATCCTGTTTGTAACAACAGAAAACCGCCGGAGCGGACCCTTTGTAAAGGGGTACCACGCTTCGGCGGTTTTGATTTTCGGAAACTCAGGAAAACGGAAATTTTCTCAAATTTTCCCTCTTAAAATGAGACTCGGAGGGTCTGGATCTCAAACGGGCGCAGCGCGAGGGAGACGGCATCCCCCTGTACGGGCAGTTCCTTCCCATCCTGTTCCTGCATATCGCACAGCACCGCCTTTTTCACCGGGAAGGGCAGCTGCAGCCGGGTGCGGGTGCGCCGGTTGGCGTACTCATACAGGCGCACAATCCAATCCTCGCTGTCCTCGGCCTGCTTGACTACTTCCACCACCA
Source organism: Candidatus Heritagella sp. (assembly GCA_051881655.1). GTDB lineage: Bacteria > Bacillota > Clostridia > Oscillospirales > Acutalibacteraceae > Heritagella. The sequence goes on along the minus strand of JBJEQH010000154.1, from coordinate 11,088 downwards.
CGTTTTCCGCCTCGCAGCGGACCAGCGAGAAGGTACCGGGCAGCGTACCGCCGTCGTTCTCCTTCTCTGTCACCATCAGCGGGTTGTTCAGCCGGTAGGCCTGCTCCACCGTACCGGCCTGCCGCCACGATCCCTGATGGGGATACAGCGCATAGGTGAATACATGGTGTTCCTTATCGGCCGCCGGGTTGGGGTAGATGGCGGATTTGAGCAGGGACAGCCCCACCTTCCCGCTCTCCACGCTGCAGCCGTACTTGCAGTCATTCAAAATACTGACACCGTACCCATCCTCCGACAGATCCATCCACTTGTGGCAGCACACCTCGAACCGGGCCATATCCCACGAGGTATTCCGGTGGGTGGGCCGGGTGACATTGCCGTACTGAATCTCATAGGTGGCCTCGTTGGTGTGGATGTCCAGCGGGAACCACAGTTTGAGGAAAATCTGGGATTCCTTCCAGTCGATCTCGTGGTGCAGGTCGATCCGGGGCACATCCCGGTACAGCGTGATGGTCTGGCGGATCCGGGAGGAGAGGTAGGTCCACGTCACCGTCAGGCTGGCCTGCACATCGCCGCACCCGGTCACCTCGATGGATTCCACCTGATCCACCGGCCAGCTCTTCTCGGTGTAATAGCAGTTCACGTCCCAGGCGTCATAATTATGGGGTTTATCCTCGTACGTCATCAGCACGTTCCCGCACTGGCCCGGCTGCAGCAGCTCGCGGTCCTCCCGCTTATCGTACAGCGAGACAAACTGCCCCTTTTCGTTCAGGAGGATCCGGAAAAAGCGGTTCTCCAATTTTTCCTTTTCCGCCATCAGCCCGCCGCCCCCGTCTGCGGCCGGCCCCACCGGGAAAACGCGGTATCCATGGGCCGGAACCTCCGGCAGGAACACCCGGGCACGGCCGTCTTTCTGCCGCTGCACCGGCAGCGGGGTACCGTTATCCAGCAGGGTCTGTCCCTCGGGCAGGCGGCAGGTGATCACATCCGCATGGGCAAAGCTGCCCGGATTATAGACCACCCGGCTTCCCTTTTCCCCGCCGGCTTCCCGGGTCAGGCGCAAAAGCGCCGGCTCCGACAGCTGCCGCAGGTTTTGCAGCAGCGTTTCATACTCGTTCTTCGAATCCTCGTACACCTCAAAAATCGAGGAACCGGGCAGGATATCGTGGAACTGGTTGCGCAGAATGCGCTTCCACTGCTCATTCAGCTCCTTTTTCGGGTACTCCATCCCCGTCAGCCGGGCGGCCAGCACCCGGTAGAATTCCGCATTTTGGGCGGCAAATTCCGACCGGCGGTTATACTTTTTGTTGCGCGCCATGGAGGTATAGGTGCCGCGATGGTACTCGAGGTACAGCTCTCCCACCCACAGGGGCAGCTCCTTTTTCCCCTGCACCTGGTCCTGCAGCCGGTGGAAAAAGCCGGACACCGTGCTCATCTCGGTTTTGGGGCAGCCCGGCAGGCCGGTATGCAGCCGCCGCTGCTGCTCCAGCATATCGGGAGTAGGGCCGCCGCCGCCATCCCCATAGCCAAAGCTGTTCAGCACTTCCCGGTTCAGATCCTTCTGCTGATAGCGTTTCCAGCCGCCGCGGATCTGCGAGGGATTGATCATCCCGTTATAGGTGGTAAAATGATCGTTGCCGCCGTGGCTCACATCGTCCTGCTGGTCATCCCGGGTGGGGATAAAGTGGGTCAGTACCCGGGTACCGTCAATCCCCTCCCACTGGAAGGTATCGTAGGGCAGCTTATTGAATTCGCTCCAGCTGATTTTGGTGGTCATAAAGTAGGGCACGCCGTTTTTCTGCATGATCTGGGGCAGCGCCGCGGAATATCCGAATACATCCGGCAGCCACAGGGTATCGCAGTCCTTGTCAAACTCCTGCCGGAAAAACCGCTTGCCCAGAAGGAACTGGCGCACCAGCGATTCTCCGGAAGCCAGGTTGCAGTCGGCCTCCAGCCACATGCCGCCGTTTACCTCCCACCGGCCCTCGGCCACGCGCTGGCGGATCTGCTCGTAGATTTCGGGAGCGTCCTCTTTTACGTATTCATACAGCTGGGGCTGGCTGGACATAAAGACATACTCCGGGTACCGGCGCATCAATTCCAGCACGGTGGAAAAGCTGCGCACTGCCTTATCGCGGGTAACCGCCAGGGTCCACAGCCAGGCCACGTCAATATGGGTGTGCCCCACGCACAAAACAGCCGCTTCGCTGTGGCCGCCGTGGGCCCGGTACAGGTTCTCCTGCAGATCCTCTTCCGCCAGGCGCAGGGTGCGGGTATACGCCTCTCCGCCGCCGGAAAGGCGCAGGTCCAGCAGATTCAGCGAGTGATTCAGCGCCGGCACAAGGGTGCGGTACACCGGCGATTCCGGGTCCTCCAGCCGGGCGATCTCATAGGGCACCTTCACATCGTAATAGTACCGCTCGGTTTCCCGGTCCAGCACCACCAGGCTGCCCCTCAGGAACAGGCTGAAATTCTGATCCCCCGTAAAGGCGGACAGCACCAGGTGGTATTCCTCCCCGGCGCAGGCGCATTCACTGAGCAGCAGCTCCCGGTGGTTGACGTCAAATCCCTGGCGCAGCTGTCCGTTTACATAAACCGAGAACTGGGGATTGCAGGCATCCCACTCCCCCTCTTTCCCGGTGGTCAGCCGGAACAGCACACATTTTCCGGAAAACGATTCCGGAATTTTCACGCGGGCCGAAAACCAGTAGGATTCCCGGTGGCCGCCCCACAGGTACGGCGCACCCAGGGTCTGCCAGTCATCATCCTCCACCCCTTTTTCGGGCGAAAAGCGCTCGCGTGTCTGCTTCATTTTCCAGCTCTCCACCGGCACCTCCTGGGGATACCGCCGCTCGTCCAGCTCCTGCAGCAGACGGCCAATGCGCTCAAACAGCATTTTCATTCTTGCTTTCCTCCTCCCGCCGCCTCCCATGCGGCTCTCTCTTCCCCGATTGTATCACAGCCCTTTCCGGGATACAACGCAGAAATGCACAATTTCCCCCGCTTTATTTCCCTGCACGGCGGATGGTTCTCCGGGCCGCCGCCAAAGGGTATGAAAGCGCAAAAAGGAGAGCAGGCCCCCTATAAAGGCCTGCTCTCCTGTTCTTAATTTTCTTATTCTTCCGCGTTTACGGCGGCGGCAAACCGCAGGAAAGCTTCCTTCCCGGCGGGGGTGTTCTTATACACACCGGCGTCCTCCAGGATTTTGGCGAAAATCTCCGCCACATCCTGCCGCACCAGCTGATGGGCCTGCTCCTGGGTAAAACCTTCGGGGCGGCGGGCCTTCAGCTCACAGAACCAGTCATAGTGAGGCTTCATATTCTCTTTCTCGAAAACAGCCGCGGCCCGGTCCGGGCAAACCAGCGCTTCCTCCACCTCGGCCAGCTCGGTTTTCAGCCGGGCCGGCAGCACGGCCAGACCCATTACCTCGATCAGGCCGATATTCTCCTTTTTGATGTGATGGTACTGGGCGTGGGGATGGAACAGCCCCAGGGGATGCTCGGACGTGGTGCGGTTGTTGCGCAGCACCAAATCCAGCTCGTACCGGCCATCACGCATCCGGGCGATGGGGGTGATGGTATTGTGGGGCGTTTCGTCGGTAAAGGCCAGGATATCCGCCGCCGGATCGGAGTACCCGCGCCAGACGGTCAGAATCTTTTCGGCCAGATCGCACAGGCGGTCCGGATTTTCCCCGGACAGGCGGATCACCGACAGGGGCCAGCGCACGATCCCGGCGTCGATCTCCTCATACCCGGCAAAGGACAGCGGGTGAACCACCGGGGCCGTCTCCATGGGGAAGGTAAAGCGCCCGCCCTGGAAATGGTCATGGCTGAGGATGGAGCCGCCCACAATGGGCAGATCCGCATTGGAACCCACAAAATAGTGGGGGAACTGCCGCACAAAATCGAGCAGGTGGGCCATGGATTCCCGGGAGACCTTCATGGGCGTGTGCTTGGAATTGAGCAGGATGCAGTGCTCGTTATAATACACATACGGGGAATACTGCAGGAACCAGTCCTCCCCCAGCAGGGTGACCGGAATCAGCCGGTGGTTGCCGCGGGCCGCCTGGGATACCGACCCGGCAAACCCCTCATTCTCCCGGCACAGGGCGCATTTGGGGTAGCTGCTGCTCTTCTGTAGGCGGGCGGCCGCAATGGCCTTGGGATCCTTTTCCGGCTTGCTGAGATTGATGGTGATGATAATCTCGCCATAGGGGGTTTCTCCGGTCCACTTCTCATCGCGGGAAACCCGATCCACCCGGATGTAATTGGAGCTGCGGCTGAGATCATAGTAGTAATCCGTGGCCTTTTCCGGATCCTGCCGGTACAGGCTGCGGAATTTCCCCACCACCTCCGACGGGCGGGGCATCAGGCAGGTCATGATCTCGGTATCAAACAAATCGCGGTACACCGGGGAATTGTTCTCCACCAGCCCGTTTTCACAGGCCCAGTCCAGCATGGGCTCTAAAATCGCTGCCGGATTCTCCAGCGTCTCCTCCGGCGCCGGCACCGGTTCGTACTCCGTCAAATGGAGCAGAGCGAGCAGGCGGTTGGCCGCGTAAATCCGGTCCTCCTCCTGCAGCAGTCCCCGCTGCACACCGTACTGCAGCAGCCGTGCAATCTCTCGGTTCATATCCATTTTGCTACCCCCTCACTTTCTTTTTTCTACGATTTCCCCGGCTTTTTTATAGATGTGGCCCGCCGGTACATAGCCCCGCACCATGGAGAGCGGATAGATCTGGCTGTGGCGTCCCACAACCGTACCGGGGTTGAGCACGCTGTTGCAGCCCACCTCGACAAAATCGCCCAGCATGGCGCCGAATTTCCGGCAGCCGGTTTCCACTTTTTCCCCGGGCACGGAGACCGTGACCGGTGTTTTATCCTGCTTGACATTGCTGGTAATGGAACCGGCGCCCATATGGGATTTGTACCCCAGCACCGAATCCCCCACATAGTTGTAATGGGGAACCTGCACGTTATCGAACAGGATGACATTTTTCAGCTCGGTGGAATTTCCCACCACACAGTTCTCCCCCACCAGGGCACTGCCGCGGATAAAAGCCCCGGGGCGCACCTGAGTGTGCGGGCCGATAATTGCGGGCCCGGCGATATAGATATTCGGATAAAGCTCGGCCGTCTTATGAATCCAGACGTCCTCCCCCCGCTTTTCATACTCGTCCTGCGGCAATTTCTGCCCCAGCACCAGAATCAAATCGCGAATTCCTCCCAGAATCTGCCAGGGGTATTCGCATTGCTGCAAAGCATATCCCGCCAGCGAATGGGAAAAATCAAACAATTCCGCCGTTCTCAGCCGGTCCTTGTCATTCATACCCGTTTTCTCCCTTTCTCCGTACGGGGCAGCCCCCGGTTTCCATTTCGGGGCCGCCCACCGGTTTTTCTCTCCTTTTCATCATAATGGGGTTTTGCCCGTTGGTCAATGGCAAAATCCTTCCGTTTTATGCAATATTGAAGCCTGTTTATCCCTTTCCCCGCACGGCCTGATCCTCACGGCTCAGTTCCCCGTACAGCTGGCGCGGCGTCCACTGGCGGTTGTGCTCCGTCAATACCGCCTTATGGGGAATGCGCGGTATCTGCTCCTGCTGCATCACCTGCAGCGCTTTGCCCAAAAGCGACGAGGACACCCCGCAGAAGAGAAGCATGGGTTCAGGCAGGGGGTCCCCCTTCTGTGCCGTCGGGTCGGGCCCTTTCTCCATCCAGACGGCAATCGGGCTGTCCAGCATCTCCTGACGGATCTCATACAGAGAGAGATAGCAGCGGCGGCATACTCTCTCCAGCTTATCAAACAATTCCTCCCGCTGCTCCTGCGGCAGCCATACATACAGGCAGTTTTCCGCCTGCTGTGACAAACGGGCTTTCATCTGTTCGTTCCCCCTTTTTCTGGTTCGTACAACTATTATACCACGACGAAAAGAAAAAGTCAGCGAAATGCAAAAAAACCGCTTTCCCAAGCGCAATTCTCGGTCAAGATGCCAAAGTGTGGCGAAACCGGAAGTTTTTTGTGGAAGAAGCATTTTCCCTGTGTTATAATAACCTCGATAAGAACGGACAAATGCCCCGGCGACCGGGGCGAATCTCACAGAAGAAGGGTGTTACAAAAACATGGGAACGAGAGAATCGCAGCTTTTTTTCCGTCAGAGCGGCGCAGCCCCCATTGGGATTATTGCCACTGAAGGCGCGAAGGAGCTGGCCCAGCGCATTGACAGCTATCTGATCAAATGGGCCAGAGAAGCCGGTATTGAAAAAGATACCTTCCTGATCGACGCCGAATGCCCCCGTTTTTCTTCCGGCGATGCCAAAGGTCTGATTCGCACTACGGTGCGCGGCATGGATCTGTACTTTGTCATTGATGTGGGAAACTACAGCATTAAATACAACCTGTTCGGTCAACCGAACTCCATGTCCCCCGATGACCACTTCCAGGATCTTCTCCGCCTGATTCAGGCAGCCGGCGGAAAGGCCCATCGTCTGAATGTGATTATGCCGATGCTGTACGGCGGCCGTCAGCACCGCCGCAGCTACCGCGAATCGCTGGACTGTGCTTTTATGCTGCAAACCCTGCAGGATATGGGTGTACAGAATCTCATTACGTTTGATGCCCACGACCCCCGGGTGATGAATGCCGTACCGCTGATGGGCTTTGACAACGTAATGCCCACCTATCAGGTTCTCAAGTGTATGTTTAAGCACGTACCGGATCTCAGCCTGGATCGCGACCACTTTATGATCGTCAGCCCTGACGAGGGCGCGCTGAACCGGAATATGTACTACGCCTCTGTGTTGAGTGTGGATCTGGGTATGTTCTACAAGCGCCGCGATTATTCCCGCATTGTCAACGGTCACAACCCCATTGTCGCCCACGAGTACCTGGGCTCTTCGGTAGAGGGCAAGGACGTTTTCATCGCGGATGATATCATCTCCTCCGGTGAGTCCATGTTGGATATCGCCGTAAAGCTGAAGGAAAAAGGCGCCAAGCGTATTTTCGGCTATGCGACCTACGCGATCTTCACCAACGGTCTGGATTCCTACGACAAAGCCTACGAGCAGGGCATTATCGACGGTGTGCTGGGCAGCAACCTGACTTACCGCACGGACGAACTGAAGAGCCGTGAGTGGTTCTTTGAAGTGGATGTATCGAAGTATGCTGCCTATCTGGTGGCCGCCATGAACCACGATATGTCCTTCTCCAGCGTGCTGGATCCCCATGAAAAAATCACCGCGCTGCTGGAAAAGCGCAAGAACGGCTAAAGAAAATGTACCAATCGGCCCCGGTTTTTTAAAACCGGGGCCGATTTTCTTTCTGGGAATCACCCGTTGCTCACAGATCCTCACGCCTCCGCTCTCTTTGCCCTGTTTTTCGTCGGATTTACGGCAGGAAGAGCGTTTCTCTTCTCTTTCTCCATAAAAAACGGCCCGTACAGGTTCTCTGTACGGGCCGTTTTGCGGAAAAATCAGGACAGAAAGGGGGAATTTGCCAGATCCCCGCCCCACAGGCGCCATAAAACACCGAGCACGGTTCCCACCGCGGCGCACACAAAAAAGCGGGCTCCTTCTTTTTTCAGGCACGCCAGCGAAAAATCAATCAATCCACCGGATACGGGCCCCGAAAATACGGGGATCAGCAGAAGGGCCAGGCAGAGGAACAAATCCCGGCCGGATACGGCCCCGCGGGGGTCATCCGGGGAAATCGTCAGCAGTTCCCCGCCGCATTTTTCGCAGATTCCGTTGTAAGCATCACTCTGCACTGCGCCGCACCGGCGGCACTTTTTGATAACGTTCGTGTTTTCCACAAAATCCCCCCTTTTTTCATTCTACCATTCTGTCTTTCCACCTGTCCAGCTTTTTCGGCTGCAAGGGTCACCTTTTTACATGGACTCGTGGAACGTACGGGAGATCACTTCCAGCTGCTGCTCGCGGGACAGGCGGTGGAAATTCACGGCATAACCCGATACGCGGATGGTCAGGGTGGGGTACTTCTCCGGATGCTCCATGGCGTCTATCAGGGTTTCACGGCTGAACACATTGACATTCAGATGATGGGCACCCTGCCCGAAGTAGCCATCCAGAATGAAGATCAGGTTCTTCACCCGCTGTTCCATGCTGCGCCCCAGTGCATCCGGCACGATGGAGAAGGTATTGCTGATGCCGTCCTGGCAAATATCGCGGTACGGGATTTTGGCCACCGAGTTCAGCGAAGCCAGCGCACCGTTTTTGTCGCGGCCGTGCATGGGGTTGGCACCGGGGGCCAGGGGCTCGCCGCCCTTGCGGCCATCCGGGGTCGAGCCTGTCTTCTTGCCGTACATCACGTTGCTGGTGATGGTCAGGGCCGACAGGGTGTGTCTGGCATCACGGTACAGCGGGTGCTTTTTCAGCTCGCTGCTGAATTTGGTCACAATGTTCACGGCCAGATCATCGGCGCGGTCATCATCGTTGCCGTACTTCGGGAAGCTGCCCTCAATCTCAAAATCGACGGCAATCCCTTTCTCATTGCGGATGGGCTTTACTTTCGCATAGCGCACCGCCGACAGGCTGTCCGCCGCCACCGACAGGCCCGCAATCCCGAAAGCCATCAGCCGCTCCACACGGGTATCGTGCAGGGCCATCTGGCTGGCTTCGTAGGCGTACTTGTCGTGCATAAAGTGGATGATGTTATTCGCATCCACATACAGCTCGGCCTCGTACTCCAGTACCTTCTGGTAATTCTGCCACACCCGGTCGTAATCCAGCACCTCATCAGTGATCGGCTCGATGCCGGGCACAATCACCTCGCCCAGCTTTTCGTCCACGCCGCCGTTGATGGCGTACAGCAAGGACTTCGCCACATTGCAGCGGGCGCCGAAGAACTGCATCTGCTTCCCCACCGTCATCGCGGATACGCAACAGGCAATGGCATAGTCGTCGCCGTACAGCGGGCGCATCACGTCGTCGTTCTCATACTGGATGGAATCGGTCTGAATGGAGATCTTGGCACAGTATTCCTTAAAGGACTTGGGCAGGTGTTCGCTCCACAGCACGGTCATATTCGGCTCGGGCGCGGTCCCCAGATTGATCAGGGTGTGCAGATAGCGGAAGCTGTTCTTGGTGACCAGCGGTTTTCCGTTGATGCCCACGCCGCCGATGGACTCGGTCACCCAGGTGGGATCCCCGCCGAACAGCTCGTTGTAGTCCGGGGTGCGCAGATGGCGGATCAGGCGCAGCTTGATAATAAACTGGTCGATCAGCTCCTGGGCCTTCTCCTCCGTCAGCTTTCCCCGCACCAGGTCGCGCTGGATGTAAATATCCAGGAAGGTCGAGGTGCGCCCCAGCGAGGTAGCCGCGCCGTTATTCTCCTTGGTACCGGCCAGATAGGCGAGGTACAGCGCCTGCACCGCTTCTTTGGCCGTAGAGGCCGGCCGGGTGATATCCACCCCATAGGTGGCCGCCATGGCCGCAATCTCCTTTAACGCGCGGATCTGCGTACTCACCTCTTCGCGCAGGCGGATGCGCTCTTCATTCATGGGGCCATCCAGTTCTTCCAGATCCTTTTTCTTTTCCTCGATCAGGAAATCGGTTCCGTACAGCGGCACCCGGCGGTAGTCGCCGATGATCCGTCCACGGCCGTAGGCATCCGGCAGCCCGGTGAGCAGACCGGCATGGCGGGCCTTGCGCACGCGGGCGGGATAGGCATCGAACACACCGTCGTTATGGGTTTTGCGGTACTGGGAGAAGTGGCGGCGGATCTCGGGATCCAGCTCATAGCCATAAGCCGCCAGGCTCTGCTCGGCCGTACGCATGCCGCCGTACAGATTCACCATTCTCTTCAGGGGCGCATCGGTCTGCAGGCCGACGATCACCTCGTTCTCCTTGTCAATGTAGCCGGGCTCGAAATTGCAGATGCCGGAAATCCGGTGGGTTTCCACATCCAGCACGCCGCCGTTTTTCATCTCCTGCATCAGAAGGTCGCTGCATTTTCCCCATACGCGGCGGGTTTTTTCGGTGGGCCCCTTCAGAAAGCTGTCGCCCCCTTCGTACAGGGTGTAGTTCTTCTGGATAAAATTGCGCACGTTTACTTCTTCCTGCCAAACGCCGCCGTGAAATCCTTCCCACGCTTTTTCTGCTCTCATATTTCTCATCCTCCTGTTTCCCATTGACCAAAAAACTGCTGTTGAAGCTGTTCGGTTCTCTGTTTATCCATCGGGGGCACCCCGCTGAGCGGATAGGGAATCCCCAATAACGCGTATTTGTTCTCCCCCAGCCGGTGATACGGCAGCAGCTCCACCTTCTCCACATTGGGCACCTGCTGCCGGATAAAGTCCCGCAGCGCCCGCATGTGGTCTTCACTGTCATTGCGGCCGGGCACCACCACATGGCGCACCCAAACCGGAATCCGGGTGCGCCGCAGGGCCCGCAGGAATCTCCCGGTTTCCTCCCAATCCTGCCCGGTCAGATCCCGGTAGCGCTGGGGGGTGATCTCCTTCACATCGTACAGCACCAGATCCGTCAGGGCCAGAATTTCCTCATACTGTCCCAGACCGCACCCGGCCGTATCCAGACAGGTGTGGATCCCCTCCTGCCGGCAAAGGCGCAGGCACTCCCGCAGAAAATCGGGCTGCATCAGCGGCTCTCCGCCGGAAAAGGTCACACCGCCGCCGCTGCGGGAGAAATAGGGGCGGAACCGCCGCAGCTTTTCCACCAACTGCCGGGGCGTCATCTCCTCGCCGCCCTGCCGGCTCCAGGTATCCGGATTATGGCAGAACCGGCACCGAAGCCGGCACCCCTGCAGAAAGACCACCGCCCGAATGCCGGGGCCGTCCACCAGCCCCATGCTCTCAACCGAGTGGACCCATCCCCTGTGTTCTTCCAAACCGGCTCCCTCCTTTTCCAAAAAAAGGCATAAAAAAACGACAGCCCGGGTACTTTCGCCCAGACGGTCGGCCTTTTTCCAATCATACTCCACGTGGTTTCTCCACTTCCGCCAGTCATATGATCTCAACACGCTCAGTATACTATATTCCCGCCTTTTTTGTCAACGGCAAACCTCTGTCCTTTTTCTTCCAGCGGGCTTTTCTCCGTTTTGCAGAAGAATTAGCAC
>JBJEQH010000153.1:0-10163 GCA_051881655.1 Candidatus Heritagella sp. | reverse complement strand
ATGCAGGTTCTTTTCGTCAAACCAGCCCAGAATGCAGGTGGAAAGCCCCAGTTCCTCAGCCTGCAGGCAGAAGTGGGCCGCCGCAATCCCGATATCGTAACAGGCATAGCTCTGGCTTTTGATCAGGGCGCCGATGCGGGCGGTCAGCTTCGCCTTCTCCTCGGTGATGCATACAAAACACGGCACCTGGCTGGTAAACCCGTTCATCCCCGCCTGCCGGGCACAAACTCCCGCTGCCTGTACCAGCGTGGGGTCCGTCAGCACGGTAAAATGCCAGGGCTGGCTGTTGCAGGCCGAGGGCGCCAGACGCGCCGCCTTTAAACACTGCTCCAGCTTTTCCCGTTCCGGTTTTTTCCCGGAAAAATTCCGGCAGCTCTGCCGGTGCTGTACCATTTCCCAAAAACTTCCCATGCTCTTCTCCTCCCAAGCTCTTTCGAACAATCGGTTATCCGCCTGACCATCGTCAGCCGGGGAATTTTATTCCCCCAGCGCGTTTCGCAGCGCCCGGACTTCTTTGGCATATTCATCCAGCACCCAGGTATAAGTATTGGGATCCTCGTAATGGCGGAATCCCCTTTCCACAATCATACCCAGCCGCTGCCAAATGCGGTACACCAGCAGCCGGATCTGCTCTGTTTTGGTAAAGCTCTCTTTTCCAAATCCCCGGCAGAAAAACTCATTGGGCTGCGGGCAGAAATCGTGAAAATCGTGGTTCATCAGCGGATCTCCGTAGAGAACCGCCGCATAGTCGATCAGACCGCTGAGCTTCCCATTTTCAATCATCAGATTTCCGTCCCAGGTATCCGTATGGATATAGACCGGCTGTGTGACTTCATCCAGCGCCGGCCGGCATTTTTTCAGCAGATCCAGCATTTCCTCCCCGGGTGCTTCCGGCACGAAGAGGTTTTTGTCCGCAGCATCCTGAAACAGCATGGCAAACAACCGGTATACAAATTCAAAATTGCTGTCCGTGTAGGTTTCCGGCATGGCGGGGATGCCGAATGCTTCCGCTTTCAGCGAACTGATCTCCCGGCAAATCTGCCCCACGCGGAATTTGATTTCTCCCAGCTCCCGCTCATTGGGGCGGGGCTGTACATGGGTGAGCGGAGTCCCATCCAAAAACGTCATAAAAAAGTAGGGAACCGGGCACAGCGTCCCGGTGTCATCCAGACAGATCAGCCTGGGGGCCGGTATCTCCAGCTTTTCCCCGAAGATTTTCAGCATTTCCGCCTCAATGGGTACATAATTGCGCTCGTGCCGCATAACCACCACATCTTTGGGGGAAGCGACTTTCAGGACCATTTTCCCTTCTCCCGTCTCAATCCGATAGACCGCATTGCACAGTCCCCCGGCCAGCTCCTCACAGGAAAAAGAGGAAAAATCATGACCGATGGCCCTCTTTGTCATCGCACGCAGGCTCTCCTCCGGCAGGTGCAGCTTTGTGACGGCATTTACAATCTGGCTCATTCCGCTCTCTCCTTTTCTCCATAAAATTCTTGCTCCATGCAGGGCTTCTTCTGCCCCGCTACTTTTTATTATAGCGGAAACCGCTGCCATTGAAAAGATGTTTTTCTTGCTTTTATCCGGCCGGTATGGCATGATAAAAGAAAAATCGTGGCGGGAATAGCCCCGGCTGTTTTCCACTGCACAGAAGGAGAGAAAAAGCATGTTTGACCGCGAAGCACATGAAAAGCGGACACAATGGTATGTTCACGACCGGTTCGGTATGTTTATCCACTGGGGGCTGTATGCCATTCCCGCCCGCGGCGAATGGGTGCGCAGCCAGGAGGAAATCCCGGTGGAGGAATACGAGCCGTTTTTCCATGAATTCAACCCCGTTGACTACGATCCCAAAAAGTGGGCGCGGGCAGCCAAAGAGGCCGGCATGAAATATGCCATTATGACCGCCAAGCATCACGACGGCTTCTGTCTTTTCGACAGCGCCCTGACCGACTATAAGGCCACCAACACCCCGGCCGGGCGGGATCTCATCCGTGAGTATGTGGATGCCTTTCGGGCTGAGGGGCTGAAGGTCGGCCTCTATTATTCCCTTTTGGACTGGCATCATCCCGATTATCCCCACTATGGGGACCGCCACCATCCCATGCGCCGGAACGAAGCGTTTCGTGACCATGGAAAACAGGAGCATTTTGAGAATTACATTGAATACTTCCACGGGCAGGTTCGGGAATTGTGCACCAATTACGGCAAAATTGACCTGATGTGGTTTGATTTCTCCTATGATGATATGACCGGAGAAAAATGGCAGGCCAGCCGCCTGGTCCATATGATCCGCGAGCTGCAGCCCCATATGATTATCGACAGCCGCCTGGAGGCAGCCGGAGGCGCATATGGCTCGCTGATCACCGGGGACACCACCGATTACACCGGTGATTTTGTCTGCCCGGAGCAGATCATTCCCCCGCGCGGCATTGTGGACCGGGACGGAAACCCGGTGATTTGGGAGACCTGCATGACCATGAACAACAATTGGGGCTACTGCAGCCGCGACCATTTCTTCAAGCCCAGCGATATGCTGATCAAAAAACTGGTGGAATGTGTGAGCAAGGGCGGAAATCTTCTGCTGAATGTCGGGCCCGATGCCCGGGGCAATATCCCGGAGGAATCGCTGGAAATCCTGCGCGGAATCGGAAAATGGATGGCCCGCAACAGCGCCAGCATTTACGGATGTGGGCTGGCCGGCCCGGAAAAGCCCGAATACGGCCGGATTACCCAAAACGGAAACCACCTGTATTACCATGTGATGGAGCCTATGGTCGGCTATATCCCCCTGATGGGGCTGCAGGCCGGGCAGATTGAATCCGTCCGCCTGCTTCGGGATGGCAGCGAACTGCCCATTGTCCATGACTGGATTACCGACAACTACGGGGACCTGCCCTATGTGACACTGGGGCCCGACCCGCATCTTCCGGATCCGATTGACACCGTGCTGGATGTAACACTGCGCGATTGAGATCCGGCAAACCGCAGAGCCACAGAGCCGGAAAGGACAGGAAAACAAAATGGCAAACAAGGTGACCGCTGCCCGCATCTTTCTAAGTGCAATTCTGCTCTTTTTGCCCATCTTTTCCCTGCCCTTTTGGATTGTCTATCTTTTGGCCGGGTTTTCCGATATAGCCGATGGATGGATCGCCCGGCACTGGAACCTGGTGAGCAAAACCGGTGAAAGGCTGGACAGCTTTGCCGATCTGATTTTTCTTATGGTTTGCCTGTATAAAATAGGGCCGGGCCTGTGTTTTCCCGCTGCACTTTGGATATGGATAGCGGGAATTGCCATGGTCCGGATCCTCAATCTCCTGTTTGGTTATGTGCGCCGGAAAAAACTGGTGATGATGCACACCACACTGAACCGGATCACCGGCCTGCTGCTGTTTTTGTTTCCCTTTTTCGTTAATTACGGGGACAGTACCTGTTTTGCCGTTTTTCTCTGCTTACCAGCCACGCTTGCCGCGGTTCAGGAAGGCTTTTTTGTCTGGACCGCAGGAAAAGAGAGCGAATCCCCCCAATAAAAAGGGCCGCCTGCTCTTCGGTTTTCCGAAAAACAGACGGCCTTTTTCTTTTGCAAATTTTTCTATGCGGGATCAGGAGAGCTCTCCCAATTGCTTTTCCACGGCAGCCAGCCGGACACAGAGGCAGAACAGCTCCATGGCCTTTTTCAAATCCGCCACCGGCGGCAGCGAGGGCGCCACGCGGATATTGCTGTCATTGGGGTCCTGTTTATAGGGGAAAGCAGCCCCGGCGCCGGTCATCGTCACGCCGCCCTCTTTACAGAGAGCCACCACCCGCTTGGCACAGCCGGGCAGCACATCCACGCTGATAAAGTAACCGCCCCGCGGATGGCTCCAGGAAGCGACATTCCGGCCCCCCAGCTCTTCTTCCAGAATGGCGAGAACCGCCTCAAATTTCGGGCGCAGGATCGCGGCGTGTTTCTTCATATGGGCTTTAATTCCCTCAGTATCCCGGAAGTATTTGACGCAGCGCAGCTGGTTGACCTTATCACGGCCAATCGTCTGGAAGGAAAAATGGCGCTGCATCTCTTTGGTTGTCTCCGGTCCGGCCGCCATCGCGGAGATGCCGCTGCTGGGATAGAGAATTTTGGCAAATGAGCAGAACTGAATTCCCAGTTCCGGGTTCCCGGCACGGCAGCACTCCTCATAAAAATTCAGCAGCGTGTCCTCTTCCTCATACAGGTCATGCACCACATAGGCGTTATCCCAGTACACGCGGAAGTCCTTGGCCGCGGGCTTTAACGAGGCGATGCGGCGCACGGTCTCCTCGCTGTAAGTCACGCCGCCGGGGTTCGAATACTTGGGAACGCACCACATCCCCTTCACACAGGGATCCTTCTCCACGTACGCTTCCACCTGATCCATATCCGGCCCGGTTTCCGTCATGGGAATGGGGATCATCCGGATCCCGTAGTGCTCGGTAATGGCAAAATGCCGGTCATAGCCGGGAACCGGGCACAAAAACGCCGCGTTCTCCTGCCGGCACCACGGTTCGCACCCGGAGAATCCCTTGGTATATCCATAGGTGACCGTGTCGAACATCAGGTTCAGGCTGCTGTTGGTGCCAATCAGCACCAGCTCCTCCGGCACGCCGAGCAAGTCCCCCAGCAGCTTGCGCGCCGCAGGAATCCCCTCGGGCTGCCCGTAATTGCGGATATCCAGTCCCCCCGCCTGAAAATCATCTTCCGGGGTTACCATGGTCAGGAAATCATCCGACAGACGGATCTGCTCGGCGCTCGGCTTTCCGCGCGCCATGTTCAGCGAGAGCCCCTGTGCCTTAAAGGCCTCAAAGGCGCGCTGCAATTCTTCTTTTTCTTTCCGTAATGCCTCACGGCTGATCAGCGAATCACTCATTCTACCTGATTCCCCTTTGCTAAATTTGAAATCAAGGATTTTATTTCTTTCATTTTTCCTCTGCTATTCTACGCTACCCTGGAGGAAAATGCAAGTTTTTGATTCATTTTATGCAATTATTCTTCTTTTGCCAAGATTCTTTCCAAAAACAGGGGGAAACTTTGTCTCTTTTGCTCTTTAGTTTCCTCTGGCTGCCCATACCGCCGCCTGCATCACTTCGCGCAGGGATACCCTGGCCGATTCGGAAGCCTGCCGGGCCGAATCATACTCCGCATATGCTTTTTCGATGTCTCCGTACCGGCATATCTTGACCGCCACTTCGCCATAGGGGGTTTGTACGGTTTTCTGCCGGCGCTGCATGGCAAAGCGCTTTTTCTCGCTGTAGCGCACCCCGATGGCCGTGGTCTCGGAAAAGAGGATTTCCGCCATCGTCTCCTCTTCTCCCGGACGGCAGAGAACGGTGAACAGCCAGGCCGGCCGGCCCTTTTTCATATACAGCGGCTGGAAAGCGGCATCCAGCGCACCGGCTGCGAGCAGATGCTCGCGGCAGAGGGCCAGCTCTTCCCCGGTGGCATCGTCGATATTGCACTGCAATTCCATTACGGGCTTCGCTTCAAAAAAGTTCGCTCCGGTCTCTTCTCCGCTCTCAATCAGCATGGCGCGCAGGATGTTGGCGTGGTCAAAATCCTTTTTCCCTGCGCCGATTCCCACCCGTTTTACGGTAAACGAAGCGGGCACCGCATTTTCCTCTGCCAAAGCCGCCAAAATTGCCGCACCGGTGGGGGTCACCATTTCCCCGCGGGTCCCCGTAATGCGCAGGGGGAAGCCCGCTTTTTGGGCCAACTGCATCACCGCCGGGGCCGGAACCGGCATGCGGCCATGGGCACAGTTTACCCAGCCCGTTCCCTCGAATACCTCGCTGTGGCAGATCCGGTCAATCCCCAGATCATCCAGACACACGCAGGCCCCCACGATATCCACGATGGAATCCACCGCTCCCACTTCGTGGAAATGCACTTCCTCCGGTGGTTTTCCGTGCACCAGCCCTTCCGCCTCGGCCAGCACCCGGAACACGCGCAGGGCCATTTCCCGGGCACGGGGGGTTAAATCCCCTTTCTCGATGATTTCCGTGATCTCCCGCAGGCCGCGGTGTACGTGATCGTGGGGGTGCTCGTGGTCATGGGGGTGTTCATGGTCGTGGGGATGTTCATGATCGTGAGGATGTTCATGATCGTGAGGATGTTCATGATCGTGAGGATGTTCGTGGTCGTGCGATTCCCCATCCAGAATCACATCAAAATCAGTGGCCATAATCCCCATTTTATTCACCCGGCTGATTTTCAGGGTATATCCGTCCACCTGCAGGCTGTCAAGAGCATGGCGCAGCTTTTCCTCACTGGCACCCAGATCCAGCAGGGCCGCCACCGTCATATCCCCGCTGATGCCGGAATAGCACTCCAAATACAAGTTTTTCATTACGTTGTCTCCTCCCTCTTCGCCATGCATACCAGCCGGTTAATCTGGGCTGCCTGGTAGCCGCCGCCAAATCCGTTGTCGATATTCACCACGCTGATCCCCGCTGCACAGGAATTCACCATGGTCAAAAGCGCCGACAGGCCGCCGAAATTGGCGCCGTACCCCACGCTGGTGGGTACCGCGATCACCGGTTTATCCACCTGCCCGGCCAATACAGAGGCCAGCGCCCCCTCCATCCCGGCCACGGCCACAATGGCATTGGCATGGCGAATCTCCGGCAGGGCCGACAAAAGCCGGTGCAGGCCCGACACGCCGATATCATAGACCCGCAGCACCCGCGCCCCGCACATCTCGGCGGTAACCGCCGCCTCCTCCGCCACGGGGATATCCGCCGTACCGCCGGTACACACGGCAATCAATCCCAGACGCTCCGATTCCGGCTTCATCCCCACCGTCACCGTGCGGGCCATCTCATTGTACTCCACCTGCGGAACCAGAGCCCGGACCGCCTGGTACTGCTCACCGCTGGTGCGGGTGGCCAGCACGGTCCCGCTGCGCTGATATAAATGCTGAAAAATCTCGGCCATGTGGGCAACGGTTTTCCCCTGACTGAAAATCACCTCGGGAAATCCGGTGCGCAGCGCGCGGTGGTGATCCAGCCGGGCATACCCCATGTTCTCATACGGCAGTGTTTTCAGCTGTTCCATCGCATCTTCCACGGTACAGGATCCTTCCTGCACGGCCCGCAGCAAATCTTCGGTTTTCACGTTCTTTTGGTCTCCTCTCCTGACCCGGCCTGCTTCTTCAGGCCGAGGGGTTCATCCATACTGCCCGACCGGAACCCTTCCAGGTCCAGGGTCACATAGGCAAACCCAATTCCTTTCATCATGGAAACAACCGCCTCCCGCTGCTGCAAAAAGCGCGGAAAATCGACGAGGGGAATTTCCACCCGGGCAATATTCCCGTGCAGGCGCACCCGGCAGCCCGCAAAGCCCAGGGACCGCAGTCCGGCTTCTCCCCGGGCGATCTGTGAGAGGGCCCCGCGGGTGATGGGGGTGTTATAGGGAAGGCGGGTCGCCAGACAGGGCGAGCTGGGCTTTGCCTGCACCGACAGCCCCAGCTCTGATGCCAGCGCGCGCACCTGGGCCTTTGAAAAGCCGCACTGAGCCAGCGGGCTGATAATGGAAAGCTCGGTCAGCGCCTTCAGCCCCGGCCGGTACTGCAGCAGGTCATCCGCATTGGTGCCATCGGCACAATGGGGATAGGCAAGCTGCTGTGCATGGCGGCGCAGCGTGGTAAACAGCAGCTTTTTGCAGTGATAGCACCGGTCCACCGGGTTCTGCAGAATACAGGGATCCGAAAACTCATTCACGCGCAGAACGGTCAGGGTGGTTCCCATCTCCCGGCACAGCTTTTCCGCTTCCTTCTCCTCGGCAGGCGGGTGCAGCTGGGTGGCAAACAGTACCGCCTGCACCGGCTTTTCCGTGGGGATCGAGACGGCCGCCGCCAGAACCACCGCGCTGTCCACTCCGCCAGAAAACGCCAGGCACAGCCCCTGACGGCAAAGCGGCTGCAGCAAAAGTCGCAGCCTTTCCAATGGCGCGCTCATATCAGAACTCCGCCGTGCCCGTGGTGCGCGGGAAGGGCAGTACGTCGCGGATATTCGGGATCCCGGTCAAATACATAATCAGCCGCTCGAATCCCAGACCGAAGCCGGCGTGCTTGGCGCCGCCGTAACGCCGCAGATCCAGATACCACCAGTAGTCCTCCTGGTTCAGACCCAGCTCGTCCATGCGGGCTGTGAGGACATCCAGGCGCTCCTCTCTCTGGCTGCCGCCGATGATCTCGCCGATTCCGGGCACCAGCATATCCACCGCCGCCACCGTTTTTCCATCGTCATTCTGGCGCATATAGAAAGCCTTGATCTCCTTGGGGTAATCCGTTACGAACACGGGCTTGCCGAAAATCTGCTCGGTCAGGTACTTCTCGTGCTCGGTCTGCAGATCGCTGCCCCACTGGACCTTATACTCAAAGGCATCATTGTGCTTTTCCAGAATTTCAATGGCCTCGGTGTATGTGACCTTGGCAAAATCACTGGTGGCCACATGCTCCAGCCGCTGGAGCAATCCCTTGTCCATGAACTGATTGAAGAAAGCCAGATCCTGCGGGCAGGTATCCATCACATAACGGATGACATACTGGATCATATCCTTGGCAACTTCCATGTCCTCCTGCAGGTCGCAGAATGCCATTTCCGGTTCGATCATCCAGAATTCCGCCGCATGGCGCTGGGTGTAGGACTTCTCGGCGCGGAAGGTGGGCCCAAACGTATACACCTTTCCAAATGCCATGGCCATGCACTCGGCCTCCAGCTGACCGGAGACGGTCAGAGACGTGGGCTTCTGGAAGAAATCCTCTTTGTAGTCCACTTTGCCGTCCTCGGTACGGGGCGGATTTTCCAGATCCAGGGTGGTCACATGGAACATCTCGCCGGCGCCCTCGCAGTCGCTGCCGGTGATCAGGGGCGTATGGGCGTAAACAAAGCCGCGCTCCTGGAAGAATTTATGAATGGCAAAGGCCGCCGCCGAGCGCACCCGGAACGCCGCGCTGAACGTATTGGTGCGCGGGCGCAGATGGGCGATGGTGCGCAGATACTCCATGCTGTGGCGCTTTTTCTGCAGCGGGTACTCCGGCGTGCTCGGCCCCTCGACCACAATTTCACGGGCATGGATTTCAAAGGGCTGCTTGGCCTGCGGGGTCAGCAACACTTCCCCCGTAACGCGCAGGGCGCACCCCACATTCTGTTTGGCAATCTCGTGGAAGTTGTCCACTTTCCCGTCTTCGAAGACAATCTGCACACCCTTAAAGCAGCTGCCATCGTTCAGGTCGATAAAGCCCAGCGCCTTGCTGTCGCGGATCGAGCGGACCCAGCCGCACACCGTCACCGTTTTCCCGCCGAAGGGCTGCGCATCGGCGTACAGCGCCGCAATTTCGGTTCGATTCATAGCTTCCTAACTCCTTCATTTCCATTGAGAAAAGGGCAGTCCGCCCTCTCCCCGTTTTCCTTCCCTATTATAACACGAAAGTTCGGACTCGCAAGCAAAAGCGGGCCGGAAACCGGCCCGCAGAAATATTTTTCAAAAAATTTTATTTTCCCCTTGCTTTTTTCATTTCTCTGCGATATAATAATACCCGTCGCTGAGTGAATCACACCCGACAGATTGCCATGGAGAGGTATTCTAATGGTAAGGAGCCACATTGGAAATGTGGTGTGCCCACAAGGCATTGAGCGTTCGAGTCGCTTCCTCTCCGCCAAAAGCCGTGATGGAATGATCCATCACGGCTTTCTTTTTTGCTCCAGAAAGGGGGTCCGGTTTCCCGGGCCCCCTTCTGCTTTTTCCATGACAGGCTTTTCCGTTTTCTCAGTTCCAGGGTTCTACCCGGCCGTCGGCGTACACATTATAGCCCCGGCCGATTTCCCCGCTTCCGTCGGAATAGAGGACTGAGGCACACACATAGGCCGTGCCGCTCTCGTCATAGCCGAACAGCTGATCCTCCACCCGATAACTCTCGTCTCCCAGGGCCTCGCACTGCTGCCGGGCATGCTCATCCAGAATCGCCATCAGTTGGTCCTTTTCGGCCTGGGTCATTCCGCCGGCTGTGGTGTACAGGGCAAAGTAACTCGCCACGGTCCCGTCCGGCGCTACCGTGACCGAGACTGTATCCCGCACGCCATCGGAACACACGTATTCATAGGTGTACTCCGTGCCGCTGATCCCCTCGCGAACCGCCTGCTGTGTATAC
>JBJEQH010000152.1:0-10224 GCA_051881655.1 Candidatus Heritagella sp. | reverse complement strand
TTTAAAAAAATTTTCATCGCTTTCTTTCCTCCTTCAAATCAGGGCCAGGCAGCGCAAAAGATAAATCCATGCCGTAATGGTAAAAGCGCTGAGCAGCGTTGTCAGCATGACAACACTGGCGGTCAGCACTCCCTCATGCCCCATATTGCGGGCCATCACAAAACCGCTGACCGTTGTAGGCGATCCCAGCATAATCAAAATGGCGACCAGCGCTTCCTGCCGGAATCCGCACAGCACCGCCGCCGGCAGAAAAATGGCCGCAAACCCAATCAGTTTGAGAAAAGATGCCGCCGCGGCCGGTTTTGCTTTTTGCAGGGCTTTTCTTCCCTGGAACGAGGCACCCATGGCAATCAACCCCATCGGGGTTGCCACATTTCCCAGCGACCCCGTTATTTTCCCCAGAATCGCGGGCATGGGAATGCGCAGCAGTGACCACAACAGCCCCGCCAGAATCCCAATCAAAATGGGATTTTTTATAACGTCCATGCCGGTCTTTTTCCAAAAGGCACGGTCAAACCGGCTGCGCTGCGGCCGAAACAACGCGAGCACCACCACGGCCATCACATTGTAAAGCGGTACGCTGCCGATGATCATCAGCGGGGCCATTCCGGCATTGCCGTAAATATTCTGGATCAGCGCAATCCCCAGCAGAGCCGCACTGCTGCGATACGAGGCCTGAATAAATTCCCCCTGAACCGACCGATCGCGCAGAAAACAGGAAAAAAAGAAGGCCAGCAAAATGCACAGCAGGGTAACCCCAAAGCAATAGAGGACAAAAGAGGAATCCCATGTTTTTTGAAAATCCACCGTGGCCAGATCGGAAAACAAAAGCGCCGGCAGAGCGGCCCGAAACACGAAGGAATTGATTTTTGCGGCAAATCCCTCTTCCATCCATCCTATTTTGCGAAAGAAGATTCCCAGCAGCATCAGGGCAAAAACCGGAACCGTTGCGTTCAGGCTAAAAATTAAATTCTCCATGTTTCCTACTTCTCCTCTTTCTGTTTTTCCCAAAGGATTTCCGTTACCGTGATGTCTCCATCCACCAGTTCCTCCCAAATCGGCGTCTCCCCCGTGGGGTCAGGGGCAACATCCCAGTATTTTTCCGCCAGAAGAAGATTCTTCTCATGATCCACCCCCGCCGAAAAGCACAGATTGGCGTTTCCCTGAAAACGTCGGCCCCGGATGCTCAGCTTTACAATCTGCAGAACCTCGCGTCCCCAATCGGCAAACCACCGGGCCCATTTTTCCGCCTGTTCCAGCTGTCCGGAGACATACAGACAATGAAGGCGGGAAGGCAGATCGGGAAAACGGGCAACGCGCACTTCTTCCAGCGCCAGTTCGCGCAGAGCTACCATGGTATGATGCGGAAGTGCTTTTCCCATCCACTCTTCCGGGTGCGCTTTGATCCGCCGGATCTCCTCTTCTTTCGCCTTCACACGATGGAACACTCCATTGGGATGCGCCCTGTCAAAGCGAATCCGCTGCCCCACCTCCATAGGACAGGAGGTTACCACATGATATGCCACAAATCCCTGCCCACAGGAATCCCCCTGCTTATTCATCTTCCTTACTCTCCTTTTTCATGCGATCATATGCGCGCACGGCATTGCGCAGGGCCGTCTCACGGCGATCTCCGCACAGAATCTGATTTCGCGCCTGCTGCAGCAGGGGGCCCATGTGCTTACCGGGCGGAATCCCCAGTGCAAGCAGTTCCCTCCCTGTAGGAAAGGGGTTTTCCTTTACATTATCTCTATAAACCTGCATCCGTTCCCGCCAAAACTGCTCTTCTCTTTCAAAACTAACTGGAAGGCTTTTGCCTTTACAGTCTGCTTGTGCCAACAAAAGAAGATCCGCAGGATCCTCCACCCGGTCAAGAAACAGATTGGTTCGGCTCTTTCGGGACGAGGAAAGGGCCATGGCGCCGGGCCGCATATGATTCTCCGTCCAATTGAGCACCCGTTTCTGTATATCCCCCGCTATTCTCAGCCGGGAAAGCATTGCCAGGGCCAGGGGAACTCCCGCCTGCTCATGGCCCAGCGATTGAATTTTCCCATTTCGCATCTGAGTGGTCACCGCTTTTCCCAAATCATGGGTACAGGCCGCCAGCATCAGATCGTACGGATGATGGGCTTTATCACGCAGCAGGGCAGCCTGGTCCAGAACCATCAGGGTATGGGTATACACATCCCCCTCGGGATGCGCGTCCGCACGCTGCTCTACCCCCACCAAACGGTCAATTTCCGGGAACCACTCGTGTAAATGATCCATCTGCCGAAGGGTCTGGAAAAAGACAGAAGGCTTCGCAGCTTTCAGCAGTGCTTTTTTCAGCTCTTCCTCCACCCGTTCTCCGGGTAAATCGTCCACCGGGATTTGACGGCACAGTTCCACTGTCTGCGGCGCAATCGTAAACTGCAACCGGGCGGAAAACTGCGCGGCACGAAAGACCCGGAGTGAATCCTCCCGAAAAGAGGCAGGGTGGATATGACAAATCCTTTTTTCTTCCAGATCCCTTTTTCCCCCATAGTAATCCAGAATCTCGCCGGTCAGCACATCCTGCATCATGGCATTGACAGTAAAATCCCGGCGGGAACAGGCTTCTTTGGGATCCATAAACGGATCTGACCGGATCTGAAAAGCGCGGTGGCCCTCTCCGCTTTTTCTCTCCCGGCGCGGAAAAGCAAAATCCACGTTCACACCGGCCACTTTGTACACACCAAAGGATTTTCCCACCAGATCCACCGGCCCCATCTGCTGAAGAATTTCAAGCAGCTGTTCCTGCGAAATTCCGTAAATCTCTATATCCAGGTCCTTGCACTCATATCCGGTATATTGATCCCGCACACAGCCGCCCACAAAGAAAGCGCGGCCGCCTGCCTCTTTGATTTTTTCGGCGGCCCACCGGGCGATTTCTCTCTCCCTTTGCACAGAACAGCCTCCTTTCCCGTGGTTTTGTGTCCATTATACGTTCTGCATCCTTTTCTGTAAAGGACGGATCCAGAAAATGCGCGAAAAAGGGAGTACAGAAAACTGTACTCCCGCTTCTCCCGGTATTTTAGTACGGATTTCCGGCATCCATGCGGTCCATCCCAAAGAAAGACAGCGCCTTTTGGATGGTCAGATCCCAAAAACGCCATTCATGGCGGTAGCCGGGAATGGATTCAAACGTGGCATCCAGCTCTATTTCTTTGGCGTACTCCCGGAAGTCGAGGAACGCCTGATACAGCATATCATCCTCTCCACAGGCAAAATACAGCCGCGGCAGTTCACCGGTTCCCGCTTTTTCTGTCACAATTTTCCAGGTGTTTTCGGGGGAATTCAGGAACGCCTCCATGTTCTCATAATTGTGAGAGGCCTTTTCCATGCGCGCCCACATTCTGGGCTCGCGCTCCGGCATGGTGGCAAAATTCCGGGGTGTACCGGAAAGCGCCGCCGCCGCCGCAAACTTTTCCGGATGGCTGAATGCATACACACAGGTTCCCCGGGCACCCATGGACAGTCCCGCGATAAAATTGTCCTCTCTCTTATCCGAGGCCGGGAACCACCCGTAGATCAGGGGCATCAGCTCCTCAAAGAAAAAGTCGTACATCGCATACCCCGTGCCGAAGTTCGGCCAGTTGGCGTAGTTGGCGTTCATGCCGCTGGGGCAGACAACGATCAGATCTTTCTCACAGGCATACACTTCAATATTGGATTTGCGCAGCCAGTCGGTGTGATCACCATAGGTACCGTGCAGCAGCCAGAGCACCGGATACTTTTTCTTCCGGTCATAAAACTTTTTCGGTTCCTCTTCCCAGGGTTTATCCGGCAGGATCACGGTAATCTCCGTATTTCCGCCGAGATACTGACTTTGGAAATTCATATTTACCAGTGACATCGTTCCTCATCCCTTCTACAAATTGTCTCTTTTCCTAAAAGCATCCAATGAACGAATATAAATTTATTATATTCCACGAGAATCTGTGGAGCAAGCCGCCGGTTTTTGTAAATTTTCCCGCTCTCATATCAAAATTATGACAAAAAAAGAGGCTGGCAATTGCCAACCTCTTTCTGTTGCAAATTTCTTATTCCGCTTTCGGCTGAATCTCTCTGTGGAGGGACTGCAGCGACTGCACCTCGCTGCTGCCATGCTTTTTCACATAGTGAATACCATCCGCAGCGGCTTTGGCGGCAGCCACCGTCGTCATATAAGGCGTTTTTGCCTTAATGGCCGCCTTACGCAGATAACTGTCGTCATTCATGGCGTCCTTGTTGCGGGGGGTATTGATCACCATCTGGATAGAGCCGTTGGTGATCAGATCCAGAATATTGGGACGGCCCTCCACCAGCTTCTTGGCCTTCTGTGCCTGAATACCGGCTGCTTTCAGCGCGGCATAGGTTCCGCTGGTGGCCAGAATGGTAAATCCATCCGCCGCCAGGCTTCTGGCTACGTCCAGAACCTCGTCCTTATCCTTATCGTTGACGGAGATGAGCACCGTGCCCTCCAGCGGCAGCTTCGACTGGACCGCTTCCTGCGCTTTAAAGAACGCCTCGCCATAAGAGCGGGACAGACCCAGCACTTCACCGGTGGAACGCATCTCCGGCCCAAGGATGGGATCCACCTCCTGGAACATATTGAACGGGAAGGCGGCCTCCTTGACCCCATAGTAGGGGATCTGCTGCTCTTTCAGGTTTTCAATGGGAGAGGGACGCCCCGTCAGTTCCGCGGTGATGATCTCGGTAGCCAGGGGAACCATGCGGATGTTGCACACCTTCGAGACCAGCGGAACCGTACGGGAAGCACGGGGATTGGCCTCGAGCACATACACCTTCCCGTTCTCAATGGCATACTGCATATTCATCAGGCCGCGCACATGCATTTCCTCCGCAATTTTACGGGTGTACTCCTTGATAATCGCCACATTTTCCGGCGAGATATGCACAGAGGGAAGAATACAGGCCGAGTCACCGGAGTGCACGCCGGCCAGCTCGACATGCTCCATAACGGCGGGAACAAATGCGTGCGTGCCGTCGCTGATGGCATCCGCTTCGCACTCCATGGCGTGATTCAGGAAGCGGTCGATCAGAATCGGCCGGTCCGGCGTTACACCGACAGCCGCGCGCATATAACCGGCCATGCTCTCGTCATCATACACCACTTCCATCCCGCGGCCGCCCAGCACATAGGACGGGCGAACCATAACCGGGTACCCAATTCCATTGGCGATGGAGATGGCCTCTTCTACGGTAGTGGCCATACCCGATTCCGGCATGGGAATTTCCAGCTTGTCCATCATGGCGCGGAACAGATCGCGGTCCTCTGCCAGGTCAATCACGGCCGGAGAGGTGCCCAGGATCTTGACCCCGTTCTTTTCCAGATCCGAGGCCAAATTGAGGGGCGTCTGCCCGCCAAACTGTGCGATAACGCCCAGCGGCTTTTCCTTTTTATAGATGCTGAGTACATCCTCCAGCGTCAGCGGTTCGAAATACAGCTTATCGGAGGTATCATAGTCCGTCGAGACCGTCTCGGGATTGCAGTTGACAATAATCGTCTCAAACCCGAGCTTTTTCAGTGCCATAGCAGCGTGGACACAGCAGTAGTCAAACTCAATGCCCTGTCCGATCCGGTTGGGGCCGCCGCCCAGGATCATGATCTTCGGCTTCCCCTCGCTGGCGACACTCTTGTCCGGCGCATTATAGGTGGAGTAGTAATAGGCGCTGTCCGGCGTTCCGCTGACATGGACGCCCTCCCAGGCTTCCTCCACTCCCAGGGAAATGCGGTGGTTGCGGATATCCTCCTCCGGGATTTCCAGCAGCTGGCTGAGATATTTATCCGAGAAGCCATCCTTCTTCGCCGCAATCAGCTGGCCATCCGGGGGCAGCTTCCCTTTGCTGGCCATCAGGGCTTCTTCTTCCTCAACCAGTTCCTTCATCTGCTCGATAAACCAGGTTTTCACCTTGGTGATTTCAAAGATTTCCTCGACCGTAGCGCCCTTGCGCAGTGCTTCGTACATCAGGAAATGGCGTTCACTGGACGGCGTGATCAGCCGTTTGAGAAGCTCTTCCTTGGAAAGCGTATCGAAATCCTTCGCGTGGCCAAGGCCATAGCGCCCGGTTTCCAAACTGCGAATCGCTTTCTGGAAGGCCTCTTTATAGGTCTTCCCGATGCTCATCACTTCGCCGACAGCGCGCATCTGTGTGCCCAGCTTGTCCTGGACTCCCTTGAACTTTTCAAAGGCCCAGCGCGCGAATTTGATCACCACATAGTCGCCGTCCGGCACGTATTTATCCAGCGTGCCGTACTTGCCGCAGGGAATATCCTTCAGGGTTAAACCGGCCGCCAGCATGGCAGAGACCAGGGCAATGGGGAAACCGGTCGCCTTGGAGGCCAGCGCCGAAGAACGGGAGGTGCGGGGGTTGATCTCGATAACCACAATCCGGTCCGTGACGGGATCATGGGCAAACTGTACATTGGTGCCGCCGATTACCTGCACGGACTCCACAATCTTATAGGCCTGCTCCTGCAGCCGCTTCTGGCATTCCTCCGAGATCGTCAGCATGGGCGCGGCGCAGAAGGAATCGCCCGTGTGCACGCCCAGCGGATCAATGTTCTCAATAAAGCAAACCGTGATGATATTGTTGTCCGCATCACGGACAACCTCCAGCTCCAGTTCTTCCCAGCCAAGAATGGATTCCTCCACCAGCACCTGACCGACCAGACTGGCCTGCAGACCTCTGGCGCAAACTGTTTTCAGCTCGTCCCGATTGTACACCAGTCCGCCGCCGGCTCCGCCCATGGTATAGGCCGGGCGCAGAACAACGGGATACCCCAGGTCATCCGCAATCTTCAGGGCTTCCTCCACGGAATAGGCCACTTCACTGCGGGCCATTTCAATTCCCAGGCGGTTCATGGTCTTTTTAAATTCGATCCGGTCCTCGCCGCGCTCGATGGCATCCACCTGCACACCGATTACTTTTACGTTGTACTTGTCCAGCACGCCCGCCTTATTCAGCTCGGCGCACAGGTTCAAACCGGACTGGCCCCCCAGGTTAGGCAGCAGGGCATCGGGGCGCTCTTTGGCAATAATCTGCTCCAGGCGCTCCACATTCAGCGGCTCGATATACGTCACATCTGCCGTTTCCGGATCCGTCATAATCGTGGCAGGATTGGAATTGACCAGGACAATCTCATATCCCAGCTTGCGCAGGGCCTTGCACGCCTGTGTTCCGGAATAATCGAATTCACAGGCCTGCCCAATCACGATCGGACCGGAGCCAATAATCAGCACCTTATGGATATCGGTTCTCTTCGGCATAGCATACTCTCCCGTATAAAAATTTCACGTCACCCGGCTCTATTTTCCCTATCGTAATCCCGGATGATTCTCTAACGTTTGATTATAGCATAAGAAACGCAAAAAAGCGAGAAAAAACAGGAAATTTATCCTTTTTAAAAGCAGGGGGGCATTTCCCCGTTATTTTCCGTGGGCCGGCCCCGCAAAATACTCCCCGCGCACGAATTCCTCTGTCCGTTTTTCGAGGGCGCTGTTCAGACCCTTCTCCCCTTTCAGGCAGACATCCAGCCGCATCCAGCCGTAGTCATCCCCTGCCTGCGGCCAATCAGGGAGGTCATTCCCGTTGGGGTCCCCCGTTTTGATAAAGTTTGCCCAGTAAGAGCTGAGTTTTTCCGCCAGATCAAAATCCTCCGGCTGCCAGGGTCTTACCGGCGGAACCCCGTCGCGCAGCGAGGCAAAAACATAGAACAGCTCGCTGGAATGATAGACCATCACTCTCTCCGGGTCTCTGTCCGTGCCGTAGTCCTCCCTCCGGCAGGGAAGCACCCTGGTAAACAGATAGGCATACACGCGGCCTTTTTCCCCACGTTCTTTTCTCTGCATACCGAAAACGCGGTCCACCATCAGATTTCGGCTGAAATTGGTCCGCCCGGTTTTGCACAATCCCATAGAGGCAAGCTCCCTTGCCGTTTTCCAAAGAGATTTCTCTTCCCCCTGCACCAGAGCAGGGAAATCCTCGTACCGATCGCCCAGGATCTCGCGAAACAGCGAATCAAACTCCTCTTTTGTCCGGATCTCCCCCTTTCCGGCAAAGCTCGTGCCCGCAGTAACATCCGCTTCTCCCAAATTGGTTCCGCACAGAAAATCCACATCACCGGCATACTGCTCCAGGCATTCCCGCATGGTCAGGCAGGGAACCCATTCCCCATCCCAGACCAGCTGCCCCGGCGCCGAATAGGAATCCTTTTGCCCCTTTGCCCGGAAGGCCTCCGTCGGCAGCCGGCGAAGCTCTTCCAGGGAAATGGACGGGTCGATCCCGCAGGACTTCAAGAACTCGATCCCCTGCTCTTCCGCCTGCTGTTGGGTGAGGAACTTCTGTCCGATTTTCAGACCGCTCTCCGCAATGCACCGCCGAACCAATCCGGCCGTCACAGGGGAAGACGCAAGGATGCCCGCTTTCAGGCTTCCGCCGGACTGGCCGCCTACGGTGATTTGTTCCGGATCACCGCCGAATGCGGCGATATTCTCCACAATCCACCGAAGCGCCATTCCTTCATCCATCAAGCCATAATTCCCGCTTTTTCCCCGCTCTGCGGTCAGCTGCGGCAGCGCCAGATACCCAAAAACATTCAGCCGCTGCGCTACGGAAACCACAACAACTCCCTTTTGGGCCAGCACATTCCCGTTAAACTCCGGCTCGTAGGAGTACCCCGCGTTCAGCCCGCCGCCGTGAAACCAGACATACACCGGCCTCTTTTCCCCGGCTTCCCGGGCGCCGGTGGTAATATCCATATACAGGCAGTCCTCACTGCAATCCGGGTATCCCCCGAAAAAGAAATCGGATTCATAGGGCTGTGCATTCAGAAAAATCTGCCAGGCCGCAGGGGCTTCCTGCGTGCAATCCAGGATCCCCTGCCAGGGCTGCAGCGGAACCGGCGGTGCAAACCGCAAACTGCCAACCGGCGGCTGTGCATAGGGGACTCCCTTAAAAACCACCTGATCCTGAAACGGGGCCTGCTGCAAAACGCCCCGCAGCTTTCCGTATTTTGTCCGGACGATCTCCATTGGCATAAAACCCTCTTCTCCCTTCATATAGAAAGTTTTTGTTCTTATTATAAGAGAGGCAAGGCAGCTTGCGCAAGAGAATTTTCCCCGGAGCAAACCGGGCGGATGCACCCCGCCCAACAAAAACCGAAACAAAAACCCCCCCGCATTGGGGGGATTTTCTTGTACTGAATGATCAGGATGCGGCAATGGCAGGATCACCCCCGCATATGCGGGGAGTACTTTCTATTCTGCTTTGAATTTTATTCCGTTGTTGCATTCATCTTTTTTGTTTTGCTCTTTTCTGAACATGTAATTCAAAGAAATCCCATTCGGGAATGCATCGCAAATGCATTTTCCATTTTCATCTACTTTTTGGAAATGTCCGCATTCCATGCAATTTGAAAAAATAACACTCATCAAATCACCTCTTTATATATTCATCCAAAAGAGTAGCAACACTATCAGAAAAGATCACCCCCGCATGCGCGGGGACTACTTTTATGACCCTGTTATACTGATCCCACAGTGGGGATCACCCCCGCATACGCGGGGACTACAATTTTCTCTCCACGCTCGACCATACCGATATAAGGATCACCCCCACATATGTGGGGAGTACTGTTTGTGTGATTTACGCTATATATCTCCCCTTGCTTCTTTCAATGCCAGCGCGAAAAGTATTGTGTTTTCATCTGTTGCATCATCACCATCGCCTATAAAGTGAATAATTTCTTTCCGATCTTCAACGGTTCGGGCAATATTTATGATAGCCAGTACAAAATCTCTGTCAGTCGATATAGATTTTAGTTTTTCTATCAATTCTTTTTTTACTTCCTCGTTTTTGTCCACATTTAGCATCCTCTATATTTTTCATTTTGTCAATTACTTCATGAATTCCAAAACCATTATTTCTAATGGTGTAAATATAGTCTCTGTTTTTTGCTGAAAACCTTTTCGGGATCACTCCCGCATGCGCGGGGACTACTTCTACAGCAAAAGCGTTGTGCGAAATCATAGTGCTTTATTCTTCAATTATTTCAAATAATTCTGGGGGATACGCATATTCTTCGTTTGTTTCATCAACAATACCAAACCAGTTTTTCTTAAGAATTCTTGCTTCATACGTCTTCCCGTTTCGCAAAGAAATCGGGTTATCTTCACCAATGTATTTGACTTTTATTCTTTC
>JBJEQH010000151.1:0-2286 GCA_051881655.1 Candidatus Heritagella sp. | reverse complement strand
ATCCTTCAGTGCATCCTCCACCTGCTCCGGCAGCTTCTGCAGACATTGAATATAGTTCTCATATTCCCCGGGCGAGAGTTTGCCCAGCAAATCCGCCAGATAGATGGCGATCATATACACCACTGCCAGTTGGGTGCTGTAAGCCTTTGTCGTGGCCACGGCAATTTCCGGTCCGGCCCAGGTGTAAATCACGTCATCCGATTCATTGGCAATCGAGCTGCCCACCACATTCACAATGGAGAGAACGCGCGCGCCGCGCTTTTTCGCTTCGCGCAGGGCGGCCAGCGTGTCGGCAGTCTCGCCGGACTGGCTGACAACGATCACCAGGGTACTCTCATCAATAATCGGATCGCGGTACCGCAGTTCCGAAGCGACCTCGGCTTCCACAGGGATGCGGGTCAGTTTTTCCAGGGTATATTTGGCCACCATTCCCACATGATAGGCTGATCCACAGGCCACCACACAGATCCGGCGGATTTTTTCCACCTGTTCCCGGGTCAGCGTAATATCATCCAGAACGATGCGGCCGTCCCGCAGGCGGGGGGAAATGGTATCGCGCAGGGCTTTGGGCTGCTCCATGATCTCTTTGAACATGAAGTGCTCGTACCCGCCTTTTTCCGCTGCGTTCACATCCCAGTCGATATGGGCCTTTTCCTTTTCAATCCGGGCCCCGTCCATGTTGAACACTTCCACCTGGCTGCGGGTCAATTTTACAATTTCCTGATCCTTCAGGCGGTAGATATCCCGGGTTTTGGAGAGAATGGCCGGTACATCCGAGGCAATAAAGTTCTCACCCTCTCCCAGACCCACGATCAGTGGACTGTCCTTACGGACCGCATACAGCTCATCCGGGGCGTCCGTACAAATGACCCCCAGCGCATACGAGCCCTCCAGCTTCTGCAGCACTTTGACCAGTGCGGAAAAAATATTCCCCTCGTAATAGTATTCCAGCAGCTGGGCGATGACCTCTGTGTCGGTTTCCGACACAAACGTAATCCCCTTGCCCAGCAAAAACTCTTTCAGCGCCAGGTAATTCTCGATAATCCCATTGTGTACAACGGCGAACTTCCCGTGATCGCTGACCTGCGGATGGGAGTTGATATCGCTGGGGGCGCCATGGGTCGCCCAGCGCGTATGCCCAATGCCAATGGTGCCGTTTACATCTTTTCCGTCATGCAGTTTCTCACAGAGAACCCGGAGCTTCCCCTTTGCTTTTTCAATCCGAAGCCCATCTTTCTCATCATAAACAGCCACACCGGCCGAATCATAACCGCGATATTCCAGTTTCTCCAATCCCTTTAAGAGAATGGGGGTAGCGGGATCAAAACCAACATATCCTACGATTCCACACATAGAACCAACCGCCTTTCTACCTTATTGTGCACGCACCTTGTTACATAATCCGAACGGAAAACCCAGACAAAATCCAAATAAGCGCCAACACAGGAAACCCTGTGCCGGCGCTTTGGAACTATTGCGTTTTTCAGCGGTAAATAATATCCTCACGGGCCGGACCATTGCTGATCATCGTGAAGGGAACACCAATCTCCTTTTCCGCAAACTCAATGTATTTACGGCAGTTCTCCGGCAGATCCTCGTACTTGCGGATTCCGCGGATGTCGCACTTCCAACCGGGAAGTACCTGATAAATGGGCTTGCAGTGCTTGAGCTTGCTGGTAACGGGGAATTCGTCAATCCGCTTGCCGTCCAGTTCATAGGCGACACAAACCGGGATCTCATCCAGATAGCCCAGCGCATCCAGAACCGTAAAGGCCACATCCGTGGCCCCCTGTACCTGGCAGCCATAGCGGGAGGCAACCAGATCCAGCCAGCCCATCCGGCGCGGACGGCCCGTGGTGGCCCCGTATTCGCCGCCATCGCCTCCGCGGCGGCGCAGCTCATCGGCTTCTTCCCCGAAGATCTCACTGACAAACTCACCGGCGCCCACAGCACTGGAGTAAGCCTTCACCACCGTGATAATCTGCTTGATCTCATAGGGCGGCAGGCCGGCGCCCACAGCGCCATAACCGGCCAGCGTGGAGGAAGAGGTTACCATGGGATAAATACCAAAATCCGGATCCTTCAGAGAACCCAGCTGCCCTTCCAGCAGAAAGGTCTTCCCTTCCTTCACTGCTTTATGCAGCAGAGCGGTCGTGTCGGCCACATAAGGGGCCAGCAGCTCTTTGTACTCCATCAGCTTCTGGAAAACCTCTTCGGCATCCAGCGGAGGCTGATGATACAAATTCACGAGGATTACATTCTTAATGGCGAGGACGTGGTCAATAT
>JBJEQH010000150.1:0-10349 GCA_051881655.1 Candidatus Heritagella sp. | reverse complement strand
CCACTTTTGTTCGTACTCTTTTTTCCGCTTTTTTTCTTTCCGCGACGTCCACATGGCTGAAAGAAAACCAATGCCAAAAACAAAAACGATACAGCCCCAAATCAGTTCCACGGCGTTTTCCTCCCCTCTTCGCCGAATGAAGAGGTGTATACTGGCTCTTCTCCATGAAAGTGATTACAGTATACCACGCCTTTTTGGGAAAGACAAGGGAAGGGAAGAATTTTCCGCAGCCCCGAAAACCAGAAAAAGGGCCCAGCCAAAATTGCTGAGCCCTTTTCTCTTGAGGGAAAACCTTATTCCTTCGGGGTCAGGGCAAAGCTGAGTTCCGCCTTTACGCACAGCTTGCCGTTTACAAAGCCCTTGCCCTCGGCAAAGTAGAAGGGGGGGCGGGCCTTTACGATTTTGCAGTGGGTTTCCAGCGTGTCGCCGGGGCGGACCATGCCCTTGAATTTCACGTTGTTCAGGCCGGTGTACAGGGTGTTTTTGCCCTTTACCTCGTCCTGCATCAGCGCACAGCAGGTCTGGGCCATGATCTCCAGCTGGATCACACCGGGCATCACCGGCATATCCGGGAAATGCCCCTGCAGGAAGAATTCGTCGCCCTTGACCCGGTAGCGGCCGATGGCCTCGCCCTCTTCGGTCAGCTCGGCTTCATCCAGCAGCAGCATGGGTTCCCGGTGGGGCAGGATGTTTTTCAGTTCCTCACGGTTCACAAATCATCGCTCCTTTCCGTATTTGTCAATGCAATCGTATTGGCAAATACAGCCGTCAGATCTTCTTCAGCACCAGGCAGGCGTTGTGGCCGCCGAAGCCCAGGTTGGTGGAAATCGCATACTGCAGATCCGCCTTTTTCGCCGTGTTGGGGGTGTAATCGAGGTCGCACTCCGGATCCGGCTCGGTGTATCCGATGGTGGGGGGCACGATGCCCTCCTCCAGGGCCTTGGCGCAGGCGATCGCCTCGAAAGCGCCGGTGGCGCCCAGCATATGGCCGGTCATGCTCTTGGTGGAGCTGATCATGGCCTTGCGGGCATTTTCCTCGCCCAGTGCCAGCTTAAAGGCCTTGGTCTCGGTCAGGTCGTTCAGGTGGGTGCTGGTGCCGTGGGCGTTGATGTACAGGGTGGCGTCCTTGGGCATACCGGCCTCTTCAATGGCCAGCTCGATGGCGTGGGCCGAGCCCTTTGCCTCGGGATCCGGGGCGGTCATGTGGTGGGCGTCGTTGGTGTTGCCGTATCCGACGATCTCGGCGTAAATGTGGGCGCCGCGCTGTACGGCGTGCTCGTATTCCTCCAGCACCATCATGGCGCCGCCCTCGCCCATGACAAAGCCGCTGCGGTTCTTGTCAAAGGGAACCGAGGCTTTCTTCGGGTCGCTCTCCAGCGTCAGGGCCTTGCAGTTCATAAAGCCGGCCACGGCCAGGGGGTTGATGGTGGCCTCGGCGCCGCCGGTAATCATGGCGTCGGCATAGCCGTAGCGGATGGTGCGGTACGCCTCGCCGATGCAGTTGCAGGAGGTGGCGCAGGCCGTGGCAATGCACATGGAGGGGCCGTTGGCCTTAAACCGGATGGCGATGTTGCCCGAAGCGATGTTGGAGATCAGCATGGGGATGAAATAGGGGCTGACCTTGCGCATGCCGTTATCCAGCCACTTTTTGTCCTCGGTCATAAAGGTGCCCATGCCGCCGATGCCGCTGCCGACGTACACGCCCAGCCGGTCGCTGGCCACTTTCCCCTCGATGCCGCTGTCGTTCACCGCCTGCACTGCCGCCGCCATGGCGTACTGGGCATACAGGTCGCTCTTGCGCGCATCGCTCTTCTCCATGTACAGGGTGGGGTCAAAGTTCTTCACCTCGCCCGCCACACTGACCTTGCAGTTGGGGTCGGCCTTGGGGTCGAAATGGGAAATGGTATCAATCCCGCACTTGCCCTCGATCAGGGACTGCCAGGCGGTGGGAACATCGTTTCCAACCGGCGAAATGGTGCCCAGGCCGGTGATTACTACACGTTTAGTCATGGTATCTCCTCCGAAAAAATTAGATTACATGCACATGCCGCCGTCTACGCGCAGCACTTCGCCCGTGATATAGGAAGCCATATCGCTGGCCAGGAACACCGCCGCATTGGCGATATCCTCGGGCCGGCCCATCTTCTTCATGGGAATGCCGGACAGGGCGGTCTCCTTGGCCGCGTCGCTCAGCACTTCGGTCATCTTCGTGGCGATAAAGCCGGGGGCGATGGCGTTCACCGTCACATTGCGGGTGGCCAGCTCCTTGGCGACGGTCTTGGTCAGGCCGATCACGCCGGCCTTGGCCGCGGAGTAGTTCGCCTGGCCCACGTTGCCCATCATGCCGGAAACCGAGGCGATGTTGATAATGCGGCCGCCCTTCTTCATCATGGGGCGGTACAGGGCATGGATGGTGTTGAACATCCCCTTGAGGTTCACGCTGATCACCGCGTCAAAGTCCGCTTCGCTCATGCGGACCATCAGGTTGTCGCGGGTGATGCCGGCGTTGTTCACCAGAATGTCGATGGAGCCCATGTCTTTGATGACTTCCTTCATCACGTTCTCCGTCTCGGTGAAATTGGAGACGTCGCACACATAGGCCTTCGCGTGTACGCCCTTCTCCTCAATGGCGCGCACGGTCTCGTCCACCACTTCCTGGGGGATGACCGCTACGTACAAAATGGCGATGTCGGCGCCCTGTTCGGCCATAGCGAGGCAGATCGAGCGGCCGATGCCGGTTGCGCCGCCGGTGACGGCCGCGACTTTATTGGCAAGCAGTTTCATAATAACATTCCTTTCCTTTCTCTCTCCCGTTCCCTTACGGAAGGGCTCTGATTTCTATGCTCACAGAGAGGCCAGCGTATCCAGCGTCTCTTTTAAGGTATCGGCATCCTCCACGCGGCAGGCAACGGCCTGGGGCAGGGTCTTCTTCACCAGCCCGGTCAGCGTTTTGCCGGGGCCGCACTCGATGAACACGGTCACGCCGTTCTCCCACATGGCTTCCAGCGTTTCCTGCCAGCGGACCGGGTGGTTGACCTGATCGGCGATGTTCTCCCGGATTCCGGCTTCTTCGGCGGGATACAGGGCGGCGGTTTTATTGGAGTAGATGGGGGTGACAGCCGGCCGGACCGGGGTGTTCTCCAGCTGCTGCTTCAGGCTCTCGGCGGCCGGATCCATAAAGGGCGAGTGGAAGGCGCCGGAAACGGCCAGCGGCACGGCGCGGGCGCCGTTTGCCTTGCAGTCCTTGCAGAAGGCGTCCAGCTGTTCCTTGTCCCCGGCGCACGAGACCTGCCCCGGGCAGTTGTAGTTGACGGGGAACACTTTGTCGTACGCGGCGGCCAGCTCGTTGACCTTCTCGTTCGACAGCTTCAGAATGGCCGCCATGCTGCCGCCGGTTTTCTCGGTGGCTTCGCTCATAAACCGGGCGCGGTGGCACACAAAATCAAATCCGGTCGCCTCCTCAAAGGTACCGGCAAAGGTCAGGGCCGCGATTTCCCCCAGGGAGAAGCCGGCCACACAGGCGGGCTCGATCCCGTTTTCCTGCAGGGCGCGGGCGGCGGCCAGATCCACGGCGTACACACACGGCTGGGTGTTGATGGTCTGGTTCAGCTCCTCTTTGGTACCGGAGAAGCACTGGGCACTGGTGCCGGGGCGCTGCGCATCGGCAACGGCGAATACGGCTTTGGCAGCGGCGGAATTTTCCGACAGGCTCTGGCCCATCCCGGGGTACTGGGCCCCCTGGCCGCTGAATAAAAAGGCGATTTTTTTCATGGCGCAAACTCCTTTATATCATAGTCAAAAGCAGCGCGGGCTTACCAGCGCAGCAGGGCCGCCCCGGTGGTCAGGCCGCCGCCGAAGGCGGACATGGCGATGATCTCGCCGCGGTGGAGGGAACCGGCCCGGTTCAGCTCGTCCAGCAGAACGGGAATACAGGCCGAGCTGGTATTGCCGGAGTGCTGGATGTTGATGTGATAGCGGTCATGGGGGAT
This sequence comes from Candidatus Heritagella sp., assembly GCA_051881655.1. Lineage (GTDB taxonomy): Bacteria > Bacillota > Clostridia > Oscillospirales > Acutalibacteraceae > Heritagella. The sequence goes on along the minus strand of JBJEQH010000150.1, from coordinate 6,360 downwards.
TTTCAGCTTGCGCATGGCCGTCTCGATAATGCGGATGTTGGCCTGATGGGGCAGCACGTGGTCTACGTCGTTCTGCGTCAGCCCGGCCTGCTCGATCACCCATTTCAGATCGGTGCTCATGGCGTTGACGGCGAATTTATAAACGTTCTGGCCGTCCATGTACAGATAGTGGGGTTCCTCCACGCTGTCGCTGAAGGGGGAGTTGCCGTTGACATTGGGAATGCGCAGGAAATCGGTGTTGCCCTCGGCGGTCAGGCGGATCGACAGCAGGCTGTCGCCCTTCTCCATCACCACGGCGCCGGCCGAATCGCCGAACAGCACGCAGGTGGCCCGGTCGTGCCAGTCCACCATCTTGCTCATGGCCTCGGCCGAGACCACCAGGATATGCTCGGCGCGGCCCCGCTCGAAGTACCCGGCGGCGCAGTCCATGGCATAGATAAAGCCGGAGCAGGCGGCGTTCACATCAAAAGCCGGGCAGTGGGCGCCCAGGTTTTTGCCCACCACACAGGCGAGCGACGGGGTGATGTAGTCGCCGCGGATGGTGGAGCAGATGATAAAGTCCAGGTCCTCCGCTTTCAGCCCGGCCATCTCCAGCGCGTGTTCCGCCGCCTTGGTGGCCAGCTCGGACAGGGTTTCGGTGGTGATAATGCGGCGCTCTTTGATCCCCGTGCGGGTGGTGATCCACTCGTCCGAGGTATCCAGGAACTGGGTCAGATCTTCGTTGGTTTTGACACAGGCCGGCTTCTGGCTGCCTGTCCCAATAATGCGAAAACTCATAGATATTCCTCCGTATGGGGGATTCTCCGTATATAGGCGGATTCTTCCCGTTTGATATGCTATTTTCCAAAAGCGGCTTCTTGGCAGAAAAAGCGGCTTTTGGCACATAGTGCTCTTATTATATCACAAATTACGAAAGGAAAAAATGGATTTTTTGAAAATGATCGCCTCCAGGGGCCTTTTTTGGCCCCTTTTTCCAAAATCCGCCGGTTTCTTTTTCCGTCTGTGCATAAAAACCCCGGAAAACGGGGACGATGAAGGTGCGTCAGGAGAAAGAAAAACGGCGCGAAAGAAACACAAAAGCAAGAGAAAGAATAGGGAGGAACGGAAAATGGCCTATCTTGTATGTGAAGTAAAAGCCTGCGCCCACAACGGGGACGGACTGTGCAGCCTGTCGGATATCCAGGTGGACGGCGACAGCGCCTGTGTGTGCGACCAGACCTGCTGCCTGAGCTTTTCGCCCAAATCGGCGGGGCAGAATGCCCGGTGCAGCGGCTGCCAGCCCCAGACGGCGATCGACTGCGAAGCCAGACGCTGTGTGTACAACGAGACCGGCGTCTGCCAGGCCGAGCGCGTGCGGGTTTCCGGGTGCAAGGACCATGTGTGCAGCCGCCAGGAGACCGAGTGTTGCACGTTCATCTGCCGCGAATAAGCGATTCCTTTTCCCAACCGGCAAAAAAGGAGGGCCTGCCCGTAATGGGGCAGGCCCTCCGGCTTTTTATCCGGAATAAACCGTCTTTTGCACTTACAGCAGCCGACCGCGGCTCTGCTCCGGCAGGGGCTTCATCTGAAGGAGTCCGTGCAGCAGCCGGGAGACGGGGGCCGTATCCGGTTCCCGGTTTTCGCCGTAGCGCACCTCGCTGTAAATCCGGGCGTTTTCCGCCCAATCGGCGCCCATGGAGGAGAGAACCTCCTGCACGCGGGCCGCGGTCTGAAGGGGGGTGTCGCTTTGGGAGACGGGGATGCGGCGCAGCTTCATGCCGCAGAGCAGCAGCCGGTAGCCCTCCCGTTCCTTTTCCGCCCCCGGTTCCATCCGGTCAAAGGCCTTCACACGGCTGCGGAACCGGCGCTGGGCCCGGCGCTGGGAGAGGGCCTCCTCCCCCTCGGGCTCCGGCGCTTTTTCCTGCTGCAGGTCGGTTTCCACATCCGTGTACTCGTCGTTTTCCTCCCCCCGGGGGCCGGAAATCGGGGCTTCCCGGTGGAAAAACCGGCGGATTCTCTCCGCCAGAGCCCGGATTTTGGCCGAGAGCAGCCGCAGCATCCGGGGCAGATACCGCAGGAACACCGCCAATAGGACCAGGGCCAGAATCACGGTGAAAACCTGGGCAAACCAGTTTCCGCCGTCCGGCTCCCCGGCGGGCAGATCGGAGAAATCCGAAGGGCCGCCCCCCTCCACGGGGACGTCTCCGCCGCTGAACAGCCGGGCGAGCAGGCCGGCCAGAAACGACACCGCCACATACAGCCCGGCCACCACCCAGCGCACCAGCTGGGCCAGTGCGTCCTTTGCACACAGCAGAAGCACGATCACGGCGTACAGGATCACCAGCAGGCGCACATTGTACCGGCGGATTTTCGGCGGCAGATGGGACAGGTCGTGCCCCCGCCGCTCCATCAGGTAATCGAGGTTCCCCTGGTTGGCGCTGAGCCCATAGAAAAAGGCGGCCGTGAGCAGCGAGACGATCAGGGGCTCGGCCCGGCAGGGGATCCCGGCCAGCAGCATGATAATCAGGACGAGAAAATGGAGGATCACCTGCACCATCAGGTCCTGCTGGCGGTAAATCTGGTGGTAGAGCCGCCCCTGCAGCAGGGACCCGCCCACCCAGTACAGCAAAAGCAGCAGCGGGAGAGCGACAAGCAGCAGGCCCGGCGCCGCCAGCCTGTACAGGAGAGCGGCGGCGAGCCCCGCCAGCAGCGCGCCGGGGAAGAACCGGGCGGTCACGCGGAGAGTCACGGGCAGGGGGCGCCGCCTTCTGCGCATGGGACTGTACAGCGAACGGCCGAGGAAAAAGGAGAGAAAACCTGCCGCCATGCACGGCAGCAGGCAGCAGAGCGCCCGCAGCGGCCGGTCCGCCCAGAAGGCGTAGTTGACCAGCAGAAGGAACAGGGGATAAAACCCCGCCATCATTCCGCTGAGAGAGACAATGCGCAGAACCGGCTGCCACAGGGACGGGCGGTCAGGATGCGGCGGGCGGTGCGGATGGTTTACCTGCGGCACGGTGCTCCTCCTCTCTGTACGTATAGATGTCCAGCCCGTCGGGGAGCCGGGTGCTCTCCGGAATGGGGCCGATGTGGATGATCTTGACCCGGCAGCCCATGGCCTGTTTGGCGGCGGCATAGGCGAAGATCTCGGCATTGACATAGCAGGTAATCAAAACCAGGTCGCTACTGTCCAGGGACCGGCAGGTGGTCCCCAGGAACGTGGGGAAGTTCTCGGTGCTGAAAAGCGGCAGCGCCGCCAGGCGGCACAGCAGCTCGTGCACGTGTTCGCGGCCGTGGTACTCCCCGGTAACCACCGGTTCCCGGCTGTGCAGGGGACCGGCGTTGCACAGAAAGCGCACCGGCAGGCCGCTGCGCAGCGTATCGTCAAAATACCCGGCGGCCACCCGGATGGCGTCCTCGATTTTGTCCCGGTCGATCACGCCGTCCTTTTCGTACGAGCGGCTCTGCATATTCAAAATCACCGACAGGCTCTGCCCGGCGGAGTACTCGTTGTTGTGCACCATCAGGTTGTTCTGGCGGGCGGTGGCCAGCCAGTGGATGCGGTTCATGGTGTCCCCCGGGGCGTATTCCCGCACACCGGCGATCAGAAAGGGGTCCGACAGCAGGTGCCGGCGCACCACCACGTCCCCGATCATGTGGCGCGGCGTCTGAAAATCCAGCGTCAGGTCGGCGGGGGCGGGCAGTACCGTCAGCCGGGCGTCCACATGCACCACCTGAGAGGGGGAGTTCCCGCCGAACAGGTCGGTGGTGACCAGCACCACCTTTTTCAGGTCGTAAATGCCCCGCTTGGTGCACCGCACCTTCCAGGAGCGGGTGACCCGGTGGTGGGCCTTCATCATGAAAAAGCTGGGGACAAACCGGGTTTCCTCGGTCACCATCGACTGGGACCCGGCAAATTCCAGCCATTTGGAGGAGGTAATCTCCGCTTTCAGCCAGGGCAGCGGCAGCAGCCCCCGGTTTTCCACCTCTTCAACCAGGGTGATCTCGTCCCCCTCGGTGGCCTCCTGGGTGCTGAAGCGGCAGGTATAGGTCAGGTGCCGGAACGCAAAGCGCTTGATTACCATTCCCTGCAGGGCAACGGCAGCGGCGATCAGCACCACGACGGCAAGCAGCATGGTCATGGGGGCTCACCCTTTTTCCGTGGGCACCGGCGTCAGCGCCAGTATCTGCGACAGCGCTTCATGGTGCGCCTGGGGAGACTGGTTCAGGTTGTGCCCGCGCAGCTGGATCCGGTGGGCCAGCACATCCCCGAACACCGCTTTCACGTCATCGGGCCACACGCTCTCCCGCCCGGAAATGGCCGCGTGCGCCTGCGCGGCCCGCAGCAAAGCCAGCGAGCCGCGGGGGCTGACGCCCAGGCGGATGGCTTCGTCCCGGCGGGTGGCGGCCACCAGATGCTGCAGATAGGTCAGCACCGCGTCGCTGACCGGGATTTCCCGGATGCACCGGCGGGCCTGAAGCAGCTCATCGGCGGTGACGACGCCGTGGATCTGCTCCAGCGGGCTGCTCTCGCGGAAAGCTTTCAGCATCTCTTTTTCCTGCTCCTCCTCCGGATATCCCACGGACAGCCGCATGAAAAAGCGGTCCAGCTGGGCCTCCGGCAGGGGGAAGGTCCCCTGGATTTCAATAGGATTCTGGGTGGCGGCCACGAAAAACGGCTGGCTCAGCTTCATGGTCTCGCCGTCAATGCTGACCTGGCCCTCCTCCATGCACTCCAGCAGGCTGGACTGGGTGCGGGGGGTGGCGCGGTTGATCTCGTCCGCCAGCAGCAGGTTGGTGAAAACCGGGCCGGGGCGGAAGGTGAATTCGCCGGTTTTCTGGGAATAGACGTGGGCGCCGGTCAGGTCGCTGGGCAGCAGGTCCGGTGTGAATTGCACCCGGGTAAAGCGGCAGTCCAGGGATTTGCTCAGGGCCTTGATCAGGGTGGTTTTTCCGGTGCCGGGCAGATCCTCCAGCAGAATATGGCCGCCGCACAGAAGGCACAGGATCACCTTTCCGATGACCTCGCTCTTCCCCTTGATAACGGTCTCCATATTCGCCATCAGCCGGTCGTACAGCGGGCGGATTTCCGTTCTCTCCATGGAATCATCAACTCCTCGTGATTGAATAACAGCTGAATGATTCTGATTCTACCATGTTTTGCGGGGGAAAGCAAGAAAGCGGCCCTTTTCCCGGAGAAAAAGGGAAAGCCCCCGAAAGCCGGGGCAAAAACCGGTGGACAAATCGGGAAAGAACGGGTATAATACGAAAAGAAAAAAGAAAGGGGGATGGGCTTTGTTTTTTGAAAGGAACAAAGAACATCCCTTTTCTCTGCGCCGCACCGGCGCACAGGGGAAGAAACCCATCATTTTTAAGAAAAACAGGGAAAGGAGAGGATCTGTTTTATGATCCTGCGCCATATGATCGACCCGCTGGATTTTTCCAAACAGGAGATCGGGGAGCTTTTGGACCGGGCCGACGACATCGCCGCCGACCGGCAGAAATACAGCCATGTCTGTGAGGGGAAAAAGCTGGCCACCCTTTTTTACGAGCCCAGCACCCGCACCCGCCTGAGCTTTGAGGCGGCCATGCTGAACCTGGGGGGCAGCACCCTGGGCTTTTCCGAGGCCAGCTCCAGCTCGGCGGCCAAGGGCGAGAGCGTGGAGGACACCATCCGCGTGATCTCGGGATATGCGGATATCTGTGCCATGCGCCATCCCAAAGAGGGCGCGCCGCTGGTGGCGGCCCGCTATTCGCGCATTCCGGTCATCAATGCCGGCGACGGCGGCCATCAGCACCCGACCCAGACGCTGACCGACCTGATGACCATCCGGCAGAAGACCGGGCGGCTGGACAATCTGACCATCGGCCTGTGCGGCGACCTGAAATTCGGGCGCACGGTTCACTCGCTGATCAAATCCCTGGCCCGGCAGGAGAATATCCGTTTTTATCTGATCTCCCCGGAGGAGCTGCGGCTGCCCGATTATGTCCGGCAGGAGGCCATCGAGGACCGCGGGCACTTTTTCCGGGAGGTGCGCACCATGGAAGAGGTTATGCCCGAGCTGGATATTCTGTACATGACCCGTGTGCAGCGCGAGCGATTCTTTAACGAGGAGGATTACATCCGGCTGAAGGATACGTATATTCTCGATCTGAAAAAGCTGGAAACGGCCAAACCGGGCCTGGCGATTCTGCACCCGCTGCCCCGTGTGAACGAGATCACCGGCGAGGTGGACAACGATCCCCGGGCCGCGTATTTCGAGCAGGCGCAGAACGGCGTGTATGTGCGCATGGCTCTGATTATGAAACTGCTGGGGCTCTCTTTGCCCGGAGAAGCGTAAAAGGAGGCGCAGAGAATGAATATTGACAGCCTGCAGAAGGGAA